>JBFKDP010000031.1:0-19368 GCA_041619575.1 Litorivivens sp.
ACTGGTCGGATAGCTGTTGTAAGGCACATGCACAAAGTGACTATTGCCAATGGGGTGAGGGTCATCGCCGGACAAAAAGTACATGGTCGCCATGTAATTCAGTAGCGAGATCTGCACATCCAGCATGGAAATATCGACATGCTGACCAACCCCTGAGCGATCGCGCTCAATAATTGCAGCCATAACCCCCATCACACCAAACATACCGCCACCCAGATCCCCGATGGGGATACCGGCGCGCATGGGGTGAGCAGCATCGGAACCGGTGATTGACATGCCACCGCCAAATGCCTGTGCCACTTGATCAAAGGCCGGTCGTTTCGCCCCCGGCCCCTGTTCGCCAAAGCCGGTAATGGAACAGGTGATGATTTTTTCGTTTACCTTGCTCAGATGCTCGTAATCGATTTTCAGCTTGCTGGGCACACCCGCGGCGAAATTGTTAATTACAACATCCGAGGTTTTCACCAGTTCATAAAATAACTCCAGGCCCTTTTCACTTTTCAGATCTATAGACATGGTGCGTTTGTTACGGTTTAGCGTAATGAAATAGGCACCCATTCCGTCGATGGAGTTTCGTGGGTCCGTTGCCAGTAACTTGCGCGTTCCTTCACCCTGAAGCGGCTCCACCTTAATCATATCGGCGCCAAGATCCGCCAGGGTCATTGTGCAAAAAGGACCGGACAACATATGGGTTAGATCGATAATGCGGATACCGGCCAAAGGCTTATTCATAACTCTCTCTCATTCTATAGACTGACGCGAAATGCGGTAGTTGCCGTTCTGCTGGCCACAGGCGAACTGCAAAAAGCACAGCGGGAAACTGCCACCGAGGACCAATTAAATATAATGATATATCGTTATTACATTTGAGTAAAGTTATGCTAATATTCGCCCTATCAAAGCGCGTCGCAATCAGATGCATACGGGGTCAAAACTGGGCATGGCAAAAAACCTGCTGGATAAATTACTCGATTCTCATACGGTCAAAGTGATGGACGAAGACCACCGTATGATCTATATCGACCGCATTTTCCTGCACGAACGAACGGGTAGCATCGCACTGAAAAGCCTCGCTGCCAGCAAACGTAGCGTGCAGCGCCCCGAGCAAGTCTTCTGCACCATGGATCACATCGTCGACACTCACCCCGGCCGCGGCGACAGCACGCAAATGCCTTCCGGCCACCTGTTTATCGAAGCGACACGCCGCAGTGCCGCCGAGGCTGGCATTCGCCTGTTTGATATTGGAGATGCCGATCAAGGTATCGCCCACGTGGTATCTGCAGAACAGGGCATCGCCCTGCCCGGTCTAACCACAGTCTGCCCCGACAGTCACACCTGCACGCTGGGCGGCCTTGGCGCGCTGGCCTGGGGAATTGGCTCTACCGAAGCCGAACACGCCCTGGCGACAAAAACCCTGGTGCTAAAAAAAGCCAAAGCTATGCGCGTACATTTTAACGGTGCACTGGCAGCGGGCGTCACAGCAAAAGACATGATCTTGCACCTCATTTCACAGTACGGCGCCAACGGCGGTGCGGGATACGCTGTCGAATTCTGTGGCCAGGCTGTTACTGACTTGTCGATTGAGGCGCGCATGACCCTGTGCAATATGGCCGTCGAATTTTCGGCCGTCACAGGTTTTGTGGCACCCGATGATAAGACGATCGACTATGTGAAGGGACGACCATTTGCCCCTAGCGGTCAAGCCTGGGACCAGGCCGTTTCCCACTGGCAAACCTTGCAATCAGACCCGGGCGCAGTGTTTGATCAGGAAATACATATCAATGCCTCAGACATTGAGCCCTCGGTCAGCTGGGGCACCAACCCCCAGCAGAGCGCAGGCATCGGACAGTGCGTTCCCTCCCCTGCGCATTTGGACAATCCCGACACACGTGCTGCCGTTGAGAAGGCACAAACCTATATGGATCTGCGGCCGGGACAAAAACTCGACAGCATCCGTATTGATGCTGCCTTTATCGGCTCCTGCACCAATAGCCGCATCAGCGATCTGCGCGCAGCGGCTGCCATGCTAAAGGGCAAAAAAATTGCCGATGGCATAGCCGCCGTTTGCGTGCCCGGCTCGAGTAAGGTCAAACAGCAGGCTGAATCCGAAGGCTTACATCAAATATTTATTGACGCTGGCTTCGAGTGGCGAGAGTCAGGCTGCTCCATGTGCTTTTACGCGGGCGGCGAGACCTTTGGCCCCGGCAAGCGCGTGATATCCAGCACCAACCGGAATTTTGAAGGCCGACAAGGGCCCGGCGTCAAAACCCACATTGCCAGCCCCCTGACAGTTGTCGCTTCCGCTCTGACCGGAAAAATTACGGATCCGAGGGAGTATTTATGAGTAACACGCCCATTGTCGAACACTGCGGCGTAGCCGCCCCACTGCTACAGGCGAATATCGATACCGATGTAATTATTCCGTCGCGGGAAATGAAGCTCGTCTCCAAGGAAGGGCTCGGTGAAGGACTCTTTGCAAACTGGCGCTATACCTTGCCGGGCGGGCGCGAACCCAACCCGGATTTTTTGCTAAATCGACAGGAATACCGCGATACCAGCATATTGCTCTGCGGGAATAATTTCGGGTGTGGCTCATCACGTGAACACGCAGTTTGGGCGCTACGCGAATACGGCATTCGCGTGATCATTGCCCCCAGTTTCGGGGCTATCTTTTATAACAACTGCATCAACAATGGCCTGCTGCCCATCGCGCTCGACGAAGCGGATACTAAGCACATCGCCGACTGCTGTGAGGCCGATCCGCAAAACTTGAAGCCTGCTATCAATTTAAAGGAGCAATGGGTTCGCTCACCCGACGGCAAGACCTATACCTTTTCTATCGAAGTCGCAGCAAAACACATGCTGATGAACGGGCTGGATCAGATAGGACTCAGCCTGCAAAATGCCGACTATATTGAAGCATTTGAAGAGACCGACCGCCGCGCTCGTAGCTGGGCATACCTGTCACCGACTAAAGATAATGACCTCAGAAGCGCCAACGGTCTCTAGGCGCTTAAACAGCCAAACCTAAGAATCCAAGTCTAAGATACCGCACTGAGGCAGCGAGACGCCCCGGGGAAGTCGATCGCACGCCGACAGCCTAGCTGTCGGCCTTCAAAATACCCTCATCAATCAGCTTCGTGATCTGCTCCTCAGTCAAGCCTGCATTGAAAAGGGCCTGCTGAGCACCCTCACCCTCTTTAGGCAAATCAAAGCGCACTTTCATGCGGCGGCCACCCATATCAACTGGAATCGCCGGCAGGCGGGTTTTTTCGCCGCTGTTGGGCAACGTCAGATCAAGCAATCCACCCGACTCATTGAGGTGAGGGTCATCAAACAGATCCGATGGCGACGCAATGGGAGCGAAAGGCAGGCCGGTTTTATCCAGTGCGGCCATCAGCTCGACCTTTGTCAAAGCGCCAAACCGTTCACGAATAACGGGCAAAATTCGATCGCGCTGTGCAACGCGCTCGTTATTCTTCTCAAGCGTCTCGTCAGCAGCAAAGTCTGTAAAGCCAAAAGCCTCACAAAACAGTCGCCACTGAGTATCGCTGACCACACCCACAAACACCTGTTCCGCATCGGCGGTATCGAAGATATCATACACAGCCCAGGCCGAAGTGCGCACCGACATCGGTTGCGGCGCAACACCACTGACAGACTGCTGGGCCATATGCTGCCCCACCATAAATGCCGTGCTTTCGTAGAGCGAACTTTTGACTTTTTGGCCCCGACCCGTGCGATGGCGCTCTTCCAGTGCAGCAAGAATAGCTATCGCGCCAAACATGCCACCGGTGATATCGATCACCGACGAACCGGCGCGCATGGGCTTGCCTGGCAAGCCCGTCATATAGGCCAAACCACCCATCATTTGGGTAACCTCGTCCAATGCAGTGCGGTGCTGATAAGGCCCGTCAAGAAAGCCTTTTAAAGAGCAGTAGATAAGACCGGGATTGCGCTCGCTCAGCGCCTCGTAGGAAAAGCCGAGCTTGTCCATCGCCCCGGGCCTAAAGTTTTCGATCAAGATATCCGCGTCCGCAATAAGATCAAGAGCTACGGACTTTCCCTCTTCCGATTTTAGGTCGATGCAAAGGCTTCGTTTGTTGCGGTTATACATCGGGAAGTAACCGGCTCCCGAGCCTTTCAGGCGGCGAGTATTGTCGCCGGTGAGAGGCTCGACTTTCAGTACGTCTGCCCCCAAGTCTGCCAATAGAACACCTGCGGCAGGCCCCATCACCATATGCGTAAATTCGATAACCTTGATGCCACTTAAGGGCAAAGCCTGCTGTTCAGACAACTCGTATTCTCCCGAAATAATGCTCAAAAAATTTCGGCCAAGGCGGGCACCCGCCTGCGGCGCAGTCGCTATGACAACTTCCCATGTCACCCAGCATTTGATATTATGTTATATCATTATAGCTTTATTAATCAACATTGACATCGATAGATGTCTGCAGAGCGGAATGACAATGGATATAGAAATCAGTGAAGTTGGCCCACGCGACGGCCTACAGAGCATTGACACCATTATGTCCACCGAGGACAAAAAGGCGTGGATTGCCGCGGAAGCCACCGCCGGTGTCAGCGAAATTGAAGTGGGCTCATTTGTGCCGGCCAAGGTCTTGCCGCAACTTGCCGATACCGCTGAACTGGTCGCCTATGCGCGCACCCTCCCCGGTTTGACCGTTGCTGTACTTATCCCCAACCTGCGCGGTGCCGAAAACGCCATCAAAGCGGGCGCACACAAGATGGCTATTCCGCTGTCCATCAGCGAAACCCACAGCCTGAAAAATGTTAAGCGCTCCCACGAGCAAATGTTCGCGGAAATTGAACGCATCGTCGAACTAGTGGCGTCACTGCCTCAAGACCAACGCCCCAAGTTCGAGGTGGGACTGTCGACCGCCTTTGGCTGCACGATTGAAGGCGCTATTCCAGAGGACAAGGTGGTCGCTATTGCAGAGAAAGTTGTATCGCTCGGCGTCGACGAAGTCGGCCTGTCAGATACAACCGGCTACGGCAATCCCGCCCAGTTAAAGCGCTTGACCAAACGCATTTGGGAGACCTGCGGCCGCGAAAAGCTTAACGGTGTGCACCTGCACAATACCCGTGGCCAGGGTCTGGCCAATGCCCTTGCTGCCGTCGACATTGGTCTGACCACCATCGACAGCAGCCTTGGCGGGATTGGCGGATGCCCCTTTGCGCCCGGCGCCAGCGGCAATATTGTGACGGAAGACCTGGTCTTTATGCTCGAAGCGATGGGATTGAAGACAGGTATTGATCTGAACAAACTGCTTGCCGTTCGCGAAGAGGTACAACGGCTTCTACCCAACGAAGAAATGTATGGTTTTACTTCCGCCGCCGGCTTACCCAAGGGCTTTCAGCAGAGCTGACTGCCCTACACACGAAGTCAAAAAATCGTTCAGCCGCAGGGCTTGCAATCAGCTCTTAGCGTTCGCGGGACTATACAAGGCAGATAAACAATCTGGTATTTACAAAGACATCGTGCTGCCAGGCAACTGGCAGCACCTTCGCTGGAATTCAGGCAACCTGCAAGCTTTCTCTCACACAATTGATCATGGCGCGCTCCATTAAAAAGGCTTTGGCCTTGACCGGATCGGCGGCCGTTTCCATCAACATTTTCTGGCGCTTATCCTGAATATCCTTATCGGTTGATTCCATGAGCTTTTTATTTTCAATGGTGTGATTTTGAACGAACCTGACGGCCAGTTCGCGGCGCTGCCGATCATAATGGGCGAACTCAGGTTCGTAAGCTACACCCTCCTTGGTAATACGCACCAATCTCTCGGCAAGGTTAAAGGCATCGTGCAAACCGCCATTCATGCCCATGCCACCCAAAGGATTATTGATGTGACAGGCATCGCCAGCGAGTACAACGCGATCTTTGTAGTAGGTTTCTGAAACACGCTGGTGAACGTTATACAGGGTCCGATGCCCGATATCGTATTCGGAGCCCTTGTCGTAAAGATGCTTCAATCGCGCCTGAATATAGCTGTCTGATAGCAGCACATCTTCAGTATCTCCCGGCTTGGTCGGCCACAGGACACGCCAGAGCTTGTCGGTCCGCAAAATGACGCACCACTCATCGGGATCAGACACGTAATTGACGTAGGAAAGATTTTCAAACACATCCTCAAAAGGAAATGCCGTGCTGACGACGAGAAATTTTTCGTCGTAGGTAAAACCGCCGAAACCGATACCAGCCGATTTGCGAACGTTGCTCGAAGCACCATCGGTGCCTACCAGGAAAGACGCCATCATTGATTTGCGGCCTTCAGGCGTCCCAACGTCAACCTCGACCCCACCATCCACGTTTTTGCAGCCGATGACTTGATGGGAAAAAAGCACTTGTGCGCAATCGTAGTCCTTCAGTCTATCATTGACGATATGGGTCATTTCGTACTGTTCAAGCTGCAGACGGAAGGGAAACTTTGTCTCGTCTTGAATGAGCGCCATATCGAACTCGGCCACTTCATCAGTGCGCCGGTCACGGTATTGATATTTATCGACCTTCAGACCTTTCTCAAACATGGGCTTGGCAACACCCAGCGTATCAAGCATTTCCAGTGACGGCGGGTGAAAGGTTGACGCCCGTAAATCGATTGGTAGCGAAGCGTGCTTTTCCAGCAGAATAACTGGCACATTGTGCTGCGCCAGATAGAGGGCAACAACGGAACCTGCGGGGCCAGCTCCAGCCACTATGATGGGATGCGTACTACTCATGTGAATACCTATATCGTAATCCTGGCAGTTGCAGCTGCTAGAGCCCCCGCTCCCCGCTTGCCGCTTACTGCGATTTGATTAGACCTCGTTCAGTGTTGGTTCTCACTGAATTTGCTCGCGGATACTACTCGCTATGGTAGTCATCCATACTTAAACTCATGCGATACTGGAAGCGCTTGGGGTTGTACTGACAAAACAGAATATCGACCAACTTATCGTCGTTGGTGTACGAGTGGCGCACAAGTGTCAGGGTTGGCGCGCCAGACTTCATTTCCAGTTCCCGGGCAACTTCGTTGTTGGCTGCGTCTGCTCCGAGATATTGCTCAACCTTAGACACGATAAGGCCGTTTTCCTTGATGGTATCCAGCCGGACGTTGCTCTCCAGTTCTCGCTTGGAAAAACCTTTCTTGATGCCCACTGTCCAACTTATGTAGTAGGCAAAAGGTTCGCCTTCCTCGCTGCTTCGCACACGAATAACGCGATGGGCCTTCTCTCCCTTCGCCAGACCCAGCTCTGCGCGGATATCCGCTGGCGGAATCACCTTTTCCACATCCAGTACTTTGATGCGGGTTTGCCGCCCCATGCTGGCGAGTTTTTCCAGCATTCCGACGAGTGGCGCCTGCACAGGCTCCGGCTCATAGTGGTGCGTTACATGACTGCCCTTACCGCGACGACGCTCAACCAATTCATCTGCAGCCAGCTCGTCCATCGCCCGCTTTGCGGTGATTCGCGACACACCAAACATCTCTGCCAGCTGTTGTTCCGTTGGCATTTGGGTACCGTGAGGAATTGAGCCATCCAATATTCGGCTTTTCAGCAAGCTGTACATCTGAAAGTAGAGCGGCGTTGGCGCCTCGCTCTGCATAAGCTCAAGATCACGCTTGCTAAACAGTTTTTCTATGGCACTGCTCATTTATATCATTCTCCCCTGCGCCTGTTCGGCCTAAGATGGCATATGGACAGCCTAAACTGCTGAAATACCTATAACTATAATATTATAGCTAAATAAGCATCCCGCGCCTATCCAAGGGTAAAACCTATATCATTTGCGCACTCGTCAGCCTGCCGGCAGTGCCGCAATAACCTCCGCCACACTGACCACATCGGCATATTTAGCGTGCATATCATGCAGGTTGGCTGCGTGCGCCTCTGAGTTGCGATCACCCACTGCCTCGCGTGGCACCACAACAGGATAATCGTATTGCAACCCATCCAGGACCGTTGCGCGAACGCACCCGCTCGTGGTCAATCCCGTCACCACCAACGAATCGACATCGGCACTTTGCAGACGAGCATTCAGGTCCGTTCCAAAAAAGGAGCTGGCCCACTGCTTTTCAATGACGACTTCATCGTCGTTCGGCCTAAGCTCATTGGTCACTTGCACCCAATTCGATTCAGGCGTGAGACAGTTCAGCGCCGGCAAGCGCGAACGAAAGACTTTGGCTTGATTTTCATTGTGATAAACCACCGTCGTAAAAATAACGGGGAGACCGCGTTCACGAAAAGCTGACAATAACAGAGCATTTGCGGCAATCACGTCCGGGCAGTCACTGCCCAGAGCGCAGGCAGCATCCGTGAATCCATTGATCATATCCACCAGAATAAGCGCCGGGCGTCGGCCCAAGCCCTGGGAGTGGCGTTGCAAGTCCATTACTCGGAGTCTCCTGAAGTTTCGGACTGGAAAAAGTCACACAACAAACGCGCGATGTCCGCTGCAAACAAATCACAGGCATAGGTTCTCGCGCCTGATAGCACAGCCTTTTTACCCTGCTGACAGGCAGACAGTGCAGCGTCAAGCTGCGGATACAAAGGGTCACCGTCGCCGGCAAAAACCAGTACCGGCAAGTCCAGCGAGCGTAACTGAGCTTCAAAAGCCTGATCGATAACAGCGTCGTAGGCCTCGGGATATGCCTCTCCCACCGACAAACCCAGCAAGGTTTCACGCAGGGTTAAGTCCAGCGGGGCGTCCGGCTCCTTGGCGCGCATTCGCTGCCACATGGCAAGCAAATGGCTACCGTCGGCCTGAGCGGGAAAGGCTTTCGCCTTCTCGGGCAAAGCTGACTTTAGGGCCTCGCTCAGCAAAGTCGGACCTGAGAGCGCCAGTTTTGTTACAAGCCCAGGGGCATCGAAAGCGAGCTGAACAGCAACAGAGGCTCCCGTGTGGTGACCAAACACCCAGGTACTATCTACACCTTGCTGAAGCAGAAATTCCCGTATGATTTTCGCATAGGCCTCAACGCTCGCACTACCCGTCAGAGGATCGCTCATACCAAAACCCGGCGTGTCCGGTGCCAGCAAATAAAACTCATTGCCGAGTAAGGACATCAACTGCTCATACATTACTGAGCTGCTGGGGCTTTGATGCAATAAGAGCAGTACCGGCTTGTTCCTGTTGCCGGCAACACGGTAATGCAGTTGACCGTGACTCAGGTCAGCATAGGCTCTTTTAATATGAACAAGCGCATGGGTGCTCATTCAATCACCCAACTCAATGCTGACCCACTTCAATTCGGTGAACTCTTCCGTGCTGTAGTGACCACCGCTACGGCCGATGCCAGAGAGTCCAAGGCCACCCACCGGCGCCATGGCATTACTTTGAAATGAATGCATACCAATATGGACTGCACCGCTGCGGATGCCACGTGCAGCTTTGAACCCGGCAACCACGTCGCGAGTGAGTACCGCAGCTGACAATCCAAACTCACTGTCGTTTGCCAGACTGATTGCTTCATCCAGGTCCACAGCCTTAGTCACGCTGGTAATCGGACCAAAGCTCTCATCGCGCCAGACACTGCTGCTACGCGGTGGTGACAGAATAACCGTCGGCTTGTAACGCAAGCCAGATTCCAGCTCCCCGCCCGTCAGCAGTGTGGCGCCTGCAGCCAGTGCATCATTTTGATGTTCAATGACCTTGTCGACAGCGCGTTGATTAATCAGTGGGCCGTAGGCTGTCGTCGGATCGCGAAGATCTCCCAGCGGCAAGGCTTCGCATGCGGTTTTAAAGGCCGCGCAAAAATCATCGAAAACCGGCTCTTCCACAATGATGCGGGAATTTGCCATACAAATCTGGCCCGCATGGTTGAACATGCCCTGCACCGCAATATCGGCAGCTTTCTTGGGATCAAAGTCCTTCAACACGAGCATCGCACTTTTTCCGCCCAGCTCGAGTTGCACACGCCGCATCTGCTGCATAGCCTGCGCACCAATGGCCTTGCCTGTAGCGGTAGAACCTGTCAAAGCAATGCCATTGATATCGGGGTGAGAAACAAGGGGCGCGCCGCAATCAGCGCCAAAACCGGTCACAACATTCACGGCGTCTGCAGGGATACCGGCTTCGACCAATAGCTTTCCAAAAGCAACGGCAATTTGCGGAGTTTCTTCCGAGGGTTTAATCACAACACTGTTGCCCGCGGCCAGCGGAAAGGCCGTCATTTTGGCCAGCAGCGCCAACGGAGCATTGTAAGGAGAGACAATGGCCACCACGCCCAGGGGTTCACGAAACACCATGGACACCCGGTCCGGTCTGTCGTTGGGAAAAGTATCACCGTAGAGGCGTCGAACTTCGCCTGCCGCTGTTCGTAACAAGTCCACCGTGTAGTGAATTTCATGCCGTGCTTTACTGATCGTAGAACCGCTTTCGTCGATCAACGCATCCAGATAGCGTTCTTCACCGTGCTGCTCCATCAGCGCCGCTGCATTCAACAGAGCGGCTTCACGTGCATTGGGTGGCAGTGAAGACCAGCGTCTAAATCCTTTTTGTGCTGAACAAACGGCGAGGTCTACATCGTCTGCCTCGGCGCGCGCAGCAGTACCGATAAGGCCTTCGGTCAATGGCGAGAAAACGTCGAAGCGCTTCCCCGCTACCGCAGCAACTTCCTTACCGCCAATGAGCAAACCGGTATCCATCAATCAGGCCTCCCCGCGACGCCAATGATCCGCGTGCCACGGAAGAATTCAAACGTTTCCCGTACACCCTCGTCTCCCAGACCACTCAAACCCCAGGCAGGTCGCGGCGCCAGGGGATTGAGATTGAGCATACTGACCGCATTAATTTTAATATTGCCAGCGCGAATGCTGCGCGCTACCGTCCAGGCATGCTGCTCTTCACCAAAGACATAAGCCGCCAGACCAAAAGGCGTTTCATTCGCCTGCGCAATCGCTTCTGCATCACTGGAAAAGGTGTGCACAGTTGCAACGGGGCCAAAGATTTCTTCTAGGGCCTGCGAAGATTCCAGTCCAGTCAGCAAGGTTGGCGCAATAAAGTTACCCCCGAGTGCTGGTAAAACTGATTCCGCAATCACACGCGCGCCTTTCGCCTGATAGGCAGCAATTGCTCCGTGAATATGTTGCAAGTGCGCCTTGTGTACGACCGGTCCCATCTGGCTGTCGGCATCCAGCGCGGAACCAATGCGCAATTTTCGCAAGCGCTGGCAAACGGCGTCTAATAATGACTGATAACAGTTCTCATGAACCAGCAGCCTGCCCAAGGCACGACACCACTGGCCATTCAGAGTCGTCAGACCACTGATAACACCATCCGCTGCCGCCTCGATATTGGCATCTTCCAGTACCACAACGGGGTTGTTACCTCCCAGCTCGAGCTGGGCCGGTTTAATATCCTGTGCGGCTGCAGTAGCAACTGCACGTCCGCCTTGTAAACCACCAGTAAATGAAACAGCGGCGATACGCGAATCGCCCACCAGGGCCGCGCCGGTCTTGCCGTCACCATGCAGCAATTGCACCAGCGAGTCCGGCAGTCCTGCCTCGACAATCGACTCAACAATCAGTTGAGCTGACTCGGGAGCCCACTCGGACGGTTTGACAATCACCGGACAGCCCGCAGCCAAGGCAGAGGCCAGTTTGTGACACAAAATACCGGAAGGCGCATTCCAGGGGGCAATAACGGCGGCAGGACCGAGCGGCAAGCGCTCAAGCTCTATCTGCCCGTGAGGACCGTCAAACGAAGGAGAATCTACGCCATTTCGCAGTAACTGAGCGGCGGCTTTAAAAGCGGCTGAGCATATGCTGGCAACAACGGTAGTAAACGAGAGGATAACACCCGTACAGCGGGCATCAGCCACTGCGATTTCATTACTGCGACTGGCAATCGCCACAGCAATACGCTCAAGCGCGGCGGCTTTCGTTTCGTCAGATTGCTTTACCCAGACGCCGCTGGCGTGAACGGCATGGGCTGCGGCAATCGCCTGCTCAATATCTTGCTCGCTAGTGCCGCGTTGCCAAAACAGTGGCTCACCGGTACTGGCATCGCACACTTGTGAAGACAGACTTTCACCCGGTTGGCACCACTGCCCTTCGATGTAATTTTTAAGTTCCATCAGGCCTTCCCGAATGACTGCTGCTCCTGGCCTTCAATCACCAGTTTTGCTGTCTCAAGACGCCCGCGCTCGGCAGGAAATGCCTGCACCAAGCCCATAGCCAGGTCGCGCAAACCGCGAGAATAAGGTGCGTCAAACATCGTGCCCGAGGTGCCTGCACATTTCAGCGCTGCCACACCAACCTTGAAGCTGTACTCGGCTACCTGACCCTTGCAGGTACGCCAGAACTTCACCACCTCATCTTTGGAAACAATGGGCGGCTCGGCACTCTCAATTTGGATCTGCCGACGCGCCCACAACAAGGCAGTTTGCAGGTCCGCATACATTTCACCGACCAACTGTGACTGGAAGGGGCCTGTGCCCAGGGGCTTGCCCGTATCAACGAACTTTTTGTCCTGCAGCATTTTGACAGCTGTCTGGTAGACAGCGACCGCCGCGCCCAAATAAATGACTGACGCCGCTACCTGGTTGCCCACAAAGCTGGAACGACTCATCTGACATGAGCGTGCAAAGGCGCCCGGCATCGCCAATGCATCCTCTTCTGCAACAAACACGTTCTCAAGTACCAGGCCTTCAGTCGCGGTGCCGCGCATACCTAGTGCGTTCCATTCAATACGACCACGAGTACCCTGCGCATCTCGATCAACAATAAAGGTGCACAGACCAGAAGCATCGCTAATACCCTTCAGACCGGCTGTCACCAGATAATGATTGGCAATGCCGGTTGCACAACCAAAAGATTTTTCGCCGTTGAGAATATAGCCGCCCTCAACCGGTGTTGCCTCTGTGGTAATGGTGATAGCCGACTTTTCCGACTTGACCGATTCGCTGGCATAGTTCGCCAACCACTTGCCATCTCGCCCCATGGTGTACAGCACCTTTTCGGCAAAGGCGCGAACTTTCGGAGCCTCTTCTGCACTGAACAAACCTTCATCCAGCGCCGATAAAGCCAGAGTACCCCTCGATGCGGACGTATTGTGGAAAAAGTAAGCCAGGCCCGTTGACGGACAAACACTGCCAATGGCGAAACAGGCAGCGGCCCAGTCGCGAAGCCCACCACCCAGCCCTCCGTATTCCTTGGGCACCACGAGTCCAAGCAAGCCGGCGTCACTAAGCAATTTGACGTTGTCGGGGTTAAACTCACCCTTCTTATCGGTGTCGACAGCGCGCTCGCGCAACACTGGCAGAATGGACTCAACGCGTTCGGCGCGCTCCCTCTCTTCGCTACTGAGATCTTCAATCAGCAGTTCGGCAATCATTTTACTCACGCTCTTTCCTCAAATTTGTTGCAGCCAACGAGGCTCGTTACTCAGGCACTGACTTCGCGCAGGGTTGCGATTTGTTTATTCGCCGCTTCACTACCCACCAGCGGTTCAATTTGCTGCCAGACAGGGTCGACTTCCTTGTTGAAGATGGCTTCCTTGTTGCGACGATCCCGCGCAATCAGTTCCTCAGCAGTAACATCTTCAATCGCCTGCGCCGAAACCCCCTTCTCCAACAGGTCAAACCAATGGTCGAGATAGACATCAACCGTTTTGCGTATTTCGGTAAAGGCTGCCTCCGTCGCACGATTGGCAAGCATCCAGGGCGACATGATGGCGTACTGGCGTGGCGACAAATGGGCCATACTCAAGCCCTCAATATCGCGCGCTGCAACGCAGGCCTCAGTCAAGGGTTGATAGACCTCGTTGAGGTAATTCAGACGTGAACCAATATCCACCCGCGGAATCAGATCGAGGTGGAATGCATGGTGCTCACCCGCTTTAACTGAATCGACAGTGTAGTGAGGCACTGCGCTGTCCGACGGTGTGAAGGCGAACACCATATGAGAATCCAGCTGAATCGCCGGTACCACAATTGACGAGGTCACCACCTGAAACAATGGGCCGCCGGTAAATTTTCGCATCTGGCCGACACTACCCTGCGCAACTGGAACCTGGCTTTCCAAGGGCAAGAACGGCCCACCGTTTTCGCTCAGTACTTCTTTCATCCCCAGCGAATCGACGATGCGATTCAGCACGTGATCATGCAGGTCCTTGGGCAGTGACATAATTTCCCCTCGTTAATAGGTTTTTACGGCGCGGGCCATCAGCCTCCGCGCGGCTTATTGCGTTTTAAGCATTGGCTCGAGCAGATGCCAGGGCCGGTTATTGATCAAGTGAGTACGGTGGGAGACGACTTTGTTCGCAGCACAGGCTGGATAAATCTGCGCGCAGGTTGTCGCCGCACCGCTCTCAGACAAGGTCACCACTGGCCGGGTCAGGACACCATCAAACTGACGCTCGGACCACTCACCGAATATTGTAAAGTCCCGCTGCAATGCACCAATAGTGCTAACTCCAAGCGCAGAAGGTTGCGCCGCCGCAACCAGATTCATGCGGTTTTCGCCCGCGCGCTCGAGTAAACCGGTGGTCAATTCCCAAGCCTCGAGTGGAATCAGGGGCACAGCCAGAATCTGAACACCCTGCAGCGCAAGCAAGCGGCCCGACTCAGGATAGAGGCTATCGTCACTTGTGAGCAGGCCAACGCGACCTATTGGCAGCTCAACACTGGTAAAACCGTCGGCCAGTGCAGACCAGGCAAATCGCGCAGAAAAATGTACCTGTCCCTGTGCAGCGATTAGCCCATCGTTACCAATAAGCACCGCGCTATGGCAGCGCCCCCGTGCACTATCGAGCACCAGTGAGGTCGCCACGTATTTGCCTGCACAGCGTTCAGCAATGGCATCAATCACCGCCTGACTTTGTTCCAGTGCAGCGTCTGATTCGGGCTCATCAATCAGCGCCAGTCCCGGCAAGACAATTAATTCAGCTGGCGCAGCCTCAATCGCACTCAAGGCTTCAGGCAGCGCCGAATAACCGCTCGTGCTGAGTTGTACGGTGGCGACGCTGACGGACTCGGGCTCAGAAGTTTGCGGGATTTCCTGTTCTGCCGGGTTTTGTCCCAGCACAGCGTATAGTTCGGGCCTGCGGCTGCCAAACACATCCGTACCATCCGGGCGCGTCTTGTCATCCGCCTCAGCGGGGTCAATATCCGCGTAGACCACTTCTTCATCGCGGGTTTTCGCCATTGCCAGCACTCGGCCATCGGGCGCGACAATCTGACTCTCACCTGCGCCGTTAAGAAACTCAACCGGTATATTGGTTGCCGCGCTGATTCCTTCCATCATTGCTTCAGGAACCAGGGGGCCTACCTTGTTGGCAGCCACAACAAACACGCGATTTTCTGGCGCGCGAACGGGAATGTGCAGTGATCCTTCATCCGGCGCAAAGGAGTTCAGGCTATTACACAAGACCTGTGCACCGCGCAGGCCAAGCAGTCGCGGCGTTTCATTGATGACCCCATCCATGCACATGTACAGCCCGAGTCGGCCGATCTCGGTATCGATAACCGCACCCGGTTCAGTAGCAGGTTCCAGGTAGTCGTTTTCGTGACCGATCAGCACCTGCTTGTTGCTGATACCCAGTAGCTCACCTTCAGGTGAATACAGCAAATTACTGCCGCTTACCTTGCCCTCGCCGCGACGCAGGGTAACGCCGACCACCACATAAGCTTTTAGCTCAGCGGCCTTGGCGGCAATGGTCGTCAGAAAGTCACTGTCCAGGTCCAGCGAAACCTCGTAGCAATGCTCTGCATTGTCGTACCAAGACAGGTGATTGCAAAACTCCGGGAGTACAACGAGCTGCGGTTTGATTGCCGCACTCTTGTCGAGTACACGCAGACAACTCTGAAGGTTGGCGGCAATATCACTCCCCACATGAAACTGGGCAGCCGCTACACGAATTGGACCATCAACCACAATAAACTCCCGGCGATCGCAATACAGAAAACATCAATAGAATGGTGAACAGGGCCTCGATAGCGAGGCCCACTGCACTTTAGAAGAAGGTGTACTTGGCGGTCAGACCAAAGCTGCGTCGAGCACCCATGCCCACCATGTACTGGTTGAACACGCCGATCACAAATGCGTTGCCGGGATACACTTCATCAGTCAGGTTTTTACCCCAGAGTGAAAAATCCCAGTGGTCATTCGGATCAATCAGGCCAATCGAGCCATTCATAATTGTGCGCGCAGGCACCCAACCAAGATTCAGAGGGGTTAGGTACTGCTTGGACTGGTAGTTGGCATCCAGGCGACCGGTCATCGCCCAACCGCTGTCAAAGGTTTTAAACATATTGACGCCCAGTGAGCCCTGCACTTTCGAGCCGCGAGCCAACTGGTTACCGCCAACATCACCATCTTCTGGACACGTTACACCATCACAACCGATACCCGTCGCAGCATCGCTGCGGCCTGGCGAAAACTTCACGCCATCGTCGTAGCTCGCGTCGTTATAGGTCAGCCCGAAATCGACAGAGTAGGTTTGATTAAAGGCGTAGACACCTTCCAGCTCCAAACCAATGCTCGTTGCGTCGCCGATATTTGTGACAACGTCAGAAGAAGACAGGGACGCTTCCTGCGGAGGAACCGAGCCCTGCAGACCCGACCAGTCGATGTAGAACAGAGCACCATTCAACGTCAGCGCGCCATGGAGGAACTTGTTCTTAGAGCCAAGCTCGTAGGTCCAGTTGGTCGCCTCGTCGTAGACCAGTTGATCTTCGCTTTCTGCGTTGTTAAAGCCGCCCGTTTTCAGGCCTTTTGCAATAGAGAAGTAAATCATTTGGTCGTCGTTCAGCGCATAGTTAAGGATTGCGCGCGGCGTTGCGTAGATAAATTGCTCATCATCCTCGGGCACGATAATAGAGCTGGTAACCGTATCGGCCAGACCGGGTACAACCGGATCTTCCGGAAGGCGGTAGGTAATGGACTCACCGAAAGCCAAACCGAAAGCATCGGCATGACGAACCACACTCTTGTCTTCGCGCGTCAAACGTGCCTCGATGGTACCATCAAGACTATCGGTGATGACGTAGGAAACAGAGAAAAAGGCTGCCAGAATTTCGTCTTCAAAGCTGGTATCTTCCAGCCGGGTTTTCGCGTGCTGACGAACGACCTGGTCATAGCTCACTCCGGTCATCAACTCACCGGGATCAGGCAAGGCTGACGACGGCGTTTCCAGGGGTTCGTAACAGTTCTGCATATGTTCGGGTGTATCGGCAGCGCAAACATCGCTGATAAACACTGTTGAATGCTCGCGATCTTCAGTGACCGAGTAATACAGGCCAACGCTACCGCGCAGACGATCGCCACTGTCGTAGTCAAAGCGCAATTCGTGTGAAAATGCTTCCAGCACCGAGTTTGGGCGACCACTGAAGGTATTGGCAAACTTGAAGGCTGCAGGGTTCTGATTGTCCACCGCATAGAGCACGGTATCGACGGCGATACCTCGACCTACCAGAGGGTCTTCACCGCCGGGCCCGCCAGTTGACATCGTTTCGTGGTCAGCAAATCCAAAGAGGTAGTGCGCACTCCAGTTTTCCGAAATTTCGTAGTCGGCAGTAAAGGTAACGACCTCAGTTGTGGCCACCTGACCGATACCGCGCGGATCAATGATAATACCTTCAGCAGTACGGGGGCCCATTGACTCGGCGGCGGTATTGGGCAACTCACCACACCAGGCAGAGAAGCCACTGTGCGCCGCAGTCGGCGATGGGTTACCAATATCATTCACGGTGCGCCAGTTACAGTTCAGATCAAGCTGATCATCGCGGCGAAAACCAAAGCGCGCCGCATTGACACCAGAAATACTGTATCCGGCACCAGTTTCTTTAATTGCTTTGTTTTTGTAGTAGCTAGTGCGCATCATCAGCGAGTCGGTAGGCTCGTAGGCCAACAACAGTGAATAGACCTCATCTTCCCAGCCACCCAAATTGCCACTGGTAGTCGGCCCCGTCGGATCCGCATCTGCCATCGGATGATCATTTTCGGTGTGACCGTCGTAGCTGCTGAAGCCTGCGGTTAGCTTCGCCAGCAGCCGGCCATCAAAGGCTATCGGGCCATTGGCGCTGAACTTGATGTCCTCACGCTCGTTGTCGCCATAGGTCGCACTGACATAGGATTCGAATTCTGCTTTGGGCTTGGCGGTAATGTAGTTGACGGCACCGGCAAAGGCATTGCGCCCAAAGAGTGCGTTTTGCGGCCCTTTGATAACCTCAACCCGCTCCATATCAATCATGCCTAGATTCAGCATGCTCTGGCGCTGGAGGTAGACCCCGTCAATAAAAAACGAAACATTCTGGATACGTGAGGTCGTGAACTGCTGTGCCAGGCCACGAATAACCGCGTTGCCGTGGTTACCGCCAGTAATAAAGCCTTCGTAGGTAAAGCCCGGAGTGGCCGCGGCAATATCATCCAGACCACTAAAACCGCGACGGTTCAGGGAGTCGGCGGTGAAGGGGGTAACCGAGACCGGGATATCCTGTATTGACTCCTCACGCTTCCGCGCGGTCACAATAACTTCTTCCACCGCCTTGTTTTTGACGACGCGCTTTTGCACGACGTAGTCGTCCTGCGCGCTGGATTCCAGAGAAAAGCTGCTCAACACTGCCAGAGCTGGCAGCAACGCTGCGTATCGAGATTTACCGTACATACTATGACACCTAGATTATGCGACCTGTTGCCCCAAAGTCAGCAAGCGTCCCCCCAACACTCACCCCAGCAAGCTTGCAGCAAAAAGGTGGCCTGCAAACTTGATTTGTTATAATCTAATATCATTATAGCTTTTAAGTCAACACGAAAACCCGATTACAGCCGATGGATACTTGATTGTGTATAACTATAGCCTCGCACTCGCACTATTCGACTATATACCTATTGCCCTTTCTGCCCTCGGCTGGTTCTGGCTGTGGCACTGGTCGTGTTTGAAAGCCTCGCCAAGCACCAACCTGATAGCGCTCGGCGGAACATTGGTAGTTCTCGGGGGCCTGTCAAAAGCCACCTGGAAATTGGTCATCGCCCTTAGCGGTCAATCCATAGACCTGCTAAATAACAACCTTTTCCTGCTGATGACACCCGGTTTCGCACTACTGCTGGTCGGCATTTGGCGGACCACAGCCAGCCTTTCCACACCGACTTCGGCGCCTGCGCCGGTTCTGCAGGACAAATTTCTGATCACCTGCCTGCTACTTACCCTGGCATGCCCGATCGCAGCGACTCTGCTGAGCGAGCACCCTCGCGGCTGGTTTCTGGCGCTGGTTGCGCTGACAACCGTATTTAATACCGCGATGATTATTCGGATCAGCGTCTACGCCTGGAATAAGCAGCAGCGGCTTGCAGCGTGCCTGTTTTTGGCGAACCTGATAACAACGTTCGTACTGAGCGGGCTAGCCCGTGGCGGTGACCAGTCAGAAG
>JBFKDP010000032.1:0-19272 GCA_041619575.1 Litorivivens sp.
ATCGGCTTGCCGTATTTACTCTCGCCAATCTGCAAATAGGGCGTTTCTTTAGAAGTCGTAATGTAATTGCCTTGGGGGTAAACCATAAAGACCCCGTGGGGACGATCGATAATCTGCCCGCCAATCAGAAAGTTGGCTTCGTGAACGACACCACTCTGGCCGTACTTCGCTTGCTGATTGACGCTGACCTGTCCCAGATATTCCGCAGCTTCTTCGATGGACGGCACCGACATCAGGTTGACATCGGCATGCTGGTCGATGTCCTTCCTCAGTTGCGCGATGACGGCCTGGGTGGTGGCCAGATTACCCGCCGAGAGAATGACAAACTGGCGCTCATTGTCGCGGCCAAAGCGGAACATCTTGCCGTAGGTGCTGATCTGGTCAACGCCGGCGTTGGTTCGGGAGTCGGAGCAGAATACGATTCCGGCTTTTACTGAGATTGCAACGCAGTAAGTCACGCAAGGCTCCTGTAGGCCAATGGTCTGGTGGGACGAATAATAACAGAGATTGCCGCAGGCAATCAGTGTCAGTTTCGTATGGGGGGATTGGGCCCGGCAAGCGGGCCTGCTACTGCTACTTCAGGCTGTCGGCAATATATTGTGGCAGCGCAAAGCAACCAGCATGAATGCTGGCATTGTAATAGCGGGTCTGGATTCCGCTGGCGCGATAACGAGCCTCAAGATCGGCAAGCGGCAGGGCGCGTGCAGCACTGTTGTCACTGGCCCAAGCAAAGGTCATAACGCCGCCGACATAGGTTGGCACTGCAGCTGTGTAAAAGTGACAGTCTGAGAAATAGGGCGAAAGCCGCTGCTTCGTAGTCGTCACTTCATCCTGCTGCATAAAGCAGACACCGTTCTGCGCGGCAAAAATGCCACCCGGCTTCAGACAGCGTTTGATGCCTTCGTAAAAGGGGCTGGTAAACAGCACCTCGCCAGGGCCTATCGGATCGGTGCTGTCAGACAGGATAACGTCAAACTGCTTGTCACAATGTTGAACGTAGTTGATGCCGTCATCGATGACGATATTGGCGCGCGGATTGTCGTAGGCACCGGCGGAGTGATTGGGCAGATATTCAACACACATGTCGATAACTGCCTGATCGATCTCTACCTGAGTCGCGTTGGTAACGCTTTCGTGCTTGAGGACTTCGCGCAGCAGGCCGCCATCGCCACCGCCGATAATCAAGACATCTTTCGCCTGGCCGTGAGCGAACAGGGGCACGTGGGCCAGCATCTCATGATAGATAAACTCATCGCGCTCGGTGGTCTGGATGATGCCATCCAGCGCCATAACGCGGCCAAAGCTTACCGATTCAAAGATGATGAGATGCTGGTGTTCCGTCTTGTTTTCAAACAAGACGGTTTTAATGCCAAAGTTCTGCGCCCAGCCTTCGTGCAGCTTCTCCTGAAACTGGAGCTGCTGATCAGCCATTCTCCATCCTCCCGCGCAGGTTTTCACCGACTTCAATGCGCTTCGGGTGGAAGGCGCGTTGCAGCACAGGGATCGCCAGCTCGGGACGAGCATCACCGCACATAAAGACGTCAAACGCAGCATAGTCGCGCTCAGGCCAGGTATGAACACTGATATGAGACTCGGCCAATACCGCTACTCCGGAAATGCCACCGTTGGGCGTAAAGTGGTGCATATGAATATGCAGCAACGTCGCGCCACAAACCTCAACGGCTTCCAGAAAGGCTTGCTCCATTCGGGGAATTTCATCGAGATGGGAGGCTCCCCACAAATCGATGATCAGATGTGTACCGGCGTATGCTATGCCGTCGCGTACAATAAAGTGGTCCTGATTTTCATCAGAAGAGGTGTAGACATCAACAGCTGTAGCACCGGCTCGCAGGCTCGGCATAAGTTCCAATTTTTTCATTTAGCATAAGTCCCCCATGGAGGTGGCAAGGAGGCGCCATTTATACCGGTTTTTGTGGAAATAGCAATAACTGTATTCAGTTTTTTGCTAGGGTTGTGATCACAGCGTTTTAGTCAATGAAATCAAGGTGGAAGCATGTCTAACAAGAGCTATGGTTTGAGTGAGCGGGAGCACGCCTACCTGCTTGAGAATACCGTTCGGGAGCACCCCCTGCTGGCTGAATTACGCAGCGAAACCATGACCATGCCAATGGCCCGCATGCAGATTGCTCCCGAGCAGGCCCAGTTCATGCAACTTCAGCTGAATATGCTCGGCGCCCGGCGAACCATTGAAGTTGGCGTGTTTACCGGCTATAGCGCCCTGGCCACGGCGTTGGTCTTGCCCGAAGATGGCTATGTCCTGGCCTGTGACATCAGCGACGAATATACCGCGGTGGCCAAACCCTATTGGCAGCGGGCAGGTGTGGAGCACAAAATCGACCTTCGGCTGGCGCCGGCGGCCGATTCGCTGGAAGCGGCCCTCGCGGCCGGGGAAGCCGGGAGCTACGATTTTGCATTTATCGATGCCGATAAGGAGAACTATACTCATTATTATGAGCAGTGCCTGAGTTTGCTCCGGCGGGGCGGCCTGATTGCCATCGATAATGCCCTCTGGGATGGGCGTGTGGCAGATCCCGCGCAGAGTGATGAGGAAACCGCTGCCATTCGCGAGGTTAATAAGTACGTAGGGGCTGATTCCCGGGTGGAGTGCTCGCTGGTACCCATTGGCGACGGCCTGCTATTGGCACGAAAACTGTAAGGAGCATTGCATGAGTCTGTTTTCCGGAAAACCTACAACGATCCCCGACGCTGCTACCGCTCTGCCGGGTAGAGATCAGGCTATGCCGGTTGCTGCGCGCCATTATGTGCTGGATGCGCCTTTGGACGGGCCCTTTGATGCCAAGCTGGAAATGGCCATGTTCGGCATGGGCTGCTTTTGGGGGGCGGAAAAGCGCTTCTGGCAGATGCCCGGAGTGGTCAGCACGGCAGTTGGCTACAGCGCGGGTGTTACGCCCAACCCGACCTATCAGGAAGTCTGTTCAGGCATGACCGGGCACAACGAAGTGGTACGGGTGGTGTTTGATCCTCAGCAGCTTTCCTATCAGACTTTGCTGACCAGCTTCTGGGAGGGCCACAATCCGACTCAGGGCATGCGGCAGGGCAATGATGTCGGCACGCAGTACCGTTCCGGTATCTATACCTACAGCGATGAACAGCAACAACAGGCACAAGCCTCGCTTGGCGTCTATCAGCGTACCCTGCAGGAAAAGGGCATGCCTGAGATCACCACCGAAGTGACTAGCGCACCGACCTTTTACTTTGCCGAAGATTATCATCAACAGTATTTGGCGAAGAATCCGGGTGGGTATTGTGGGCTGGGGGGAACGGGGGTGGCTTATCCCGCGTCGGTTTCGACTGGCTAAGCCGGGCGAATCTCTTGCACTGCTGGCGCGGACCGAAGGTCCGCGCCAGCAGTGTTTCACAAGCAGGTGCTAGTTAAGGATAGTACCAAATCGCAGTAGGCGGGTTTCGCCGCTGTGATTGTCGACACCGTCGTTGTCGTTGACCACATAGACCTTACCATCGCGGGCAATGGCAGCACCCTCAATCTTTTCGGTCACCAGCCCGCCACTGTCGGCCAAATCACCTAACAGGTCACGAACCAGCACTTTACTGACACTCGGAGCCAGCGCCGGATCTGTGTTGGGCAACAAACCGGTGACGTCGAACTTGTACAGGCGTTTGATAGCAGCATCAGGTCCGGCCTGATTATCACGCTCGATAACCATAAATTCGCCGCCGCCAAGGCCGTCGCCAATCACAGAGATTTCTGACAGGCCAACCCAACCACCATTTTGAGACGCGGGGGCTTCCAGTGGGTATTTCAGGAAGGACCAGCTATCCAGTGCGATGTCGTAAACTCCGATGCGGGCATCAGCCTCCCCGTTCCACTGTCTCTGAAAGGCGACATAGACAAATCCGCCATGCTCAGCGACACCCTCGAAACCAAAGCGCACTTGCTGGCTGTTGATACTGGCCGGAAGTGTGACCACCTTCGTAATTACGCCGTCGTCGTCAGTTTTGACCAGAAAGTTCAGGCTGTTGACGGGGCGGCCTGCTTCACCCACGGTACCTGCGCCTTCCGATGCCAGCCAGAAGCCGCCGCCTGTGGCCGTCGCAATGCCCTCAAAATCCAGATTGACGGTTTTGTCAGCATTGATGAGCTGGGCAAGGTCAAGGTCGTCAAATACGTCTGCGCGCGAGGCATCGTCTTCTGCCGCGCCAGGGTTGGCCGTGGCAGTCGCGATAGCGGCAAGCACGTCATTGCTATCTTTAACATGGATTTCGTTACTGATGCGCGCAGGCACTTTGCCCAGATCAAGGGTCAGGATGCGGTTGCGCTGATAGAAGCTGTCTTCTACGACGTAGGCTATATCACTGCTACTTGCATCCGCGGCCAGGCCGGATAGGGCGCTCCAGGGGATGGGCGTGCCGTCGATGCGGTCGCCAGACGCAATTTCCGGGTAGGCCGCTTCGCTGTAGCTGTAGTTATACAGGTTGATGCCGCCTCGGAATTTATCGTCGCGACTGTCTTCTTCGCTTGCAGTCACCAGCAGGTTGCGCGCGGGAATGGCCAGTGCACCTTCGGGACCGAGCGCAGTGGGGAGTGTTTGCTTCAGCAACGGGTTTTGCGGGTCGGCAATATCAAAGACAAAGACCAGGCTGGATCGCTCTGAATTAACGAAGAGGTAGCGGTCGTTGCCGAAAACGCCAAACTCGATATTTTCGGGCTCGTTGCCTTTATTGCCAGAGCGGGCATCCGGGTAGTGACCGTAGCGTACAGCAAGGTGATCCAGCAGGTTGCCTGAGTTATACACCACCTCGCCGTCGGTGTTGAAGATGGTAAAGCCGCGACTGCCACCATCGAGGTCTCCCTCATCGGCGGTGGCGAAAAAGGACGTATTGATCCAGGTCACGCCATCGGGCTCACGCAGAACACCGTTTTGGGATTCTGTCAGTGAGATCAGCGCGGGCTCCTCTTCTGTTGCATCAATGTTGGTCAGATCAACGCTGCCAGCACTGAAGTGCTTGCTAATTGTCGCGGTGTTCAAATCCACCAGTACAATATGGTTATTTTCCTGCATGGTGACGACGGCGATATTGTCGTTATTGATATCAACAAACTCGGGCTCAGGGTCGCTTGGGAAGCGGTTAGCGATGCCCGTCAGGTCAACTGTGTTTGTGGTCCAGTTGGTTGGGTCTGCATCTTGAATATCGACAATCACCAGGCTGCCGGCGGGAGCTTGTGGCGGCTCACCGTTGCCAAGATCTTCGTCGCGTTCGTTTTCTATAACAACAACGGCGAAGTTTCCGTCTGGGCTAACAGCAACTGAATCGGGTTGGCCGCCAACGTCGATGCTGTGTACGGAAGAGCGTGTACTGATATTGATAACATCGAGCGTGCCGGAAACATTGATAAAGTCCGTAGAGGTGTTAACACCCACCAATGCAAAGGCGTCGTTCACCGCAACCGAGGTCGGTTCACCGGCTAGTGCAGTAACGCCCAGACCGCTTGGACTAGCTGGATTGCTGATATCGATAAAACCAACAACTGTCCGTGGGCTATCTGTGTAGATAAGGGTCTGGCCATCGGTGCTGGCAGAGACGATCTCGGCTGCGGTTGCTGTGTCGATGTCACAATTGCTTTGCAGCAGTTCGCAAACCGGGAATGTGGCAATACGATTGAAATTCTGCGCCGCGTTAATGGCAGGGGCGTTACACAGAAAAGATGTGGCAGTAATTTCGCTGGCGTCGAGAACGTTGTTGGCATTGCTGTCAGTACCGCTATCGATGCGCGTGCCGCCGTCAAAGCACTGTTCATCGCCGCTAAGAAGCGTTGTCTGTTGTATGAGATCACTCGTGCCGTCGGCACCTGATGCGCCTGCTACACCGGCATCGCCATCGTCGCCATCACAGGCAACGAGCGCCAGTGGTAAAAAAATTGTTGCGGCTAATCTACCCGCCTTGATATCTGTCATGAAAATCATCCCTCTCGCATTCGTTAGTGGCAGTACACCGGAACTCGATTCTCGGGCGACTTGATGGCAGTACGATGAATTTCGGATTGCACTTCGATGAAGGTAATGTGAACGGTGCGTGTGCCTGACGACAGCAGCAACCGAAAAATTCAGCAGAGAGTGTTTATGATTGCCAATACTGACGTCTACCGTTATTAGGCTGAAGGCGCTTGAGTGCGGGCTTCAGTATCAGGAGCGCAAGCTTTCGGCTGGACTTAAAACACCCTTTCCACCGCGAATAACTACCGATAAATCCGGTGCAGCCTATAAAGTCACCGATATGAAAGATGGAAAAATAACGCGCAGAAAGTCACCGTTGAGGTCACGCGATGACCGCTCTCCCGCAGCTGGGGGTCCGTAACAAGGCCATTTATCAAGGCTGACCATCACAACTGTTTTGTGGGGATAATCAGGTTATCGGTTGGAAGCAATTTTCTCTTCAATGATGTTTTGGTAGTTCCTGATGCGTTGAACGTACACAACAGGTTCGAGACCCCGCGCGTAGCCATATTTCAGTTTTTTAAAGTACTGCTTGTCCGACAGCAAGGGGAGCACTTCCTCCATATCCTGCCAACTGTAGGGATTCTTGCCCAGTTGGCGGGCGAGTAATTGCGCGTCGTGCATGTGAGCGCGCCCAATGTTGTAGGCGGCCAGGGCAAGGTAGCTGCGGTCGGGTTCCGGGATTGATTCTTTAAATCTTGATCGCATTTTTGCCAGGTAAGCGGCTCCGGCAGGAATTGCTTCACTGGGCTTGAGCCGGTTTTTAACGCCGAGAGATTTTGCTGTGCGGCGGGTGAGCATCATGATGCCTTTCACCCCGGTAGGGCTGCTGGCCCGGGGGTTCCAGTGTGATTCCTGGTAGGACTGTGCCATCAGCAGGGTTGGGCTGATCGCGTGTTTTGCAGCGGCTTCCTCGAAAAGCTGGCGGTACTTTGGCAGGCGTTTATCGATGCGTCGAACCAGGGCGCGGGTATCGACATAGTCAAAACCCTCAATATAGCTGTAGTAGGTTTGTTCGACTTCAAGCAGAGCCGCCTTGCCGGCATCGCTGGCCAACCACCGGTTAGTGGCTGTCTGTAGTGATTTATCTGATTCCGGCATTATCCAAACCAACTCGCTGTCCTTTGCTATATCAAACATGACCAGTAGCTCGGGCAAGTAGCGCCGGTTGATCGCAACGATATTGGAGTCGGCAATTGTGCAATCAATTTTCTTGTGCCAGACCTTCTGCAAAAGCTGTTCGGTGTCAGCCGTTTTGTTTTCTGTCCACTGCAGCTCAGGGTATTTGCGTTTCAGTTTGTTCAGTTGAGCGAGGTAGCTGCTGTCGGCGATAACTTCCAGTTTTACTTTCTGTAGCTGCGCGGGGTTTCGTGCTTTCGGCCGACCGCGTCGGCATACTAGCTGCTGTTTGACCTTGCGGTAACTGCGGCTGAACAGGTATTGCGAGCTGCGTTCGTTTGTCGGGCTAAGGCCGGCGGCTGCTATATCGGCGCGGTTCTGAGCAATGGCCTCAAGTATTTCTGCGACGGTGTCTAACACGATAAATTCGACGTCCCGACCTTGGCTGGTTGCAAATTGACTTATCAGGTCGAACTCGGGCCCACGAACTTCTTTATTTCTGTCGAGATAATAGGTAGTCGGTGCATTGCGCGTAGCAACGCGCAATGGGCCTCGCTCTGCCGTGCCGGATTCATTGGCTTGGTCGCTGCAGGCACATAGCAGCGACAGTACGCAGATGCCCGCGAGGCCCTTAAGCAGACTGGCCACGTTTAAGCGCTGCCTTCGCCATGGCGGCCAGCACCATCAACAAAGCGTGCTACGCCCTCGGCAAACCCTCGAGACTGAAGGTAGTTCCAACCGAGCTCGCCTTCGTGGGCCATGGCTTTGTCAAAATCATTGCCCGCAGCGCGGTGTACACACAGGCGATCAGATAGCATACAGGCTTGTGGATGAGCCGCGATAGATTCTGCCAGCCTTACTGCGCTGGCCAGAGCTTCGCCATCTGCGCAACGACGATTGGCGAGCCCGATGGCAAAGGCCTCATCGGCATCGACGGCTCGGCCTGTGAGTATCAGATCCATCGCCCGGCTTTCACCGATCAGGCGTGGCAGACGCACGGTACCGCCATCAATCAGTGGCACTCCCCAGCGGCGACAAAAGACACCAAACACGGCACTGTCCGCTGCAACACGCAAATCACACCAGAGCGCCAATTCCAGCCCGCCCGCAACGGCGTAACCCTCTACGGCGGCAATAATCGGCTTTTTGGGTGTATGCCAGGTAGGGCCGAGCGGGCCGTGGCCAAAATCCGGGTTCCAGCTGACATCTTTGTCGAGTGCTTTGAGGTCGGCGCCTGCGCAAAAATGACCGCCGCTACCGGTAACGATGGCAACTTTCAGTGAGTCATCCTTTTCAAAATCGAGTACTGCCTGGCGCAGCGCAATACCGGTTTCTGTGTCTATGGCATTGCGACACTCCGGCCGTTGAAGGCTGATGATGGCAATCTCGCCTTGCTTGTCCACATTGACTGTCATCACTTTACTCCAAGTAACGGTTTAGGAAATGCGCGATGCGTGTGCAGCCCTCAGCGCACTCTGGCGCCAGTGAACTCAGTCCGTGGTAGCCGTGAATCATATGCGCAGCCAGATCGAGTTTTACTTCAAGGTCTGCTGCGCGGGCTTTTTCGGCAATGCGTATTGAGTCATCGCGGGTGATGTCCTCGCCGCCAGTTGCCAGAAAGAGTGGCGGCAGCCCTGCCAGGTCGGCGTACAGCGGGGAGATTTCTGGATGCTCCGGGGGGGTAGTTCCGGCGTAATCACGGCCGCGCTGACGAATCCATTCGGCTTGAACAAAGGGGTCGTTCGCATCCGGATTTTGTGCGGCGGCTCCGGTCATCAGCAAATCCAGCCAGGGCGATAGTCCGGCATAGGCAGCGGGCAGCGGATGGCCCGTGTCCCGAAGGCGGCACAAAAGTGACAGCGCGATGCCGCCGCCGCAGGAATCTCCGATCACCGCCAGCTTTTTGGGGGCGTATCGCTTAAGCAAATGCTGGTAGACGCTGACGCTGTCGTCGAGGGCGGCGGGGTAGGGGTGTTCCGGGGCAAGACGATATTCGAAGACAACTACCGCACGCTTGAAAAATCGCGACAGCTCGGCGGCATAGGGAATGTAGTGGGCGATGCCGGTTGATACAAATGCGCCACCGTGAACCATCATTACAGCGCTGTCACGAAGGGTGACTTGCGGGGTTTGTACACTGGCTACGGCGATGCCATCCCATTCACAGTGCTCGACAACAACGTCGTCGGGGTAGTTAGTGGGGTGAATGGCATGCATTTTTTCGCGGACCAGCTCAAGCGTGTCGTCCGGGTTTGCGAGCCCGGGGGATAAGCTGGCTCGAAGGTTTTGATAGGCTTCACTGAGTTCAGGCATTGTTCTTCTGATTGTTATGGCTTGTGAGCGAGAACGATGGCACAAAACGCATGGACGCCTCAAGTACAACCGGCTCGGTCGCAGTGTTTCCGGATCAGCCTTGTTCAATCTAGCAGGTAGGGATGATGAGCGCTTCTTTTAAGGATAAATACGGGCCCTGGGCACTGGTGGCCGGTGGAGCCGAAGGCATCGGCAAGGCCTACGCCCGCTACATTGCCGGGCGAGGCATTAACATACTCCTGTTAGACCGTAACGGGGAAGCCCTAGACAAAACCGCGAAGGAGATAGAGACCGAGTGTGGCGTGACGTGTACGCCTCTGATTGCGGACCTAGCGGACCGTGACCTTCTGGCCACGGTGTCGGCTGCGGTCGGCGAGTGTGAGATCGGACTACTTGTCTACAACGCTGCTCTGGCCGACGTTGGGCCCTTCTACAAGGCGGAGACCAACCTGGACTATGAGTTGGATAAGGCTCAGGTCAACATGCTTTCGCCACTTAGCCTGGTTTACCACTTTGCCCGCCCGATGCTCTCACGCCGCAAAGGCGGCATTGTATTGATGTGCTCAGGTGCCGGGCTGCAGGGTTCGCCTTACTATTCCCACTACGCGGCTACCAAGGCCTACAACATTATTCTAGCCGAATCATTGTGGTACGAATTCAAAGCCTGTGACGTAGACGTTCTGGCCTGTATTGCTGGCATGACCTTGTCACCGGGTGTGGCCGCAGCGGTGGAACGGGGTGAGGGACAGCGCAGTGTGTATCAGACGCCGGAAGAGGTTGTCAGTGAGGCAATGCAGGCGCTGGGTGAAGCGCCAAGCCATATTTGTGGCATGCACAATCGCGATAACCAGGCCTTGCTGCAAAGCCTTCCCCGGGAACAGGCCGTGTCTGCCATTGCACAACATGCGATAGAAAATTTCCTGGGTGGCGACGCGCCGGATCAGCATTTAACGCAATAATAAAGCCGTCCGAGTCTTTGGCAACGCGGGCAATTGACAACGACCTTGATAATACGGGAGAGATAGTATGCCGGCAAAAAAACGTGAAATACGCTATGGCGGTGCCATGTTGGATCAGAAAGAAATTGATGCAGTGGTCAACGTCATGAAGAACGGAATGGCGATCGGTGAAAAAGTCGTGACCTTTGAGAAGCGCGTTGCTGAACTTATGGGGCACACCCACGGCATTATGGTGAACTCTGGCAGTTCGGCTCTATTGCTGACCATGAGGATGCTCGATTTCCCGAAAGGCAGTGAAGTGATCACACCCACACTGACTTTCGGTACTGATATTTCCAGCATTGTATGCGCCGGTTATGTCCCCGTTTTTGTCGATGTTGAAGTGGATACCTATCAGGTTGATATCAGCAAGATTGAAGCCATGATTAGCGATAAGACCAAGGCCATGCTGATCCCCAATCTGGTAGGCGGCATGCCCGATTGGGATGAGCTGCGTGCGCTAGCAGACAAGCACGGTATTCTCCTGATAGAGGATAGTTGCGATACCCTGGGAGGCAGTTTCCGGGGTGAACCCTCTGGCAAGCGCGCCGATATTTCGGTGACCAGCTTTTCCATATTCCATATCATCACCTGTCTCGGTAATGGCGGCATGGTGTGCTTTAACGATAGCAAACTGCTCGACCGGGGCTTGTCTCTGCGGGCCTGGGGACGTTCCTCCGAGAAATACATGTACGGCACGAAAAGCAGCGAGAGCGACGGCCGCTTTCTTGAAGATGTGGACGGCGTTGAGTACGACGGCATGTTTATTTTTGAAGACATTGCCTATGGCTTTATTCCGAACGAAGCCGGTGCTGCATTTGGTATTGAACAGGTGAACAAGCTTGATTATTTCAGTGAACTGCGCAGCACTATATTCGACCGGCATACTCAGTTTTTGCAGAAGCATCAGGACGTATTTATTACCCCCCGTATTCTTGAGGGTGTAGTAACCACATGGATCTGCTATCCGGTGCAACTGCGCCCGGAGTTGGGCTGGAGTCGCCGTTCTCTACAGGTTCACCTTGAAGATAATGGCATTTTTACCCGGGTTATTTTCTCTGGCAACGCTGTACGCCAGCCAATGATGAAAGGCGTGGAACATCGCGCTCCGGCAGACGGCATGCCTGCAGCTGATCAGGTTATGGAATACGGCTTGATGTTGCCCTGCCATCCCACCATGACCGAGGAGGATTGCGAATACCTCTACGAAGTGCTGGAAGAATGGATTGCCCTGCAGCGCACGCAAGCCGCTTGATGCGGTTCGGTTCTGCACGGTCTGTGCGCGCTCCCAACAAGGGTAATCCAAGTAATCTACGGCTGCGTCCGCGCGGGGCAATTAATCGGAGTTGAATCCCATGACAAAACTCACTAACCGAATCGTGTTGATTACCGGCGCAAGCCGGGGTATCGGCGCGGCTATTGCAGAGCGCTTTGCGGCAGAGGGCGCCTCGCTTGCGCTGGTAGCGCGGACGTTGGAGGCCCACGACCACCTGCCGGGCAGCTTGTCGGAAACGCAGGCGCGGGTGCGCGGGTTGGGCGGCGAGGCGAAAAGTTATGTCTGCGATCTTAGCGATGCAGATGCAAGAGAAAAGCTGGTGGCAGACGTGCTGGCTGATTTCGGCCGCGTTGATGTGCTGATTAATAATGCTGCGGCCAATTACTTTTTGCCCTTTGAGACAATATCGAGCAAGCGTTTTGACATCATGTTTGATATGAATGTTCGAGCGCCCTTTGACCTCAGCCAGCGCCTGATCCCGCAGATGCTTGAGCGGGGCGAGGGGTGGATTGTGAATATATCCAGCGCGACGGCACAGCACCCCGAAGGGCCGCCGTTTTCACAGCACGATGCAGCAAATCACCCCATGCTCTATGGCATGAGTAAGGCTGCACTCGATCGATTCAGTACCGGGCTGGCTGCGGAATACTACGATCGCAATATTGCGGTCAATGCGATGTCGCCGGTCGGCGCTGTCGCCACGCCAGGCGCCATTGCCCTGAACATGCTGCCGCCCCAGCGCGACATGATAGAAGGCGTGGAGGTGATGGCCGAAGCGGCCTTGTTCCTTGCCACGGCTATACCGCAGCAGGTTTCTGGCCGGGTTTGCTACAGCGGTGAGCTACTCAAGTCGGAAGGCATTGCCCCCCGCACACTAGACGGTCGCGCGGAGTTCGACGGTTTTATCGAAGGCCTAGATCAACGCTAGGCCCTGTCTTGCAGTCAGTGCTCAAATCGCTACACTTTGCTGAAGCAGCCGTGACACGCAGTCAGCGGCTGACCATCGCTTAAGGGGGAGAGCATGACTCCTGCATTGATCTTTGTGCCGCTGCTGGTTCAGGTGTTACTTACCATTGGCTTGTACATCGTGCTGGCGCGGCGCAAAGATGCCGCGCTCGCTGCTGGTGAAGTTAACGAGGCCCGGCGTGGTATCTATGATGACGCCTGGCCCCTGCCGGTGGTTCTCGTCAATAACTGCATCCGCAATCAGTTTGAACTGCCGGTGTTATTTTATGTGTTGGTGCTGGCACTGTGGTCCGTGGGGGCGGCGGGCTTCCTGGCAGTAACACTGGCTAGCCTGTTTGCCTTGAGTCGGCTGATTCACGCGCGCGTTCAGACTGGCAGCAACTATGTGCCAACGCGCAAGAAGGTGTTTATGTTCGGCGTTGCGATGGTCATTGGTCTGGCGATCCTGCTGGCAATAGCCCTTATCGCTGCGGTGTTTTAAGCGACGGGCTTACCGGTCGTTCATTCCTGATTGATACTATCCGTATGTAGGCAACTGTAAACAAGGAGGTAGTATTGTGGCTACACATGCATTGTCCGCGAGCTGTTTGTGCGGAGCGGTAAAAATCCGGGTGGAGCAGGCCAAGGCAGAATTTGATGCCTGTCATTGCAGTATGTGTGCAAAGTGGGGGGGCGGGCCTTTCCTTGGCGTCGAGTGCGGTAGCCAGTGCGACGTGGTTGACGGTAACGATAAAGTCACCGTATACGGCTCGTCTGACTGGGCCGAGCGCGCTTTTTGTGCCCATTGTGGTACCCATTTGTACTACCGTCTGAAGGAGCAGAATGAATATGTGCTCCCTCTGGGGCTGTTTGATGAGCGCCCGCCACTACATTTTGAAAAACAGATTTTTGTCGATGAAAAGCCTGACGACTACCGCTTTGGCAATGAGACAAAGACGCTGACCGGCCAAGAGGTCTTCGCGTTATTCTCGGCCTGAGCGAGCCGTCATGGCGAACTGGTACCGATTGAATCTGGGCGACCCAATGCTGGCTGAGCATCAATGCGGGGATTTAAAGGCGAGGGCAGCGGCGCAGGGGCAGACGCTTTATGCGCGCCATGAATCCGAAGGCCAATTGCACTGTGATCTGATTGTCTATTTCGCCAGTGATGCCAGTGAGTTGGCGCGTGAGCTTGGTGCGCGTATTTGCGATGATCCCGGTGAAGGACTAGCGCCGCTTTGATTGAAGCAATGCTGACCACGCGTGCGTGGCCAGCTTCCGTGTTTCCTCAGACTTTCTTTTCGTGTCCTTCCCAATAGGGATCGCGCAGACGACGCTTGTAGAGTTTTCCGTTCGGATCGCGCGGCAGTTCTTCCAGGAAGTCGATGGAGCGCGGCAATTTCATGCGCGCCAGACGTTCTTCAAGAAAGCTCATGATATCTGCGCTCAGTTCGTCAGAGGCAGAGACTCCCTCAATAGGCTGCACTGCGGCTTTGATTTCTTCGCCCCAGTCTTCGTTGGGCACGCCAAATACCGCGCAGTCGTTAACCTTGTCGTGCATGATCAGCACGTTTTCGATTTCGGCCGGGTAAATGTTGGCGCCGCCTGAAATGATCATGTCGATCTTGCGGTCGCTCAGATAGAGGTAGCCGTCTTCGTCGAGGTGACCGACATCGCCGAGCGTAAAGAAGTTGCCGATGCGATTCTTTTTGGTCTTGTCTTTGTCGCCCTTGTACTCGAAATCGCTGTTGTCCATCAATTTCATATAGATGGTACCGGTTTGGTTCGGGCCAAGCTCATTTTCATCGTCATCAAAGATTTTGATTTCGCTACCCATCCATGCGCTGCCGACCGAGCCCGGGTGGGCCAGCCAGCCTTCAGGCGTGCACAAGGTGCCGCCGCCTTCGGTGCCGGCGTAGTATTCATAAATGCTGTTGCCCCACCAGTCGAGCATTTGTCGCTTGATATCCGGTGGGCAGGGCGCCGCAGCGTGAATCATTTGCCGAGTGGATGACATATCGTATTTTTCGCGCACTTCTTTTGGCAGTTTCAGTGTGCGCGTAAATTGCGTCGGCACCATGTGGCTGGTCGTGACCTTATACTTCTCGATCAATTGCAGCATCTCTTCCGGGTCCCACTTGTCGACCAAGACAACCATATGGCCCATATGCAAAGAGTTACCGGAGAAGTTCAGTACAGCAGTGTGATACAGCGGCGAGCCACAGAAATGCACGTTGTCATCTTCGGGCTGAATGCCAAACAGCATCAGGAACATGGCCATCATTCCGTAGAGGTCTTCGGGCGACATATCGGGCAGGGGGCGTTTGACGCCTTTGGGTTTACCCGTGGTGCCCGAGGTGTAGTTCATTACCTGACCGGCGGAACGGCTTTCCGGCATGCTTGTTGGCTGGCCTTCGGTCAGCTCATCGAAACTACGGAAGCCTTTAATCGTGCCTACGGCAAAGGCGTTGTCGGTATTGAAACCGGCCTCTTCGGCCGCAGTGGCAGCCGCCTTGGCGACGCGCTCGTGGGTAATAAAGGCCTTGGCTTCACAGTCCTCCAGAATGTAGGCCACTTCCGGCCCTGTCAAATGCCAGTTTACGGGTACAAAGTAAAAGCCTGCCTGGGTGGCAGCAAGGTAAACATAGTAGAACTCAACACAGTTGGGCAGCATCATGGCAACACAGTCACCGCGCTGCATGCCGCGAGCCCGCAGTCCGTGCACGATCTGGTTGGCTTTCTCGAGCAGATCACCGCGTGAGTAGGTTTCGCCATCGGGCGCGACCAGGGCCAGCGGTGACGGATCCTTTTGGGCGTAAGCCCAGAAACCCAGTTCTGACATGCGAAGTTCTCCTTATTCGAATTCGGGTTAGTGCTAAACAGCGTGAAACTATAGCATCGGCGTCAGATCGACTCAGCAGCGCTTTGGGCCGATTTGAGGATCAATTCAGGTCAGCTGCATAGCTGCGCAATACGGCCATTGGTATAACTTCCAGCGCCTTTTTGTGGGTGCGCTGAAGATATACGCGCGGGGCCATTTCCTGTTCGTAAGCCTCCAGCCAGCGAGCGGCACACAGGCACCAGCGATCGCCTGGCTGGAGCCCGGGAAAGCCAAATTCCGGGTGGGGTGTAGAAAGGTCATTGCCGCGAAAACGCGAGTACTGCAAGAACTCCCGGCTCACTTCAACACAGACGGTGTGCAAGCCGACATCATCGTCGCTGGTGTTGCAGCAGCCGTCACGGAAAAACCCCGTCAATGGATCTTCACTGCAGGGTAACAGGGCTTCGCCGAAGACGTTGAGCGACTCTTCCATTTCACTCATCGCGTATTGCCTCTTGGTTAGTGGTTGATTGGGGGGTTACGGTGGGCGACAGCAGGCAGACCAGCATCCACAGGCCGATGATGACAAGGCCGCCGAACTCACGGCCCAGTTCGATTGTCTCGGATTGCATCTGCAGCCTTTGAAACAAGGCGGGAAACGATACCGTGTCAATGACCTGTGGAGCAAGCATAGCTGCCCAACTCAGGGACCAGACAAGTGATATCACACAGAGCCAGCGCTGTTGTAGGCCCAGCGCGGAGACGACGCAGCTTGCCGTCGCGAGCAAGTATATGCAAATCCAGTAGTGCGGATCGGGGTCATTCCACTGCAGACTTGCTGCAAGTACAAAGATACACGCTGCCAGCACTTGTGCGATAGACATTCAAGTGATGTTCTTTTTCATTTCGTGCAAGGCCACTGAGGTACTGCGGTCGCATTTCAGTGTAGGGCGGTCGCTTTCGAGTTCAGTCAGCGGTTCAACCGCTTCAAAGCTGTCAAAATAGCGTTGAGCAAGCACCTGGTATTGCTCGGTACCGTGGGTTTTCCAGTGTATTTCCGAGTCCGAGAGTTCACGGATTATGCGCGCCGGCACGCCGGATACCAGCGTGCGTGGCGGAATCTCAAACCCGGCTTTGACAAAAGCGTTGCCGCCAACAAAGGCTTCTTCACCGACGATCACATCGTCCATAACGGTGGAATTGATGCCCACGAGTGCGTTGCGCTTTACGGTGCAGCCGTGCAGCACAGCGCCGTGTCCGATATGGCCGTAGCTTTCAACGACGACCTTTTTATCCGGAAAACTGTGCATCATGCAGTGATCCTGAACATTCGCACCCTTGTGTACTTCAACAATGCCGAAGTCGCCGCGCAGACAGGCGAAGGGGCCGATAAAGCAGTTTGGGCCTATACGCACATCGCCGATCAGTACAGCGTCAGGGTGCACAAAGCTGGAGGGGTGTACAACGGGGATGACCCCTTCAAGTGCGTATACTTTGGCCATGGTTTAATCCTGAGATGTCTGGGGCAGCGCGTAGGCAATCAGGGCGTCGCCGGGTTGCGACCAGCCGTGACCGCCAGCTGCAACAACAATAAATTGTCTGCCGTTCTGGTCGAGTTTGTAGCTCATTGGTGTTGCGTTCGCGGTAAAAGGTAGCCGCGCCTTCCAGATTTCATCCCCCGTTTCCTGATCGAAAGCGCGCAAGTAGCGATCTGTTGTGGCGCCGATAAAAACCAGACCGCTGGCCGTTGCCAGTGATCCGCCAACATTTGGGGTGCCGGTATTGAACCAGAAAGGAAAGGGCGCTAGATCGCGAGTCGTGCCCAGCGGGATGCGCCACTTTACTTCGCCGGTTTTCAGATCGACTGCTGTAAAGCTGCCCCAGGGTTTGGGCACGCAGGGTGCGCCGTAATTGGACACCAGTGGCGTGCGCATGGCCCCGTAGGCGGTACCTGTCATGGGGAAGTACTCAATCGGGTAGTTCCCTTCACGCGGCTCGGCATCGTACTCTGCGCGTGGGATTAGCGTCACCACCGTCGCGAAGTGCATTTGATTCACGAACATCAGGCCGCGCTCGGGGTTGAGTGACACGCTGCCCCAGTTGATACCGCCGATATTGGCAGGGTAGAGCACGGAGCCTTGCAACGACGGCGGGGTAAATATGCCTTCTGAACGATACTGCTTAACCAGCTTTTTACAGGCGCTTTTACCAAAGCCGAACAGGCCTTCTACATTGTCTTCATCGATCGCGCCGGTAAAGTGCAGCGGTTCGGGATGGGTGGGGAAAGGTTGGGTGGGCGACAGCGTTTCGCCGGGCACCCCACCCTGCGGTACCGGGCGTTCTTCAACCGGGTAGAGGGGTTTGCCAGTCTCTCGATCGAGTAAAAATACCATGCCGGTTTTGGTGCCCTGCAGAACGCCGGCACTGTTGTCTGCGACGCCGGGAATCTGGAACAGAACCGGTTGCGCTGCTACATCAAAATCCCAAACGTCGTGGTGCACGGTCTGAAAATGCCAACGATACTTGCCGGTGGCTGCATCCAGCGCCACAACCGAAGAGCCGTATTCACCAATGCCGTCGCGCTCGCCGCCGTAAAGGTCCGGCGAGGGGTTCCCGGTGGGTATCAGGACGAGTCCGCGCTCATGGTCGACCGACATCGGCGCCCAGACATTGGGGCTGCCCTGATGGTAGCGGGTGCGCCCCATCTCATCCCGGTGGCGAGCTTTGTAGTCATCACTGACCGGATCCCACGCCCATACCAGCTCGCCGGTTTCTACATTGAAGGCGCGCACAACGCCGGAGGGCGCATCTTCGCGCAAATTATCGACGACCAGTGCCCCGATGACACTGATGTCGCCAATAATCGCCGGGGGTGAGGTGGGGTAGTATTCCCAGCTCAAGTGTTCATCGATTTGCTCGCGCAAGGCGACTCGACCCTGAACACCAAAATCTTCGCAGGGCTGGCCGGTGTCGGCATCCAGTGCGATCAACTCGGCATCGCGGGTGCCATAAAGAATTCGTTTATTACAGGTCTTTCCGGGCTCATCGCCCTGCCAGTAGCTGACGCCGCGGCAGATAGCGGGGTAGTAACCGCCGGACTTGTTTTCAATTTGCGGGTCAAATACCCAGCGTTCTTCGCCGCTCTCCGGCGCGAGTGCAAAGACCCGACCAAAGGGGGTGCAGTAGTACAGATGTCTGTTGACGGCAATGGGGGTGACCTGCAGGCTGGTAAAACTCCATTCACCGTCCTGTCCGTTACTCATGTCGCCGGAGCGGTGGGTCCAGGCGACGTCGAGCTTGCCGACATTCTCGGGAGTGATATCAAGCAGCGGGCTAAAGCGGTCGGCATTGCCGCTGCCGCCGTAACTGGGCCAGTTCGCAGTAACGGTGTGGTGGCTATCGTCATTCGGCCGGGGGCTGGGGTTGGACCAGCAGGCGCTCAGAGCGAATGCGGCGAGCACAGTCATACTTGCACGCACAGTCAGAGATTTTATTGTTGTGTATTTTTGCATGAATGAAGTCCTTGTAAGCCTGTTCCAGCATAGCAATCCCTGAGGCCAGTCTGAATCATCCATTTGGCTGTCGTTGAAAAAAGCTGTGCTCCGGGGCTGCATGACCCTGATTTTTAACAGTAAGTGTTAGATAATGTGGGCAGATTCCACTCAATATCTTAGGCGGTACCTTTATCTATGCGCAGAACCAAAATTGTTGCGACCGTGGGCCCAGCCTCCGACAGTGAAGCCACGCTATCGGCGCTAATAGAGGCCGGCGTCAATGTTTTTCGCCTGAACTTTTCGCACGGCA
>JBFKDP010000033.1:0-18793 GCA_041619575.1 Litorivivens sp.
AGCCGGTTCGAGGGCGTCAATCTCGCGGGCGATTGCGCCCGCCGACTGAAACGGATAAATCATCCGTACGCTGAAACCACCGGCGAGAATGCCAATAAAGGCAGCGAGCGCCGACGGGTGATTGCGCGCCACAAAGGCAACCTTGATACCTGGCTCCAGCTCTGCTGCCTGCAAGCACTCCCGGGTTTGTCGGGCGAGACGACTGAGCTCAGCAAAGCTTATCCACTCGCCCTGAAACTGCACTGCCGGCTCACCACCGCTGCGAGTCATCGCCTGCTGCGCCAGTTCAACGAGGTCGAGAGAATTGTCTGTTGCGGATGCGGTTTTTGTCACGGGCTGTATCACTGTATTCACCGGGCAAGGCAACGTACGTTCAACGCTCAATTGCCCTGTGGTTCAAGCACCACCACAGGTATCTTGCGCTCGGTACGCTCTGCATATTGTTCGTAGTTTGGCCATACCGCGGTCATCACCTGCCACAGTGTCTCGCGCTCGGCATCATCGGCAGTGCGGGCAGTAGCTTTCATTACCTGTTCTTTAACCTGAATCTCCACCTGCGGAGTTTCACACAGATTAAGATACCAGGCCGGATGACTGGGAGCTCCGCCCTTGGAGGCTACCACAATGTACTTGCCCTGATGAGTACCGTATATCAGTGGTTGCGTGCGCGCCTCGCCACTCTTGCGTCCGATCGTGGTCAGCAGCAACGCCGTCGCGCCATTCCAGATATGACCGACTTCACCATTGGTTTCCCGGTAGCGTTTGACGTGTTCAGCGCCGAGCAGGCTTAGATCGGGCTGGATGTACTTGTCCTTTCTCAACGTTGCCTCCTGACAGCGAATAGACCAAAAATCTAGGGTGTTACATCCGGTATTCGAATTCGACGCCCCACTCCACCGGATTACCGTGGATAACCCCATTGGTCCCGGTATTGTCAGCAATGGCCACACCCCAGGCAATGTAGTCTTCGTCGAAGACATTGTTGCCAAACACCGAAAGCACCAGAGTATCATCCGTGAAAGGACGCCAACTGCCTTTGAGCGTGGTGATGGTGTAGGCGGCGGCGGTAGACAGGTCGATAAATTCCGGCAGACCGGATTTATAATCCTGCCCCATGAATATCTCATCGCGATAGGTGGTAAGCCACATGGCGTCAAATGCACCGAGTGACTCGGTGTCCACTCGATAACTCAGTGCAAGGCTGTGAGTCCACTCGGGAATAAACGGAAAGGGTTCACCGCTGCGATCAATGGGCTCGGACGCGCCGGTAATGCGATTCACGGCGAAGTCATCATATTCATCAAATTCCGCCTCGTTGTAACTCGATGTCAGCGACAGCGTGAAATGCCGGGTCAGCAGATAGGTTGCCTCCAACTCAAAACCGCGAATGGTTGACCTGCCCGCGTTGGATGTTCCAAAGTCTCCGCCAAAATTGGCATCAAACTGCACAACAAACATCTGCATGTCGGTGTAGTCGGAATTGTAGGCCGCCATATTCAGCCGCATCCGGCGATCAAACAGATCCATTTTGACACCCACTTCAGAACTCAGAAGTTTTTCCGGCTCAAACGTCGCCAGCTCCCCATAGAGTGTGGTAAAGCCGCCCGCCTTGAAACCCTGTGCAATGGTGATATACGTCATCAGATTGGAAATGTTGTCAAACTCGTACCGATCGCTGACATTCCACGACAGGCTGCCCATGGATGAAACATTGGTGAACTCCAGTTCCGACGTCTGGGTACCCTCCAAACGGTACCGGGCTACAGTGCCGTCCAGGGAATCAAACTGGGCATCAGTCATCAAAATAGCGGGGATATCGGTACCTGGGACCAGGGTCGGCGCACCACCAAACAACGGCGGTACCGAGTTGGCGATATTCCAGTCCTGGGCTTTAATATCACGCGTTTCGATGGTGTAACGGGAGCCCAGCGTCAGCTGAAGGTCGCTGGTCACATCAAAGGACATCTGACCAAAGGCCGCGTAGGATTCATTGTCCAGCGAGCGGATATCACCCAGATCCACACCGAGCACGAAAATAGTCCCCGGCGGCGCACTGGCAACACCCGCCAGATCGTACAGACCCATGTAACCTTCTTCCACTATCATCTGGCCACCAATAATCTTGTCGATCGACTCACGTGACGCAAACAGCCCGACGGTGTAATTCATGCGGCTGTCCAACAGCTCGCCGTTGAACTGGATTTCCTGCCCCCAACCCCAGCGGGTGTTCACCTTTCCATCCACAAGACCCTGCGAACGCAAGCGCTGTTCAATGACATCCCGATTGATTAGCTGTAACACATTGGTGCCATCGAAATTATTATTCGCCGCACCCGGACCGCGTTCATTGAACGTGGTAATACTCTTGAATTCGCCATACTCGGTTTCCCACGTCAGATTAGCGCCCACCAGTAATTGATCCGTGCCCAGCGACAAACCGTAGTTTTCCTGATCAACCTTGTCATCTTCTATTAATGCCTGAGACTTGAGACAGGCTTCGGCATAGGTATCCGGGTTGCCGGGGCGGCGCGCGGACGCCACCAGCCCCTCCGGGTTGGTCAGCTCACAGGTGTAGGGCTCAACTGTCTCATCCTGGTCACTGTAGTGGGCCATGAACTTCATCAACAGATTGTCGCTGAGGTTAGCCGTTAGCTGCGCAATGACCGTAAGACTGTCGTCGATGCCGACGCCACGATCACTGTCGACATCTTCCGCCCACCCGTCGTACTGACGACGCGACACCGTCAGGCGCGAAAAAAGGCGGTCTTCAATCAGCGGAATATCCATCGCCAGCTGGGTATCCTCGCGACCATAGCTCCCCAGCCGACCGGAGATAACTGCAGAAAATTCATCACTGGGTTCACGGGTTGTTACCAGTATCGCGCCACCGATTGTATTTTTGCCAAACAAGGTGCCCTGGGGACCGCGCAGTACTTGAATGGTTTCGACATCCACCGTATCAAGCAACTGGGAATCGTGTCGCGCCAGAAAAATGCCGTCGATATACACGCCGATCGACGGATCAAGGGTATTGTCGGTCGAACGCCCGCGACCGATACCGCGAATGGCATAGTTCGCTTCCTTGCGCCCTTCGTAGCGATCAAGCCCCGGCACCATTCGGGTGATGTCACCGATATTTGTCGCATTGTAGGCCTTCAGATCATCTGCAGACATGGCGGTAACCGCGACCGGTGTGCGCTGCAGATCCTCTGACCGCCGACGGGCCGAGACAATGACTTCTTCGAGCGCTGGGGAGTAGCTGCGCGCGCCCGCCGTTTCATCGGCACCCGTCGCTGCCAGCGAATAACCGGCTAACACTATGGCGATCGGACACCAGAGAAGGCCACGGTAGACACAAATAAACGGACGCATCAGAAAGTACCCTGTACTAATAATTATCGAGGTCATGACTAACAACCGAGGCCACATTTACGTTACAGCAACGCCATAATTTTGGCTACTTACTGTTGCTTTTGTCATGATTTCACTATAACAAACCACCCCCTAAAAACAACTATCAGTTGCCATTTAAAAATCAAAAACGTACAGTGCAACTGTTCGATATAGCGAATGACCTTTATAATCATTTCGCTGTTCATCCTGAGTCATTTACAACTTTCGAGCAGGTTCCGTTTTGCCCAAAGCCACACACATACTGAAATCCGATGACAAGTCCGATAAAAATGGCAGCGCCCAGGAACGCCGAACCAGCGGGGTCCAGAAGCGCGGTCGCGCCGCCAAGGTGGTAGAGAATGTATTGCGGTCCACCTGCGAGGAATTGGCCGATGTCGGTTTCGCCGCACTGCGGGTTGAGGATGTGGCAGAGCGGGCAGGCGTTAACAAAACCACCATTTATCGGCGCTGGCCCACCAAGAATGAGTTGGTCATCGATGCCATTCGCTACAGCTACGATGCTGAACACGACTTCCCCGATACCGGTTCGCTGCGCAAGGATCTGATCCAGTACCTGCAAATCGTGATCAAACGCGCCAGCCACCCGGTGGCACGCGGCGCGATGGTGGCCCTAAACAGCAGTAATGACCCCGCCATAAAACCGCTAGCGCTGGAACTGCTGGGCAAGGCCCGGGAATACCGGATGCAGGTTGTGAAACGCGGCATAGCGCGCGGCGAACTGCCCGAAGGAACTGACCCTGCACTGATCAGCGATCTGACGTCTGCACCCATCTTGCGTCGCCTGCTCACGCTGAACGAAAAAGTTAAAAAGAGTTATATCGAATCGGTAGTGGATATCGTGCTGGCAGGGGCGAAGGCGGCGCCACAAGCGGCACGCAAGAAGCGTTAACTCACGAAGACGGCAAGAACTGTGGCACCGTCAAGCCGCTTTCCTCGTGCAGATGCATCGTGCACTGCAGAGGCATTCCCACGCTCAGACTTTCGTGCGCACAGCCAATAATATTGGCGTGATAAAACGGCCCTTCTTCCAGTTCGACAACGCCCACCACGTAGGGCACTTTATCCTTCATCGACGGCAGGTAGGCCCGATGAAGAACGGTCCAGGTATGCAATGTACCCCTGCCAGAGGCGGGCACCCATTGCATCGCTTTGTCGCCGTGCTCCACGCAACGGCTGGCGGGCCAGTAGGCACGCGAACACTGCGCACACTGATGCAGTAAGAATTCTCCCCGCTCGCACCCCTCCCAGAAAGGCATATCCGCCGGGTCCCCTCCCAGACTCAGTACCGCCTGTAATTTGTCGCTGTCCGCCATGTTCGCTCCTTAGGCCTGATTGCCGAGAATCAGGGTGGCATGCGCCCAGGTATTCTGAACGCCGGCATTCATGCCGTGACCACTGACCAGCGCGGTGCTGGCGTTTTTCAGCTGACCGACACCAGCCTCGCCACGCAACTGGGTGACCGCTTCCATAATGCCGGTGAAGCCGGTGGTGTAGTAGGCTGACAACTGACCGCCGCCGGTATTAGTCGGTATCACTCCATCGCGCCCCGCTCCACCGTCCGCGTAGAACGGCCCGCCTTGGCCCTCCGGCACAAAACCGTAGGCCTCCAGCTGCATCAGCGGTGAGATCGTAAAGGGGTCATACAACTGCGCCATATCAATATCCTCAAGCCCCAGACCGGCCTGTTTAAAGGCCCGGGCCTTGGCCGGCGCGATATTGTCGTGGTGATCAAAGGGCGTGCCGTTGTGCCAGTTGGCAATATTGTGGCCGGTGCCGCCACCCAAGAGGTAGACTGGTTTGTCGTGCAGGGATCTTGCGCGCTCTGCGGTGGTCACCAGCACGGCGACGCCGCCATCGGTATCACGGGTGCAATCGTAGCGGCGAAAGGGATCGGCAATCATCGGCGAAGCCTGATGTTCTTCCAGCGTCAACGGCTTGCCAAAACCCAGGGTACCTGGGCGGTCTACGGCGTAATTCCGCTGGGTAACCGCCACCGCACCAAGATGCCTGGAGGTTGTTCCGTAGAGATGCATATGGCGGCGGGCGTGAAAAGCATGCGTGGCAGCCGCCCCCATCAGTCCGTACAAGGTGGGATAGCCATAGCCATAGGCTCCAATCGGCTGCCCGCCGCGCGCAGCCCGGGCCGAGTGCGCCTCGCCATAAACACAGGCAACCATTTCAGCCTGCCCGGCCTGAATCATAGCCATGGCGGTTAGCAGACTGAACACCGGGGTTGCGCCACCCGTCATCATTGATACCGAAAAGTTGGGCGACAACCCCATATAGCGCAGGTCTTCCCGATCGATAAAACAACGGATATAACCATCGATCGCATCGCGGTCTACGCCTGCGTCCTGCAGTGCAAGATCCACCGCTTGGGCACGCAATTCCCTGGCCTCCAGACCAAGGCCAATTCCCTGGGCCGTCATCCCCAGCCCAACAATTGCGCATTCAGATTTTGCCAACGGCGAAACTCCTGTTTGTCAGCGCGTCAGTACAGCGTTACCGGAATCGCGGACATACCACGCTGCTCCAGCCCGCCCATCAGTTCCGGTTGTGGCGCGCGGGTATCCAGACGCAGATTCGGGAAACGATCCATCAAGCCATTGATGGCGACGATCATTTCCTGCTTTGCGACTTCCATTCCAAGACACCGGTGCGGCCCCATGCCAAAGCCGAGATGACTCTTGCGTTCGCGGAATATATCGAACTGATCGGGATTGTCCCATACCGCAGGGTCGCGGTTGGCCGCACCCAGACACAAATCCAGACGAGAGCCGGCCGGAATAGTCACCCCCGCCAGTTCAACATCCTCTTTTACCAAACGGGCAAACACCGGATCGGTTGGCATCCAGCGGGCAGCTTCCTCAATGGCCGGCTCGATCAGCTTGCGATCCGCCCGACACGCTGCCCACAATTCCGGCTGCTTCAGCAAGTGATAAATGGTGATACCCAGTTGACGCCAAGTGGTGCCGCCACCGGCCAGCATAATCAGGCGGGCGTAGGCAAAAATTTCGTCATCGGTGAGGCCGCGAGGATCTTCGTCGGGCAGGTTCAGGACACATTTGACCAGACCGGTAATTACGTCGTCGCCATCGACCTGCCGACGCTCGCCAATCACCTTGCGCAGCATGCGCTCAACTTCAGCAGCAGATTCCATCACCTGTTCCATCGGCAGCGATCGCGCCAGTATCGTACTGTTCAGCAAGTGGGTACGAAAATGCAGGGCATCTTCACCACCGAGACCCATCCCCTGCGTCACAATGTGAACCGGCAAACGGGCGCACAAATCCTGATTCAGGTCGACGCTGTCTTTTTTTGCCTCGATACGATCAAGCAGATTGGTCACTGAATTTTCAATCCAGTTTTTCTTCCACCAGTCGATGGCACGGGGGCGGACAAACATCGGCTGCACCATGGAGCGATAGGCTTTGTGTTCATCACCCACCATTTTCAGAATTACCTTGCCCAAGCGTGTAACACCGGGACTTTCCTCGTACACCTCCGACGAAAACAGCAGGTTCTCCCGGAACGCGCGATTGCACAGCTCGTAAGAAAACACCGTATAGTGATCGCGCTTGCAGTTATAGGCCTGGTGAATTTCCGGCAACCCCAGTATGTCCCGCAGCGAGCCCTTCATGGCCGGTGCCTGATGGCGCAACTCACTCATTTTCAGGCTGAGATCACCCAGCAGTTGGCCGCCGGTCGCATGGGCCTCTTTCTGCACATCAAACAGTTCGTGGTAGCGTTCATCATCCGCTGTCAGTTTTTCGTTCATTATCCACCTCGTCTTATTCAGAAACAGGTTAGCGGCCGGATCGCAGCGCTTTGCCCGCTGCCATACCGCCATCGACCGGCAGGTTGACGCCGGTAATATTTGACGCGAGATCAGAGGCAAGAAACAGGGCCGCCGATGCGCACTCTTCTGGCTCGATTACCCGCCCAAGTGGATGCAGTGCTGCCGTATGCTGGCGTCCCATCTCCGAGTTTTTCAGCGCAGCACCGCCAAAGTTGGTCGGCATTGCCGCCGGACATACCGCATTAACGCGAATGCCTTTTTCCGCCACTTCTAACGCCAGCGTGCGGGTCAGCGTAGTGATGGCGCCTTTACTCGATCCGTAAAGCACACCACCAAAACCTATCAAACCGGCTACAGAAGCCGTAGTCACGATGCAGCCTCCTCCGCCCTGAGCGTCAAACTGCCGAATAGCTGACTGACAGCCGTGAATAACACCATTGACGTTTACCGCCACCAGCCGATCCAGATCGGAGTCCGTGCTGTCCATAAACCCCAGTCCAGGCTGGGTGGTTATGCCGGCGTTGTTATACATGATATCGAGACGACCAAATGCCTCCACGGCACTGGCCACCAGGTCATTCACCGAGTCTGCACAGGTTACGTCGCAGCGAAATGCCAACGCCTCTCCGCCTTTGTTCTTTACTGCGGCCACAGTTTCTTCCGCCGACTCCAGATTGATATCGGCAGCAACTACTTTCGCGCCGTGCTCAGAAAACAGAAGCGCCGCCGCACGCCCTACACCCGATCCGGCACCGGTAATGATGGCAACCTTGCTTTCTACGAGCCCTTTAACCATTGTTATTCTCCACTCAAGATCCAATATTGATACAAACTAGTTGCTGATAGAGCCGCAGCCCCTCGACACCCCGTTCTCTGCCAATACCGCTAAGGCGTTGGCCACCGGACGAGGCGTAGGCACTGGCCAGGCCCCCGTTCACGTTAACGGTGCCACTTTTGATACGCATGGCCACCGACAGCGCCTGCTTGGCATCTTTGCCGTGCACATAACCGGACAGACCAAAACGGGAGTCATTTGCCATCGCCACAGCGTGATCGATATCGTGATAGCCGATAACCGCCAGTACCGGCCCGAAAATCTCATCCTGAGCCGCGGGGTTACTGTTGTCGGGTAAATCCAGCACCGTCGGTTCAAAGTAATAGCCACACTGAAGATGCGCCGGCCGCTTGCCTCCCACCACTACGCGTCCGCCTTGTTCCACGGCGGCGCGCACAAAGTATTCGCAGCGCTCCACCTGAGCACGACTTATCACAGGACCAATCTGCGTGTCTGCGGAATCCGCCGCGCCTTGCACAATACGACTCAAAGCGCCTGCCAGCTTGGCAAGCAGTTCATCCTTGTGCTCTTGCGGCACAAAGAGTCGCGTACCCAACGCACAACCCTGTCCGGCGTGGGCCATGACCACACCCATCGCTGATGGCAGAAATTTATCGAGCGCGTCCGGCAGAAATATCTGCGCCGACTTGCCGCCGAGTTCCAGTTGCAGACGCTTCATGGTTGGCGCAGCCTGCTCCAGAATCCGCGCGCCCACTGTCGAAGAGCCAGTAAATGCAACCATATCGACGTTGTCGTGAGTGGTCAGCAATTGTCCGCCTTCCAGCCCGGCCTCCAGTACAATATTCAGCACGCCCGGTGGCAATTGCGCTTCGCATGCAGCTTCCGCAAAAATCATCGCCGACAGCGGCGTCAACGGGCTCGGTCGAAGCACCACTGTATTGCCCGCCAGCAAGGCAGGTATCACCTTCCAAACCGCGGTGTAAAAGGGGAAGTTGTAGGCGGCAATGCCAGCCACGACCCCAATTGGGGTATAACAGCGCAGACTCTGCACCGTTTGTCCCAACGGATTAATGCGTTCACTCAGCGGCAGCGGGTTTTCCTCAAACTCCGGCAGACTCATGAACAAATCGATCGCATCAGTGGCGTGCTTCAGAGGCGTTGCCACCTGCGCGTGCATTACACCAGTCGCTTTCGGGCAACCGGCCTCGGCAACCACCAGCTCAGCAATCACGCCTTTCGATTTTTCCAGGGCAGCGACAAAGCGCCGCAGTACTGTCGCGCGCTCTTCACGACCCAGATCGCTCCAGACACCGGAATCAAATGCGGCTCGCGATGAGGCAATAGCCGACTCAACCTGGGCCAGCGACAGCCCAGCGAGTTTGGCAAAATCTTCCCCCGTGGATGGGTTTTCTACCACCAGCGGTTCACCTTCTCCCGCAATCCATTGGCCATCAATATAGCCGGCAAAGCCAGGAATGTTATTTTCGTCCAAAGGCACCAGTGACCTCTCCTACCCTTATTATCAGAATGCGTGTTCAGCTTGTTATGGAACCACGCCCTGCTCCTGCAGCCTTTCGATGTCGCCCCATTCCAGCCCGAGTTCCATCAACACGAGCTCGGTATGTTCACCCAACTCCGGCGCGCGCGTCAGTTTGGGAGGCTGCTCGTCGAACTGCACAGGTACGGCGGGCAATCGGTACGGTGGTGAGCCGTCGCCAGGATCAACTTCGCCAAAATAGCCATTGGCGACTACCTGTGGATCATCCGGCAATTCGGAGACCGATTGGATAGGTGCCCAGGGGGCATCGAGATTAGCCAGTAGCGCCTTGCATTCAGCGAAGGTGCGGCGACCAAATTCCGCGTCAAGCTCCGCTATACATTCGCGGGCATGCAGTCGCCGCGCCTTGAGCGAGTTAAAGCGCTCATCCTCTGCGAGATCATCACGCCCCAGCAGGCGGCAAAAGTCTGACCAATAGCGATCGCCCTGCAAGAACATTAGCTGTATAAATCGCCCATCAGAGGTTTTATACGTGCCGGTCAAAGGGTTTGGCATATCAGCTCGATCGCCGGGGCGGGGAATCTGATCTCCCTTGATCACCGTGAGAAGATCCGACGACAAGGTCCACATCGCTGTCGCAAGTAACGAAACATCCACAATACTGCCCTTGCCGGTGCGGTGTTTTTTGAGCAGCGCGCCCGAGATACCGAATGCCAGCGCCATGCCACCGTTGCGGTCACCCATCGCGCCGCGCTGCGAGATTGGATACTCACGCTCTGGTGGGGTCAGCGCGTCGGCCACGCCACCGCGGGCAAAAAACGCCGACGCGTCATAGCCGGGCAAATTGGCATCAGGCCCGCGCACACCGTAACCATGCCCGCGGGCATAGACCAGGTCCGGATAGCGCGCCATCAATTGCTGCGCATCCAGCCCCAGACGGAAAAGCGCTTCGGGCCGGACATTGGTCAGAAAAACATCCGCGGTTTCCAGCAGACGATGCAGCACCTCAAGGCCTTCCGGCTTTTTCAGGTTCAACGCCAGCGAGCGCTTGCCGCGATTGGCCAGCGCCACCCCCAAATTCACTCCGTCGCTGTCTGCGCCAATTCCCTGAGTAGACAGAGCGCGGTAAGGATCACCGTCAGGGTGTTCAATGCGTATGACGTCCGCCCCCCAGTCCGCCAGCAAGGCACCCGCCACCGGCACAAACACCCACTGCGCCAGTTCAACGACGCGAACGCCTTCGAAAATATCCTGCTGGCTCACGGGCTGATTCCATACAAACGTTCAGCGGTCTTGCAGACAATGGCGTCCACATCCTCGTCGGGTATGCCGTCAAAGTCGCGGTTGATCACTTTCAGTGAATGGGGAAAGGTTGTTTCAGAGTGGGGATAATCCGACGACCACATAATATTTTTTCCGCCGGGCAGGTGCCGGTTGAGGATGCCTACGCGGTCGTGGATAAAACTGCCGTAAACATTTTTATCCATAAAATAGCTTGGCTTTTCCGTGAGCGGGCTATCCATCCAGTAGCGCTGTCGCTCCCAGGTGCGATCCATATATTCTGCCATCCAGGCCATCCAGCCCACGCCACTTTCCACGATGGCCAGACGCAATTTAGGGAAACGCTGAAAAATAGCGCGATAGATAAATATCGCCACAGGCTCGGCCATGGCCGTTTTACTCATCACAAGGTCTGGCAGAAAATGCTCTTTTTGCCCGAAACGGGGAACACGTCCCCCAAGATGCATTGTCAGAGTAATATCCAGATCCGTTACGGTTTCCCACAACACGTCAAATTCAGCATCGGCATAGCAGCGCTCACCATCGGCATTGCCGGTAAGTGCATTGGCCTGCGCCCCGAAGCCACCCATCTGCAACCCTTCTTTGGCTTGAGGGAAGGCCGGTATATTGATGGTTCTGAAGCCGAGCTTTGCCAGCGACTTGATCATCCCCACCGTCTCATCCACGTCACGCATGGGTACATAACCTACCGGAATCAGGCGCGTTCGGTCTCGGCCTGCGTAATCCCATACCCAGCGGTTGTAGGCATCGAAACTGGCTATATAAAGCTCCTGATTGCGTGTACCCAATGGACCGCCGCCAAACATCACGGCAGCATCCATACCATCTGTGTCCATATCTTCCAGGCGAACTTCCGGCAACCAGACTTTACGCATTTCCGAGCGCTTGCCGAACATTTTGAAGTCTTTGCCCTCTTTGCCCGCCATGTTGGCGATCAGCCGTACCGGACGTTTATTGCCTTCAAAAACAATCCAGTCATGTTCGTCACCCTCTTCAATAATGGGCGCCAGCTCACGCAAACTTTCCGGTAGATAGTCACGCCACATTTCATAGGGTGGGTCAATGTGCGCATCGGCATCAACAATGCGACGCTTTACCGACGCATCACTAACCGGGCCGCTGGTTTTCACACTGGATGCAGAACTCGCCATATCTATCCCCTGAAAATCACTATTTTCTTCCACCTTCATCGACCACTGCGCCCTTGCAGTGCGCTTATTCAGCCGTGGAGCAACCATGCTGTTATTGATAACACCCACCACTCATTTATGCAACTTTTAGTTGCCAATAAACAAGGCGAGCACTGCACTCAGATATTTAGTCCACCATTGATGCTGACAACCTGCCCGGTAATTCTTGCCGCCTCAGGACTGCACAGAAAAAGCGCCAGCGGTGCAATATCCGCAGGAGAAGGCAGACCCAGGCCCGCACGCTGGCGCGCTTTCTCCAGGCGCGCAGAACCCGCCATCGCCAGTTTTTTAGCAGTTGCGGTTTGCTCGACATAACTTAAAGAAATGCAGTGGGCACGCACACGATCGCACGCAACTTCAGCAGCGAGGTTTTTCACGAAACCCACCCCAGCGGCCCGCATGGCGGCAATCAGAGTCTGGTTGGGAGCCGCAAACAGAGCGGCATCAGATACCAGAGTCACAAACGTTCCCCCCCGCAGCGTAAGCCACGGCAGCGCCGCGCGCGCCAATCGCTCAAGGTAGACGATGGACAACTCGGCCAGAGGGAGGTAGGCCTCAGTACTAGTGTGGGCAAATGGCCCCGTAACCCGGCCGGTCGACGGGCCGGTCACCAGACAGTCAATCACTGCATCCAGCCCACCAAAACACCGAGCGGCCTTACCAACCATCGCCTCAACCTCTCCCGTCTGCCGAATGTCAGCGACAACGCATTGCAAGCGCTCACCATGCGATGGATTCTGTGCAGCCCGCAGTTTGGCCAGCGATGCTTCAGTGCGCCCCTGCACAACTACCTGCCAGCCTGCGGTCAGGGCCTGCGCGGCGATCTCGCGCCCTATCGAACCGGTGCCACCCGCAATCAGCAGAACACCAGGGTCATTTACGAGATCACGATTACGATTCACGGCCAGCCCTCGGACGCGATGTCAGCGCCTGCCGCCCAGTTAGGCCACCGTATCCTTGCAGCACACTAGGCATCATGCAGACCATCGCACCATCGTGTTATTGAATGTAATTGCCGACTGCAGCTGATGTCGGGGAAGCGAAGCAGTCTATCGCCACCCCGTCCATATTGGCAACTATTCGTTGCTTTTTAAAGGCGGCTAGCGTTATCCTGAAATGAAATAAAAATCAGCCACCAAAGACAATGACAAAAACACCACGGCTATTGCCAACGCACTTAACCGCGACACACAGAACAGGATGCATCAAGCACCTGCTCGCCGTGTCGACGGTTTGCGGCCTGGAAAACTCGCCAGGTTACCTGGCTCGCGCACGCGCTTACGCAACCTGCAGATCAAGTCAGATCACCGCCTGGAAAAGGCGCCACCTGCATATCATCTGCGAAAAAACAGCTCCCCAGTAACGAGGAATCGCACTATGACCACCCGAGGCTAACAACTTCTGCTGTGGACCACCCCTGTCGGCGGTGTACTTCTACTGATCGCCTTTCTGAATTTCCCCGCCATGTGGCCGCCGCTATCTCCCCAGATGACACCGGAAGACGTTGCGGCGTTTTACCGCGAGCACCATTCCGCCATGCTCGGGGTTGTGGTTATCTGCAATATTCTTGGAACGGTTCTGGTACCGATTTTTGCCACTATTGCAGTACAGATGATGCGCATTGTGAATTCCTCTAAAGTGTTCGCCGTAACCTATATCGCCGCTATAGCCATGGGGGCAACGGCGTTTATCATTGCCGACTACTGCTGGGGAGTGGCTCTATTCCGGCCAGATCGCAATCCGCAGCTGATCAGCCTGTTGAATGATCTCGGATGGATCTTCTTTATTGCACCGGTCGGCCCGCTGATTGCAATGAATCTCTGCCTCGCTGGTGCGATCTATCTGGACGCTCGCCCCGACCCGGTGTTTCCGCGCTGGGTCGCGCACTTTAACGTTGTAACCGCTGTACTGAGCGTACCTGCCGCTTTTGCAATAACCACCAAAACTGGACCTCTGGCCTGGGACGGCAGTCTTTCCTTTACCCTGCGCCTGACCACGCTGGCGGTGTATGTTGGCGTAATGTTTATCGTGTTGCTGGGCGTAATCAGCCGCCAGGGCGATGAGGCAGTGGAGATGCCCGCATGAGTGAGCCCACCGCTGCCATCGAACCGATAGCCTCAGTGCAGCCAAAGAAAATACGCTGGCTAAAAAACAAGAAGCTGGACCAGTATCTGGTGTTCTGGGTAGTGCCCGTCTTCTTTCAGGTTTTTGGGTTGGTATTTGTACCGCTAACGTGGATGATGCCACCCATGTCGCCGGATAAACCGCTAGCCGACATCGTGACCTTTATGCAGACCAGCCCGCTGGAACTGGCACTGAGCCTGTACATACTGGTATCCGGTCTGGGGGCCGTGGTAACCGTCGGTGCCTACTGGTTGGTGCTTGCGCGCATGGCGGTAAGCCCGGCCATCAAGTATGCGTTTCTGGCGGGGCAAGTCATTGGCAGTGTGGTCGGCGCTTTATTGCCCGTATCCCTGTTTGGTCTGGCGGGCTTCCGGTCTGGCTACGACCCGGAGACACTGGCAATGTTTTACGACTTTGCCTATCTCGCCTACAACGGATCGTTAGGCTGCTTCTGCCTGCCTTGGCTTGCGCTGTCACTGGCCATTATTCTGGATAAAAACCGCATTCTTCCAAAATGGCTGGGTTACTACACCGCGTGGCAATACGTCACCGAGCTGTTCGCTGCGTCGGTCTGGTTGACAACTGCGCAACCGTTTGGCTGGAATGGCTATTTGGCCTTCTATTTCAATATGCTGCTCTATGTGCCTTGGCAGATCATCATTTTCTTTCAGATTTACAAGGCGCTAAAAAACCAGCCCGAAGACGAACTGGATAATGTGCGCCTAGAGCGCAGTTTACCGTCGTACCAAGCTGTACCAGCCTACTCGTAAGCGGAGGAAAGTTCGATGACAAGCTCTGCTGACGCAGTAATGACCAAGCCCCCAACAACGCCGCCCGGCAGCCAGTTGGCCGGTGAAGGCAGCATGTGGTTCTTCATCATCGGCGACCTGATCATTTTTTCGGTCTACTTTGTGTTCTACACCTGGCACCGAGGGATCAATCAGGAACTGTTTCTGGAAAGTCAGCTTCAACTCAATCAGGGCATCGGCTTTATCAACACCCTGATTCTATTGACCAGCTCACTGTTTATCGCCCTCGGTGCCCAGTCTGTCCATGAAGGCGAATACCGCCGCGCGCTTGCGCTGATGAGAACAGCCTTTTTTATCGGCGCACTTTTTCCCGTACTGAAAATGGTGGAATGGCTTCCCAAGATCAACGCAGGAATCACGCCTGGCGAGAACCTGTTCTATCTCTACTACTACATCATGACCGGATTGCATCTGTGTCACGTTTTGCTCGGCCTGGTAATTCAGGCTTTTGTACTGCGACATTTAGCCAGCGAAAAAACGCCGGACGCCGAGTTTGTCGATAGCGGCGCTGTCTACTGGCACATGGTCGATCTGCTGTGGATTGTCGTGTTCGCCATGTTCTACTTGATGAGGTAAGCCATGAACTACTTCCTGCACAACACTCTTACCCATGTATGGGCTTTCCTTATGGCGGTAACCGTTGCCGCCTGGGGTTTCAGTCAACACAGTGACGGTGTAAACCCCGCTCTGACCATAGGGGTGCTCGTAATAGCCTTTATCAAAGCGCAGCTGGTGATCTGGCACTTTATGGAAGTGAAACGCTCACCCGCCTGGCTGAAGAAAACATGCTGGGCCTGGCTGATTGTCACAGCCCTGTTAATCCTTATCTTCTATGCCTATTTCCTATAGCAATAAAGCGTCACCTAGCTAAAAGCCACCTCAGGTTCATGCCAATTTGGCTGACCAACCACCGTCTACAGGAACCACAGCACCGCTCACATAGGAAGCCCGATCCGACGCCAGAAAGGCTGCCACTTCTGCCACCTCTTCCGGTTGACCGCCCCGACCGAGCGCGGCTTTTTCGAGCATTCCAGGAATCTTTTCACCGCCGGCACTCATCGCGGTAAAAATAAAGCCGGGACAAAGACAGTTTGCCCTTATTCCGGCTGCGCCGGCTTCAAGTGAAGCAGATTTGGTGAAGGAGATGACGCCAGCCTTGGTCGCATTGTAAATACTGGTGTGCGGCGAGGCATTCAACCCGCCCAAGGACGACCAGTTGATGATCGACCCACCTTTACCAGCCTTCTTCATGGCCTTGATGGCATGTTTGGTACCGAGGAATACGCCTCGCAAATTTACCGCCATAAATTTCTCATAAGTATCCAGATCAGCATCCTCCAACAGAATGCCACCGGCGATGCCCGCCACATTCAGTACGGCGTCCAGTTGGCCGAAGTTATCGTACGCTGCCTGAATCACGGCCTGCACATCCGGCTCTGACGTTACATCACAGCGCACGGCGACTACGTTGTCACCCAGAGCGATTGCAGTTTCCTCCTGTGCACCGCTGATATCCGCGGCAATCACTCGGGCACCCTCGCGCACAAACACCTCCACCGCCGCGCGGCCCATGCCTGAACCGGCACCCGTAATGACAGCAACCTTGTCGTCCAACAGCCCCATTCGCGCTCTCCATATTGTTGTTGTCAGTGTTTGATGAGCATACGATGGCCCCGCATTATTGGCAACTTATAGTTGCTATTGAATTAGGGGTCGGATATTCTCAAAGCAGCTGCCAGCACCTTGATTAAGCTCACCTTGCGACCGCCAGAAATGAAGTTTTTTCATTGTTGCTTCGTCGAATAAAAGGAATAATCATGTCTACGACCACCGATACCCTCGATTACTTTACGGATCTGAGTCTGCTCGCCGACCCTTATACCCACCTTGCCGCCATTCGCGAACAGGGGCGGGTGCACCACAACACAGATCGCAATTTGTATTACGTGACCGGCTTTGATGAAGCCATAGAGGTGCTTCGCAACTCGGAAGACTTTGCCTCTGTTGCAACGGCAGCGGGCATCGCGCCACTCCCTTTCAAGCCAGAAGGCGATGACATCACTGAGCAGATAGAAAGGCATCGCGCCGAAATTCTCGGCAGCGATATGGTGGCGGCTTATGACGGCGAACGCCACGGAGCTCTGCGCGGACTCATTTCGCGTATTTTTACTCCGATACGTTTGAAGGATAACGAGGAATATATTGAGCGACTTGCCGATGAGATCACCACCGAGATCGTGGGCAAAGGGCAGGCCGAGGTTATCAATGAGGTAGCGACACCCTACGTCACATTGGTTATCGCCGATCTTCTCGGTGTCCCCGATGAAGACATGAATGCCTTCCGCAATGCCATTGACGCGGGGCCACCGCCCTTCGACATGAATGCCGTCGACAGTACAACACCGCCAGAGCCCAGCAGTTTCTTTATCACCTGCGGCACCTTCTTTTACAACTACGTGACTGATCGGCGCCAGAATCCGCGCGACGATATTATGACCGAGTTGGCCAACGCCAAATTCCCCGATGGCACAATCCCGGATGACATCGAGTTGGTCAAGACCATGATGTTCCTGTTTGGCGCCGGTCAGGACACGACCGCCAAACTATTGGGCAACGCTATCCGCTATCTGGCTGAACATCCGACGTTGCAAAAGCAGCTGCGCGAGGATCGCAGCAAGGTAAAACCCTTTATCGAAGAAATGCTGCGTAGTGAAGGTTCGGTCAAAGCCACCTTCCGCCTGGCTCGCCGCAAAGCGACCATTGGCGGCGTGGAGATACCAGCTGGCGGTCGAGTGATCATTTTTCTCGCCGGCGCCAATCGCGATCCCGCGCGCTGGGAAGACCCCGACGAATTCAAACTCGAACGCGAACGACTGACCCGTCACGTCGCCTTTGGACAGGGCCTCCACACCTGTATTGGCGCTCCTCTGGCACGCACCGAAGTACGCGCAATTCTGCACAAACTGTTGGATAAGACGTCGAACTTTACGCTTTCAGAGGAACATCACGGCGCACCGGGCAATCGGACTATCGAGTTCGAAACCAGCTATGTGATCCGCGGCTTGAGCAAGCTCCATGTCAATTTTGAACCGGCTTAAAACCCGCGCTTCAGGACAGTAGCTTGTCAATGACCCAGCCATGGTCTTCCACCGGAAGATCATGGCCTGCCGCCGGGTGCAGCTCCAACGGCAGCCCCATAGACCGCGCCATGGTTTGCGAACAGCGCACATCCACAAGCCGGTCTCTCACCGACGCCAACAGACGAACCCGCTGCCAGAGCCCATCGTTCGCCTTAAGCTGCGGGCGAAATCGCGATGCGGCAATCAACTGACGTAGCAGATTAGGCGCTCTTACCGGTCTCTCACTGGCGATTCGATAAAACGCGCTCAACATGCCCTCATCGTCTCGGCGCAGATTGCAGCTAACGGCTCTCACCGCCCGCTCGCGCCAGCGCACGCTTAAAAGACCCGGCACCAAAGCGAGAAAAGCCGGCGGCTTCATCCGCTGATAAGTCGGGCTGAGGCTGGCGAGACTACTGTTGATCAAGACAAGCTCAGTTACCTCCACTGGATACTGTTGCAGCCACGCCAGCCCCACCATCCCACCCATCGATAAACCGATAATCCGATAGGGCGGCGCTAGCCCACGTTCCTGACATTCTCGTCGCAGTGGCGCCACACAATTGTCCAGCACACAGGGACTCTTGTCGCGACAGCGAGTGCCGTTGCCCGGCAAATCCAAACAATGCACTGCACTCGGCGCAACGGCATCGGCCAGTGCGCCCGCAAACTCCAGCCAATGCCCTGATTCGCGGCCAAGACCACGCAATAGAATATAGGTCTCAGCCATACTGTTCGTACC
>JBFKDP010000034.1:0-18395 GCA_041619575.1 Litorivivens sp.
AGGCACCATGCTGATCAACGCCCAGCAGCCGGAAGTACTGCCCATTCTTGCAGACTGCATTCTGTAGCACCGAACTACTCAGTCATTGCGGGCGTAGCCAAACGACTTTTTCGGTCTGACAAGGACCAAAGGAGCTTGCTTCGCTTTCGCTCGTAATGACGGGAGTATCAAAGTAGAGTGTGCAACTGACACCTTCGCTATAATCCTCCTTTTAGCTTTCGGAGCTCTACCTGCCGTGACTACGATTACCCGCCGACTAGCTTTGGCTATTCTGAACGGCTTTGACGCATTCTTTGCAGAATACAAAAATATCACGCTCGGCGCCCAGGCACGCTTTGAAGCAGCGGACTGGCCCGCGGCCCAAAAGGCCATGCGCGACAGGCTAGACCTCTGGAAGCAAAAGCGCGCAATCGTTGCGGACGCGGTCACGACCATTACTGCTGGTGGCGTCTATGACCGGGAAAACTGGGAGGTAGCGAAATCCGAATTCTCTGAGCTGATTCAGCATCACGTCAATTTCGAAATTGCTCAGTCGTTCTTCAACTCCATTTACTGTTACATCTTCAAGCACGAAAAGGTCCGGGACTTACACGCCTTTGTATCGGCACCCTATGGCTACAAACCAGAAGGTGGCGATCAGATTATTCATAGCTACCCCTTTAGTGGCGATGGTACGTCCGTGGTCAGGGAAATGCTGTTGAACTGCCACTTCAATATCCCTTGGGAAGATCTGGAGCGCGATGTTCAGTGGATTATGGAAGTCGTCCGTCGGGAAATTCTGCCGAAGCTGGACCTGAAAAGCCATGACGCCCGGGCCGAAACCCTTGAATCCCTGTTTTTCCGCAACAAGGCGGCTTACCTCGTGGGGCGCGTAGTCTGTGGAAAAGTCTCGCTGCCGTTTGTTCTGCCCATCCAGAATTCAGGCGATGGCTCTGTCTACGTCGACACCTTGTTGCATGACCCTGATGATATCTCGATCGTCTTCAGCTTCAGCCGCAGCTACTTCATGGTGGACGCATCCATTCCCTCGGAATACGTCGCCTTCCTACAGCAGTTGATGCCCCACAAAGAAGTTTTCGAACTCTATAACGCCATGGGCATGCCGAAGCATGGCAAAACCGAGTTCTACCGCTTCGCCGTCGATGACACGCTCAATAGCACCGCACCCTATATCATTGCCCCCGGTATCAAGGGCATGGTCATGCTGGTATTTACCCGGCCCGACTTTGACTACGTGTACAAGGTCATCAAGGATCGCTTTACGCCCCCCAAGGAAATGTCCCAAGAGCACGTTAAGGCGTGTTACAGCCTAGTAAAGCGCTGGGATCGCGGTGGCCGCATGGCCGACACTCAGGAATTTAACAATCTGGCTTTTGACCGGCGTCGCTTTTCAGACGAATTAATGGCTGAGCTTGAGAAAGAAGTCCCATCAAAAATTTCGGAAAGTGGCAATGCTCTGGTGTTCAAGCACGTTTACGTTGAACGAAAAATGGTGCCGCTGAACCTGTATCTCAAAGACTGCAGTGACGACCAGCTGCGCAGCGTCATGGATGAATACGGCAGCGCCATCAAACAGCTCGCCGCCAACAATATCTTTCCCGGCGACATGTTGCTGAAAAATTTCGGGGTGACCCGTCACGGGCGCGTGGTGTTTTACGACTACGACGAAATTTGCCCCCTACTCGACTGCAATTTCCGCTCCCTGCCCGAGCCGCAAAACGACGAGCAGGCAATGGCGACCCAACCCTGGTATGAAGTCAAACCGGAGGATGTCTTCCCGGAAGAGTTTCGACTGTTTTTCTCCGGAAACCAGCGCGCCAAGAAAGTATTCGATGAAATGCATAGCGATCTGTACGAGCCTGACTTCTGGCGCGATCTTCAAGATAAAATTCGCAATGGCTTTGTGCCTGATCTATTCCCCTATCGCCGCAAGCAGCGCTTTCAGCAGCGATAAAAACGTCGGATGTCAGACCTCTGACGTCCGACGCCAATATCAAAGCAGCAATCGTCGAATGTCCGACAATGCCTCTGCCAAGAAAGTAAAAAATCGGCCGGCATCGGCACCATTGATAGCCCTGTGGTCATAGGACAGCGACAGCGGCAGCATTTCTCTCGGAACAAAGGCATTGCCATCCCACACGGGTTTGGTGGTCAGCTTCGACACGCCGAGAATAGCCAATTCGGGTGTGTTGACGATGGGAGTGAAACCCTGCCCGCCAATGCCTCCCAGGCTCGAAATGGTAAAACACCCGCCTTGCATGTCTTGCGGTTTGAGTTTGCGCTCCTTGGCCTTGCTGGCAAGTTCAGCGGTTTCTTCCGCCAATTCCCATAGCGATTTCTTGTCTACATCCCGAACCACCGGTACAACCAGACCCGCCGGCGTATCAACCGCGATACCAATATGGACATAGCGCTTATAGACAATGCTCTCGCCACTATCTGCCAGCGATGCATTGAATTTTGGGTTGGCTCGCAGCGCTGCAGCACAAGCCTTGAGTAGGAAAGGTAATGGCGTCATCTTAACGCCTTTTTTCTCCGCCTCGGACTTCAGACTCTTACGAAACGTCTCCAGTTCGGTAATATCGGCATCGTCGAACTGGGTAACATGGGGAACATTCAACCAGCTGCGATGCATATTGGCAGCGGTCAGTTTATTGAGCTTGCTAAGCGGCTCCTTCTCGATGTCACCAAAGGCGCTGAAATCTACCTCGGGCACGGCTGGAATACCCGAGCCCGATGCAGCACCTGCCACCGGTTTGTTCTCAACCAGGTTTTTGACGTAGTTCTGCAAATCCTCTTTGACAATGCGCCCTTTCGGACCGGAACCCTCAACTGCTTTGAGGTCTATCGAGAATTCGCGTGCAAGCTTTCTGACTGCAGGCCCAGCGTAAACCTCACCTCCGGGCGTAGGCGGCACGGCTTGCGCCGCGTTTTCAGCCGATTTGAGTGGCGCATTGGCAGCCGCAACACTCTGGCTCTGAGAACTTGACTTGGCTTGACTGGAATCGCCCTGATTCGAACTGGCCTGATGCCCGGACGGCGCTTTCTCTTCAGCAGCGGGGGCCTGCGCCAACATCTTCAGAATGACGTCGCCTCGCTTGGCCGAATCACCCACCTTGAGTGAAATTGACTCGACTTTACCCGCATAAGGTGCGGGGATTTCCATTGAGGCTTTATCGGATTCGAGGACAATCAGGGAATCGCCTTCGGCCACTTCATCGCCCTCGCTGACACAGACTTCGATGACGTCAACGGCATCCTCGGTGCCAACATCAGGCACTTCGACAGTTTGTGCGCGCTGCTCAAGAACTGGGGCGCTCTGCGTAACCTCTGCGCTGCCTGCCTGTGGTTCCCGCGCACCCTCGCCTTCAACGTCGGCATGAACATCTGCGACAGCTTCATCAGCAGCACCTCCGGCGGCACCGCCAATAGCAGACTCATCCTCACTAGTCATTTCCAGCTCAATCAGGTCATCGTCCTTTCCTACCTGCTGACCACTGCTAACAAGAATCGCCGCAATCTTGCCTGCTTTCGGGGATGGCACTTCCATAGACGCCTTGTCAGACTCGAGCACGACCAACGAATCCTCCTCCGCCACAACGTCGCCGACGGCAACGCAAATCTCTATGACCTCAACCTGATCTGAGCCGACATCAGGAATTTTTATGATTTCTTTACGCACACAATTACCCTTTTGTCTCAGGAAAACAGCGGATCAGCTTTTTCCACGCTGATTCCCAGTTTTTTGATCGCTTTGCTGACAGCAGCTTTATCGAGTTCGCCCTCATCGGCCAATGCTTTCAAGGCAGCCAGTGCAACAAAATTTCGATCTACCTCAAAGTGTTCCCGCAGTTTTGAGCGGGTATCAGAGCGCCCGAAACCGTCAGTACCCAGCACGACATAGCGCTGGGGAATAAATGGCCGCAGCTGTTCACCGTAGGACTTTATATAGTCAGTTGAACAGATAACCGGGCCGGGCCGGTCCTGCAGTAGTTGGGTTACGTAAGGGACTTTTGATTCGTCTTCCGGGTGCAGGAGATTGTAACGCTCGCAGCTGGCCCCATCGCGCTGCAACTGGTTGATACTGGTTGCGCTCCAAACATTTGCAGCAACACCAAAGCCTTTCAGAATTTCGGCAGCGGCTTCGACTTCTCGCAAAATGGTGCCGGAGCCCATCAACTGAACCTGGTGCTTGGCCTTTTTGTCCTTGCACTCAGACAGCAGGTACAGCCCTTTGACAATACCGTCTTCACAGCCAGCTGGCATTTCGGGATGGCTGTAGTTTTCATTCATCAAGGTGATGTAATAGAACACATTCTCCTTGTCCCGATACATGCGCTGCATACCGTTCTGAATGATCACGGTTAGCTCATGCGCATAGGTAGGGTCATAGGAGAGACAATTCGGGATCATATTCGCCATCAGGTGACTGTGGCCGTCCTGATGCTGCAAACCTTCACCATTGAGTGTTGTGCGACCGGAGGTCGCACCCATCAAAAAGCCGCGCGCCTGACTATCACCTGCGGCCCAGGCCAGATCCATAATCCGCTGGAAACCAAACATCGAGTAGTAGATGTAAAAGGGAATCATGGGCAGGTTGTGATTACTGTATGAGGTAGCCGCCGCCAGCCAGGCTGAGAAAGCGCCCGCTTCATTAATACCCTCTTCCAGAATCTGACCCTGCTTGTCCTCTTTGTAGTACATGATTTGATCAGAGTCGTGGGGCGTGTATCGCTGCCCCTGCGAGGAGTAGATGCCGAGCTGCCGGAACATGCCCTCCATGCCAAAAGTTCTGGCCTCGTCAGGAACAATGGGCACCACGACTTTCCCGACCCCTTTGTGTTTGACCAAGGTGGAAAGCGTGCGAACAAATGACATCGTCGTGGAAATTTCACGTTTGCCACTGCCTTTCAGCTGCCCTCCCAGATCATCCAGCGAGGGCACATCCAAGGGCTCGAAGTCCTTGCGTCGGGCGGGCAAGTAGCCACCGAGTTGCTCCCGGCGCTTGCGCATATAGACCATTTCCGGGCTATCTTCTGCTGGCCGGTAGTAGGGAACATCTTTGAGCTCAGCATCCGATATAGGGACCGCAAAGCGATCGCGGAATTTCTTCAGGCTATCCAAATCCAGCTTTTTAATACCGTGAGTTTCATTCTGGGCTTCACCGCCTTTGCCCATGCCGTAGCCTTTGACCGTCATAGCCAGAACAACAGTCGGCTGTCCCTTGTGCTCCACAGCATTGGCATAGGCTGCGTAGACTTTGTAGGGGTCGTGACCACCACGATTCAGATACATGATGTCGTCGTCAGACAGGTCGCTGACCATCTCCAGTAACTCTGGGTACTTGCCAAAGAAATGTTCGCGCGTGTATGCGCCGCCATTGGCTTTGTAGTTCTGCAACTCGCCATCACATACTTCATTCATGCGGCGCTTGAGAAAGCCATCCTTGTCCTTTTCCAGCAGCTTGTCCCAATGGCGACCCCAGATAACCTTGATGACATTCCACCCTGCGCCCCGGAATACGCCTTCAAGTTCCTGAATAATTTTGCCGTTGCCGCGAACAGGGCCATCTAGGCGCTGCAGGTTACAGTTGACAACGAAGATCAGATTGTCCAATTGCTCGCGACCAGCCAGGGCTATTGCGCCCAGGGATTCTGGCTCGTCACACTCACCATCACCGAGAAAGCACCAGACCTTGCGATCTGTCTGATCAGTCAGCTCCCTACTGTGCTGATATTTCATAACGTGGGCCTGATAGATGGCCTGGATTGGGCCAAGGCCCATACTGACGGTTGGGAACTGCCAGTAATCAGGCATTAGCCAGCGGTGGGGGTAGGAGGAAAGGCCGTTACCATCGACTTCTCGGCGGAAATTATCGAGCTGATCCTCGTCGAATCGACCTTCCAGATATGAGCGCGCATACATACCGGGAGCACTGTGCCCCTGATAGTAAATCAGATCCGGCTTTTCGCCGCCGCGGAAGAAATAGTTAAAGCCAACATCGTAGAGTGTCGCGGCGGAAGAAAATGATGAGATATGTCCGCCAAGCCCCTCATCGTTGTCATTTGCCCGCATCACCATCGCCAGCGCATTCCAGCGGATGAGTGAGCGAATCTTGCGCTCCATAAACAGGTCGCCCGACATGCGCTTTTCGGCCGCGGGTTCTATGGTATTGCGAAAGGGGGTAGTAATGGCGGGGGGCAAGCGCGTGCCCAGCTGGGCTGCGTGGCGAAACAACATCTTCAGCAGGTAGGCGGCTCTACCCCGCCCCTGGTGACGTAATACGCCATCCAAAGCTTCCAGCCATTCCTGGGTTTCCTGCGGATCCAAATCGTCACGAAGCTGCTCACGCAGCACTTCGAGTTCCTGAAGCATGCAAACCGTCCCTTACCAAACAAGTATATGCCAAGGGGTGATATATCCAGAGGATAGCCCACCCCGGTGATGGCCCGGTGTGTAAACTCCCTTCGAATCTGCAACTTCGAATTTGCGATGAACACGACGTCCACCGGCATTGAAGATTTGCCGATAGGTGAAGGTTATCACCTGGCCATTGCTGTGATGACCGCCTTTTGAGCGGTCATTCACGTATTTGAGTTGTCGAATGTCGACGTGGGTTAAGCCGTTCGGGCCGCCCATCAACTGTAAAATTTTTACAGCTTTAACATCAAACTGCAAGGGCAATTACCGAAACACCAATAAACCGCCATGAGTTTTCAGTGAAAACATTAGCACTTTTAGCAAGTTACCCAGCGAGGCGCGCGACTACATATTTTGTAGTATTACTACAAAGAGTCTCCGATCTGCGGGTGTTCATACAAAAAATATTGGCGCTTGCGACCGACACTGCGCGGCCCAGCCAGCTCCTGAGTGCCCAGTGCCTGCCGCCCCCAGCGGCCGCCCATCTGCAACCACAGAGAGCGACGGCCCGCTTCGCCCAACACGCTTTCCAGCTCTCTGCGCCATGTTGAGTAGGCCAATGAATCGAGCACGGCCACCAACTGTTCGCGACTATCGTACTGCGTATAGCCATTCATCAGGTCTTGCCAGAAACGATCGCCCGCCTCCCAAAGATTGCGCGGAGACTCCACCAGTTTGGCACGCAGTGCTTGCTTGTGGCGCTCAAAAGATTCCTCGGTTACCCCGTCCGCCAACCAGGTACGTAAAAAAACCACAAACTCCGCCTGCAGCTGCTTCAAATCCGCCACGGGTGACTGAACCATAAAATACAGACCGGGAACCTCACGCACCGGGTAGGCGCCAGCGGAAACCACATAGCCCAATTGCTTTTCCGTGCGCAGTCGATGAAAAAATTCTGAACCCAGCATCTGCCCGGCAACGCCCATGACAATTCGACCTCGATGCCCTGGGTCCGCCGCCTGCACATACCAGACAAGCCCAGAATCAGCATGCTCCGAGGGATAGTAGATACCCGCATCCGCAACCGGTATCCGTCTAATCTGCTCAGGCTGGGCATCAGGTATCCGATCGCCCAATAAAAACCCGGCAGCAATGTTGGCGTATTCACGCGCGTCAGCTTCGCTATAGTTCCCGTGTACCTGCAGATACAGCTGCGTCGCCGCCATCAATTCGAGGGAATGGGCTTTAACTGCTCGCAGGTCGAGTTCCTTCACCGCCCCGAGGCGCTCAGCCGCCGGCCACTGATATCGCCTCAGAGTTTGCGATAACTCACTGGATAGATAGCGGTATGGCTCGTTCAGCTGATAGTTTTCCAGGTCTCGAATAAACTCCCTTTTGACTCGCTCGAAGCGCGCTTCATTCCAGTCCGGATTAGCCAGCCGACTGGCAATACTGTCCAACAGGCTGGACTGCTTGTCGTTAAACCCTCGAATCTCAAGTGCCAATCCATCCCAGCGGGACTGCAGGGAATAGTTGAGTCCGGCCAACTGCGCCGGATAGGTCAAGGCATTGAGTTCGTCCCTGATCATTCGCACCCACAGTTCTGCCGCTGCCTGACTGGCGGCATCACGGCTGGCCGCGGGCGAACGCAGCAGAATATTCAGATTACCCTTGGGAAGCTGAAAACGCCTATCCAGCATATGCCAAACGGCAATGCGGTCCGTGTTAATGATCCTCTTCGGAATGCTGCTGGAGTCACCAATTTCTATCGCAAGGGACTCAGCAATAAAGGGGTTAGGCTTTGGAAGAGCCAGTCCGGGCAGACCACTGCGAGAACGCCAGCGCTCCAGAACCGCCTCATCAGGCTGCGTAGAGGCATAGGGCACCGAATAGAGTTGCGACTCACGCTGAGGCTCAAAATCCGGGCGAGTGACCGCAACAATGGCATTGTCGACACGCATTGTCTCCAGTATTGACTGAATCAGATCCGGATTGAATGTGTCCATTACGTAGGCGCCGCGCACAAGGTCCGCAGGACTGTAGTAATGAAGATTATGGGCAAGCTGGCTCACCTCGTGTATTTCTTCCGGCCGAGTGCGAAAATCAAATTGCAGGCGCGCGATATCGGACAACTCCCGGTAGCGCCACTCTTCAATGCCAGACTCCCTCAGCAGCGCGATGGCCTCAAAGACCGCATCGCCTACTTCATCGGCATGCTTCATACCTTCGGGGGTCAGCTGCACATCGACTGAAAACAGAGCACCGCCATCAAACTCAATGCTGGTTCCGGCGCGCAAGCCTTCGGCCCAGCCCTTTTGTTTTAAGAGATAGAGCAGGCTGCCCTCACTTTCATGACCCAGAATATGACCAATATAATTCAGCGGCTTTTCATGATAGCGCTCACGCATTTCCGGAACAGGAAAACTGACTGACAGCTCACGCAGCTCCTTGCGCGGCTGCAAAGTGAAGTAAAGGGGCGCCTCCTTCAGCAGAGGCTCTGTTACATCATCGGTTTTGACCTTGCGGTTTTCCACAAGACCAAAGCGCACATCCACCATCGCCTGTAGCTCGTCGAGGCTTTCACGACCAATCAGCACCAGTGTCATGCGGTTGGCCGAATAGTAATCCTTGTAAAAATCGAGCAGCGCCTGTCGCAGAGACTCCTCGCCCCTCCCACCCAGCAAGGTAGACAAGTTGCCCACAGTGAACTTTGAAAAAGGGTGCTCGGGATTGATCAGTTCCTTGAAAACATCCAATGCACGTCGGTAGTCGTTTTGAATCCTGGCCTGATACTCAGAATCAACTGCATTCACTTCGCGGATAACAAACTCAGGATTAAACAGGGGCGCAATAAAAAACTGCGCAAAGCGATCAAGGCCTTCCTCCAAATGCTCCGCGCCAATGTCGAAAAAGTAATTGGTATGCTCAAAGGAGGTATAGGCGTTATGCGAACCACCATGGGACGAGATAAAACTCTGATACTCGCCTGCATCTGGGTATTTTTCAGTGCCGAGAAACAGCATGTGCTCAAGAAAATGAGCTAGGCCCTGGCGATCACGCGGGTCCTGACGGCTGCCTACTCTCACATCCAGCGAGGCCGCGGCCTTATCCACGCCAGCATCCGAGATCAAAACGACCTGCATGGCATTGTCGAGACGCAAATAGCGCACGTCGCGGCTGTCGGTCTGTGGCATTGTTACTGAGAAGTCGGGTTGACTGCCGCCACAGGCGACCAGCCAGGCCGAGGTCAACAACACCAGGGCTTGGCGCAGCACTATAGGTACTCTCATGATTCGGATACTTCCTCCTTGGGCAAATTGCCAGGTGTGGGCCAGGCATTGAGAATGGCTTTCACCAGTGTGGCCAGGGGAATCGCAAAGAACACGCCCCATAGACCCCAAATTCCACCGAAAACCAAGACCGCAACGATAATGGCAACCGGATGCATATTCACGACTTCGGAAAACAGCAACGGCACTAACACATTGCCGTCCAGGGCCTGAACAATCCCATAGACCAGCAGCAAGGTATAAAATTCCGAGCCGGTACCCCACTGCAAATACGCGACGAGCACCACCGGCAGTGTGACAACCGCCGCACCGATATAAGGGATGACGACCGACAGCCCCACTAACAGTGCCAGCAGGGCCGCATAATTCAGATCGAGCCAGATAAAACTGACATAGGTAACCGCGCCAACAATAACGATTTCGATGCCTTTGCCCCTGACATAGTTCGCCACCTGATCGTTCATTTCATGCCAGACCTTGATCATCAGTGGTCGTCGGTGCGGTAAAAAAGATGACAGCCAGTTCAAAATCTGGTCTTTATCCTTCAGGAAGAAAAACACCAGGATAGGAACCAGTACGACATATATCAGCAGACCGACAAGGTTGGGTATCTGGGCAATAGAGAAAGACACAATAACCTGCCCGAACTTGCCGAGCTCCGTTCCCGCAACACCCACCAGTTCACGCACCTGAGCCTCGGTGATCAGTTCCGAACGCTCGGGCAGCAGAAGCAACGACTGCTGTAGCTTTCGCAAGAGTGTGGGCAGCTCCTGAATCAGGCTCGTCAACTGCGTCCACACCAGCGGCATCAAGCCAAACACGAAGCCGAAGAACATGGCCATAAAAATGAAGTAAGCCACCGATATTGCCAACCACCGCGGTGCACCGCGCCGCGTCAGCTGCCCTAGCAGCCCCTGCATCATAAAAGCAAAAACCATACTGGCTATCAGGGGCGCCAACACGCTCCCCAGAGTAACCACCAGCACCAGAGCGGCGATGAGTAACAGCAGCAGGACCACGGTTTCTTCTTCTGCGAACAGTCGATTGATCCAGTTTCGAATGATTGTAATCATGCTTTAGGGTCGCTCTCAGGTTTTTCTGATGATGTAACGGTATTCACCGCCGTGCTCCTCCGACTTCAGCAGCGGATGGCCACTTTGCTCGGAAAACACAGCGAAATCACGCACTGAGCCTGCATCTGTTGCACAAATTTCAAGCAATTCGCCTGCGGCCATACGATTCAAGGCCTGCTTGGCTTTTAACAGTGGCAGGGGGCAGTCGAGACCGCGTGCGTCAACCACCACATCACATTTATCGTTCATTCATTACACCTATACTATACAGCGCGACAATCATAACAGGCATTGAGCAGGATACGCGTCTGTGTCCGCAGGAATACCAATGGCAGTATACCGACCACCCTCCCCGAGGGCATCGTCGCGCTAAGCCCACAGTTTCCAGCTGGCACTTTTCACAAAACCGGCGGTCGAAGTGATTGTTGCTTGTTTTGCTGGCAAGCTAACCGCTAAAGTGGAACGCTGTTCATCGATGCCCAATATTGCTGTGATCAAGACACTGACATTATCCCTGCTACTAGCCTTCGCCCTGCCCTCCCTGGCCCAGAGCAGCGAGGACGATCCAACCCAAAGCACTTACAACCTACCTGAATTGGGGGACGGCAGTTCCAGCAAGTTCAGTCTGGAACAAGAACACGAGCTCGGCCGCGCCTGGCTTAAGGCTTTTCGTGGCCGCGTAGAAACAGTGTCGGATCCGCTGATGCAAGACTACCTGGAAGATCTGATCTATCGCCTTGCCCGACACAGTGAACTCAGCGATAAGCGACTGGAGTTAGTAGTCGTCGACAACCGCGCGCTCAATGCTTTTGCGGTACCCGGAGGTGTCATTGGCGTACACAACGGTCTGCTGCTGTACGCCGAAAACGAATCACAGCTGGCTGGCGTCCTGGGCCACGAACTCGCCCACTTGAGTCAGCGCCATTTTGTGCGCTCACTCGATAAACAGAAGGCTGGTAACTTATCGATGATGGCAGGCCTGCTGGCTGGCATTGTGCTGGCTGCAACAACCGGCAGTGATGCCGGTATTGCAGCGATCGCCACCGGACAGGCTGCCGCCATGCAGTCGCAATTGCGCCATAGCCGCGAGCATGAACAGGAAGCAGACCGCATAGGTATGCAGACATTGGCCAAGGCCGGCATGGATCCGAGCGGCATCCCTTCCATGTTTGAAATCATGAACCGCCGCCTGCGCTTTAACAGCAACCGGCCGCCAGAGTTTCTGTTGACCCACCCCCTTACCGAGAGCCGCATTAGCGACAGCGCCAATCGCGCGCGTCAGTACCCGCGCAATGTGTATACCGATAATCTTAACTTTCAATTGATGAAAAAGCGGGCTGAACTCTCACTGGCGAGCAATAAGCGTGAACTGCTAAACCACTGGCAACATGAGCAGAACAATAATCCCAGCGAAGCCAACGGCTACGGCGTGGTCATTGCACTGATGGCAAACGATGAGTGGCAGCAGGCCGGCGAACTGCTGCAGCCCCTGCTAAGGGAAGACCCCAATCGCATCGCCTACCTGGTCGCTCAGGCAAACGTGCTTGCCGGAAAGGGCGAATACAAGAGCGCTGTGGGGCGACTGCGTCAGGCACTGGAGCTCAACCCGGGCAACAATGCGCTGACCATGACTCTGGCAGATATCCTGCAACGCGCCGGTCGCGCGCCTGAGGCGGAGGAACTACTTGTTGAGCACAGCAAGCGCCGACCTAACGACCCGGAGCTATGGTATCAGTTGGCGGAAGTGCACGGCTTGTCGGGGAACATACTGGGCGTACATACCGCAAGAGCGGAATACTTTATTTTGCGGGGTTTTCTCGACAGTGCCGAAAAGCAGCTGCATTATGCCTGGCCTCTCACAGCGGACAACAACGTTGCCCGCCATCGGCTCAATCGGCGTTTGAAAGACCTGCAGGAACTGCGAGATACACTGAAAAAATTCTAGAGATATGCTGCAATCTGCACCGGGCAAGGGTTAAAGGTTGCGACTCGCGAAATCCAGCATGCGATCAAGCGGCAGCATCGCCCTGGCAGCCAGATCAGAATCAACAAATACCTCATTCAAGCCTCGATCCAGTGATTCGGCGAGGTTGTCCAGTGCGTTCATGGCCATCCATGGACAATTTGCACAACTGCGACAGGTGGCGCCGTTGCCCGCCGTGGGGGCAATCAGAAATTCCTTGTCGGGAACCAGCTGTTGTAGCTTGTAGAAAATCCCTTGGTCAGTGGCGACAATAAAACGGCGGTTATCCATATCCCGTGCAGCGTTAATAATCTGCGTCGTTGATCCCACCACGTCAGCCAGCTCCACCACCGCCTCCGGCGATTCCGGGTGAACCAGCACCGCAGCATCGGGGTAGACCGCCATCAAATCCCGTAAGCCCTGGGCCTTGAATTCATCGTGCACAATACAGGCACCGTCCCACAGCAGCACATCGGCCCCGGTTTCGCGCTGCACATAGCTACCGAGGTGCTTATCAGGAGCCCACAGGATTTTTTCTCCCTGAGAGTCCAGATAATCAACCACTTTAAGAGCAATACTGGACGTCACCACCCAATCAGCGCGGGCTTTCACCGCCGCAGAGGTGTTGGCGTAAACAACTACCGTCCGGTCCGGGTGCTGATCACAGAATGCCGAAAACTCCTCGGCGGGGCAGCCAATATCCAGCGAACAGGTGGCCTCCAGAGTAGGCATCAATACACGCTTGTCTGGTGACAGGATCTTGGCCGTTTCACCCATAAACTTTACGCCGGCCACAATCAGCGTTGATGCGGGATGATCGCGGCCAAAGCGGGCCATCTCTAGGGAATCGGATACACAGCCACCCGTTTCTTCAGCGAGAGCCTGAATGTCGGGATCCGTGTAATAGTGCGCGACCAGCACAGCGTCACGCGCCTGCAACAAGTCCTTGATACGCTTAACTTGCGCTTCGCGATCCACACTAACTTGCGCGGCCTCGCCCTGCAGACCGGAAATCTGCTCACGAACTCGCAGTTGAGGAGATACTTGCTGCTCCATCCAACACAACCTGTATAAACGACTTGACCGGCTATTTTAACAGAAAGCCGCTCGAATATAAGGTTGAATTGGAGGAAAGAGCGGGCGGCACCAATGCCGCCCGAGCGGAGCTTAGAAATCGTAACGCAGCGAGCTCGCTATGATCTCGACGCGCTCATCAAACTGGTAGGCAGCTTCCACATTGAGCGACAGCTTGGGCAGAGGGTAGAAACGAAGCCCGGCACGCAGCTCACCGTCTTCGACCTCTTCGCCAACATCATCATTATCAAAGTACACAACGCTGACGGCGCCATGCGCTTCAACTCGTGAGAACAGCCAGTGGCGCAAACCCAATGCGAATCGCGCCGTTGTCACATCGGATTCACTGGCAGCATTGTCGGGATCAATGGTGAGCTGACCAAGACCGATTCCCGTCCAAGCGCTGGTGCGCTCCGACAGTTGACGAGCGCCGCCGACAAAGGCCTCAATAGAGCGCACATCGCCCTCTGGGCCACCCGCTGCTCCCGGAATATCATCGGCCTCACCTACACCCGCAGTAAACTGCAGCAGAGCACCCGCGTCACTTTGCAAGGATACGGTCGCATTGACGGTATCCAGTGTGATGTCGGTGTCATTGTTTTTGCTCTGGGAACCGAGCACTTCCACGTAACGGTAACTGAAATCCTGGGCACTGGCCGATGCAGCGATCAGCAGAGCTGGCACAATCATCGCATTTCTCATTGTTATCTCCTATGGATGAGATGCGTCTCACTGCATTATGCAATAGTTGAAGAACATCATCTACCTGCTTCTTAAGCCAGCAGTTTTAGCGGCTAGCCCAGTGGCAGTATGGGCGGGATCGGTATTGGCAGTGGGTCTGGCTCCGGTTCAGGCTCTGGCTCTGGCTCCGGTTCGGGGTCTTCCACAACCAAAGGCAAGTAGGCTGAGCTGATATCACCTGCCACTGCCGCAAAATTGGCGATATTCGGGAAAATCTCGGGCATATCACTGTCGGCAACACCAAACCAGCTGGCGGCCGAGGCCAGCACCTGATCGACGGCCGTGGTTGGTATCAATCGGCCCTTGGCATTTGCTCCAGAGCTGATATCGCTATCACCACCCAAGCGCATATCAGGCAGCGCTCCAAGACGGCGACCGCCACTGATGCCTCCCCCCATAATCAGATTGTTACCGGCCCAGGCATGGTCGGTACCGTCGCCATTGTTGCCCAAGGTGCGCCCGAAATCGCTCAACGTGGTCACCATGACATTCTCAGCAAGCCCCAACGATGCCATTGCCTGCTGAAAGCTCCAGAGCGCCAGACTGATTTCCCGCAACAGCAGAGGGTGCTTTCCGGTAATATCACTGTGGTTGTCAAAGCCACCCATACCGACATAGATCACCTGTCGGTCAAGACTCAATGAACTGCCCAAACTGATCATACGCGCCGCAGCCTGCATTGATGTGAGCGTGCGGCCGGACAAGCGTCGCGACAATTCGAGCTGATCGGCCGTTGGGTTACTAAACAGGGCATTGCCCCAGGGATCGTACAAACCATCAAAGTCATCTTCGGTTTGCACAAACTCTTCTGCCAGAATATCGGACAGGTCAGCGGCCTTCCGGTTGGCCTTTTTCAAGACTCTTTGCAAAGGATGATCACTGCCCAATTCTCGGTTCAACTGCCGGAAATAAGCGGTCTCAAAGCCACTATTGGTCAAATCAAAGAGCTGCCTGCTGTTGGGCGACAAAACTGAAGGACTGTTCTCCCGCCCGGTCAGCAGACGACTATTGCCACTGAAAGAGACATTGAGTCCCAGCGGCGAACCGCCGTTGACCCCCAACTCTGTGTGCGCACCCCATAGATCGGCGATACGGCCAGCCCACCCCATCGCATTCAGGTTATCCGCCCAACCGGTTTCCATCGCGCGGGTCTGGTGGTTGTGCGCAAACAGAAAGGGTGGCAATCGCCTCTCTTTGAGTGTCTCTTTACTGACCGGCTCAACTAAACTACCTACGTTGGATACAACGGCCGCATAGCGATCTTCTATCAATTGCGCCAGCTCGGGCATCATGGCATTCAGTCCAAAGCCCTGATCGACAAACTGGTAGAGCCCGGAGCGGTACTTTTCGTCATCGCCTCCCAAGGCGGCGGCATAAGGATTGCCACCATTGACGTCAGGATTCAGCGGGTTATTGGCTACCGCAATATCACCCCGACTGGTGCGATAGGTTTCATAGCTGCTGTTGCCCTCACCCAGCGGCACCATCATGTTGTAGGCGTCATTACCACCAAACAGATAAAGCACAACGATGGCTTTGTAATCGTTAAATGCCGGAGCCGACGCACGCGCCACCCCCGAGTATAGACAGCTTGCGGAGCCCAGCACGGAAGCCGCACCCGAGCCCAGCAGGCCCTTAAGAAAATGTCTACGAGCCAATTCTGTCATGCCTGCCATCCTTACTGCTGCGCCAGATATATATGCGATAGCGCCATAAACTGAACCATCCCCGCCACAATGCGATGGGCGAGCTCTACCGTGGAAGCATTTTTTTGGTTGAAATAACTGTTGCCTCGAAAGTAGTCGATGGTTTGCAGACGTGTGTCTGCATCCATTATCGCCTCGCCACGCAAGGTCAATTCCAGCAAGTCAATCAAGCGCGAAATGGCGACCTCCCTTGGTGTCATACCATCATCATTGGTATCAATAGCACTGATCGACTGAAAGTCGCCGTTCTGGTCACCTTCCAGCGCCCGCTCAAAAGCCTGAAGTAGAAACGTGTAGTCCACCAACGCGATAGCAGCGCTATTATTCCAGTTACCTTTTTGAGCGACAAAAGCGTCAACAGCACCGTAGCGGCGCTCAAGATCATTGCGCTCCAGCAGGCGCTCGTGAAGTAGCAGCAACTTCTGGAAACCGGCAATATTTTGCGGCGTTCTCAGCTGCATTTCCGGCAAGGCTAAGGATTTTTCATTGTAGAAGTCGTCCTGAGGAATAAAGTCCGGGCTATAAAAATTAAACACGGACGGTGACCGTAGCGCAGCCTGCCCTAATTCTCTCTCCACTCTAAAGTAATAAAGACCCGCAACGGACTGAGCTGCACTTGCATCATCGACACTGAGCGACCAGCCATCAATGGGCTGAACATCAAAAGCCCGCAACAAAGCGGTATAGGCCAGCAGAGGCTCGCTAGCCTTGCCGAAACGATCGGTCTCAGCCGCCAGCGGATTGCGTGCTTCAATATCAAGGAGTACCGCACGCACAACGGCGGCCATATCTCCGCGCTGTCCTTGCCCATTATCGACGAAAGCCTGGGCAACTCGCCCAATATACAGTGGGCTAGGATTGGACGTTACCAAGCGCTGTATCAGCTGCTTGGCAATAAAGGGCGCGGTGTTGTCATGATAAAATAAAATGTCGAGGGCAGCATCCAGATCATCTTCTACCGACAACCCCGCCGGAATCTCAGTACCCAACACCTGTTTGGCACCGAAATCATGCTCGTCGTTGGTATACTCCATAAAGTGAACAAAGCTTCCCTGAGACTGACTGGCCGCACCATAGCGGTCGTTGTGTTGCAGGTCCCACCCGGTCATCACCCGCGAAAGCTCTTCGATATCACCCTGGCCATAACTGGGTATCAGCTGACCCTGGGCATCCGACTTACTGCTGCCGTCGAGGTTCAGCTCGTAAAGCCCAATAGTAAATAGCTGCATAAGCTCACGTGCAAAATTCTCATCAGGCAGCGTGTTGCGCGCAGGATTGCCTTTTCGATTACCCTGATGAGAGAGATACACACCCATAGCCGGGCTTCGGGCAATGTCGCCGAGCAGTTCACGAAAGTTACCAAAGGCATGCTTTGCCAATATATCGTAGTAATGAGCGAGTGCTTCGGCCCGGCGCTCCAAGGGAAACTCAAAGGCCGACACCACCATAATCTGACTCAGGGCATAGGCAACGCGCTGACGCAGCTGATCTGGCCCGTCTAGGGCATTGGCGAACCAGACGCTGTTCTGGAATATGTCGGTAAAACCGGAAACATCGCCATAAAAATAGGATTCAGCAGCATCAGTGGAGCGATACCAATCCAGCCCGGGTTCTACACTCGTCGCCATCAACTCGAGCATTTGCAAGTGAGACAGATGCTCATCCTCGGCAGAGTCATAGGCTGAAGACATCTGAATCTGCTCATCAAGCCATGCTGATACACCGAGTTCCTGAACGCGCGCTAGCGAAGCGGCATCTGCCCCGAAAGTCGCCTGGCGGAGTAACCTGAAGGCTTCCAGATAACTTGCACCTTCGCTATCAGCATCACTGTCTGGAATCTCTGTCGATACAGCTGCAGATGGGCTCGGGCTGGAATCACCACAGGCCACAAGGCATAGTGTCGCCATAACGACAACTACACGAAGACCAAACGCACGGAGCGTCACTGCTCCTTGCGAACCACGTTGAACCATAAACATTTCCAGCTATCCCATAAGATTCGCGGATCACTGCACAGTGCTTCATGCGGTGCCCTGCGGCTAGTATGATTATTATCAGTGCTTGCCTGCCGCCTGTTTAGTGCCGCAGTTAAGGCTTTAGTTATAAGGGCATTGCGCTGAAATTAACAGCAGGAGGGGCGGCCAATAAGGTGGAGCGTGAAACAGGTCACACTGAATCAACGTTCGGC
>JBFKDP010000035.1:0-18005 GCA_041619575.1 Litorivivens sp.
AGTGGATCAGAACTGTTCTACCGTAGAACAGTTCGACTAGCGACGCCCTTTGTGTGTCAGAAGTACGGTTAATCGGACTGGGAGATGGGTGTTCTACGGTAGAACACTTGGGGTTTCAGGCGCCCTATACGGCCCCAGAAGTACTGTCAGCTGGAGCGGATCAGAACTGTTCTACCGTAGAACAGTTCGGCTAGCGACGCCCTTTGTGTGTCAGAAATACGGTTAATCGGACTGGAAGATGGGTGTTCTACAGTAGAACAGGATGAGGATGATCTTCGCATGGCAGGCAAGGGAGGAGTGCTCGCGTACAAGCTCCCCTCCCCCGAAACCTACCCTATATCGCTGGAGAATCCAGCAAGCCCCTCTCGAACGAGCTGAAGATACGCCGCCATGATGGCAAGGCGTGTAATGAGTGCTGTCTTATCCCGCGCGCCCTCTTTCGCAATATCAAGCATGGATTCAAAAGCGACTAACGCGTCTCCGGTCAAGGTGAACTGCGTTTTCTCCCCACCGCGAGAATCATACATTTCAAGGGAGCTAAGAAAGCTGTAGCTGTCTTGCCGTGCTAGCTTCTCAAGCTCTATGACCGCCAACCTAAACCACTCGCTTCTGCCCTTCTGCCCCAGTCCCCGCCGAGCCAGACTTACCTGAATCATGCTTAGGATTTCTTCGTCAATACGAAGGTTCAATAGACGTTTCTTTTGACTAGATGCCGTTGCAACCCGCAATGCTCGCCTTACCATCAGCCCTCTTCTCCCGCCAACTCCACAGCAAGCGTGTTCCATGCCTCGGCAAGACCTTCTGTCGTATCCAGATCAAGGTCCTCTATGGTTTGTCTGGACTTCTGCGAGATAACGGTTGTTGTTAGCGCCAGCTCGACCAGCTTCCGAGGTAGTTTCTTGTTCGTGCGAGGCTTAATGACGAGGCCATGTGACGCTGCTGCCTTGAGAGCCTGACTGCCGGCATCATCTTTATTGTTCTTATCCGCGCCCTCTGTTCCCCGACTGGATTCACCTCTCTCCTCTTTTTGGCACGCCCGAAGCCTACGCTCAATGGCGGCTGGATCCTTTTCTGCAATAGCGATCAGCTTAACTATATCTCTGTGCCCCAAGTCCTTGATCCGGGCAATCTCAATCACTTGATCGCAGCACGGCAGAATAAATAACCGCTTTAATACACTCGGGACGGATCGCGTTCTGTACCCAAGATAGGCTGCCAGCTCGGCGGCAGACATGTCTGCTGCACCTTCCAAGCTCTTAAAAATATCCTGCTTAGAAATCAGCGTCTCATAGTAACGAAGCGGGGACTTGTTGTTTTCCTGGTCTCGAATGATTGCGCGTTGAAGACTGGAGAGGGTGCCGTTATAGATCTCCGCTGTAAGCGTTTCTATGAGCCCCCTGGAATACAGCGCTGCAATCAAGCGACGCTCGCCCGCAAGCAGTTGCCCTCCGCCGCTAGCTGGATCTCCCCGCTCTACGATGATCGGCTGAAGCTGGCCGTTATCTTTCATTGAGCAGGCAAGCTCATGGATCTCGATAAAAAACTTTATGGCACGCTCTTTAATCCGGGCGGATAAGCCGGTGAACCATTCTTGCCCTTCAACCGCCTGGCGAAGGGCTGATTCAAGCTCAGCGGGGTCCGTGCTTAAACTAGGCCATGGAGTCGCCTGCACCTCTCTATGGGTACAATAAACAGTCCGTGGATTCGTAATACGGATGATGTCGCGAGGGCGTAACTCCCCGAAGCTTTTCTGGCCAACCTGAGGAGCTCCTTGACCACCGAGCTTGGCCAGTGCCCCGGACAAGTCATCGACCGACCGGCTGGGAGGTCGTTCCACGGTAGAACGCTTTGCTTCGCTTTGTGGATTGGCTTCACCTTGCGAGACGGGTGTGCCCTGTGTGTTGCTATCGACCGTTCGTCTCCCTAATCCTCGCTTAGCCATGCTGCACCTCCTGTTGGGGCTCATCATCAAAAATTTGATCGTGGATATATCCAAAAACCTTTTCGCACTGAACCCTAACCGGTGCCGAAGGCTTCATTTGAAAAATACTGTAAGGGTCAAGGGGAGGGCGCTCAGGTTTACAGCGTCTTGAGATATGTACAGAGGCTGGTACGAAAAGCCCCTCAGGGAAATGGGCGCTGCTAATGCCAGCGGCCTCTCTCATCTCTGTCATCTTTTCCTTGTGATAGGGATTCCGGGTATCGACCTTTGAGGGAAGTATGCCGATAAGCTTTGCAGGCTGCTTTGCTGCCACGGGCGCCCTGTTTCTTTTTTCAATCTGGTAGGCCAGCGTGGACAACCCGAGAATGGATAGATCTTCGGGAATGTAAGGAGCAATAACGTGGGTAGCTGATTCCAAGGCCGCCACGAAAAGGGAGCTTATCCCCGGGCCGGTGTCGATCAGGATGACGTCGTAAAGATCGCCAAGCTCTGGAGCGTGACAAAAGTCGTGCAAGCCTCGGACGATTTGTGAAGTGGCGAAGCCTCTAACCAATTGTTTGCCATGAACGTCGGGGGAGGGCGCCTCTTGCGTTGTCTTCCGTATCTCCTCCATCCCTGAACCAGAGCACGCGACCAGCTCGATCCGGGGTGATTCCATATCATCATCAGATTCAGGACCAATGTACGTGCGGTAGGGTTCGACGGCCTTCCCCTCCAAGAAGATATCGGTAATAGCTGATCTGCGGTTGAAATCCGCAAGATCGCTATCGGATATATCTGGATGGATGGGGGGCTCTCGCAAGCCCAGTATTTCATCGTGGCCTATATAGCAGGAGGTGAGGTTGCACTGGCCGTCGAAGTCGATAAGCAGAACCCTGCGATTGCGGTGTAGGGCTAAAAATTCTGCCGTCAAACAGGTTACGGTGGTTGTGGATACGCCACCCTTATCGTTCAAAACTACTACAACCTTTGGCGCAGGCATGGCCTCTCCTTTTGATTTTCTACCGTAGAACAATAGTGCCCAGCTACCGTGCTGGTACAGACAGAATACATCACATTCTTACATCACATCTATATATCACACTTCATATATCACGGTTCACGCGTGAAACTTCAGCCTAAAGTCCTTATATAACTAGTTTTTTCGGCCTGATGGTTCCGCTGTAGCTCCTTATAGGTGAGTGTAAGTCAGGGGCGAGCGCGGTGTTGGGCAATCTAAAAGCGCCAGGGGAATGCACGCATAAAGTCGGTATTCAGTGGGTTTCACTCTCTATATAACGCAGCTAATTTTTATTGAACTAGAGCTGCTTTACAGCAGAAAACAGCACTAATCAGTGGGTGCAATGAACTAAACGATCAGCAGTGGATTGGAGGGGGGAGGGCGAACTAAACGATCAGCGGCTGAACTAAACGATCAAACAGTGAAGTAAACCTTCATCACCGAACTAAAGCATCAAACCCTCAACTAAACGATCAGTGGATGAACTAAACCATGAAATCCTGAACTAAACCATCCAGAATAACCGTATGTCATTGTTTTTATTGCTATATTAAATGCCTTACTTATTATTTACTCAGTAATACCTGCAAATAATCAAGATATAGCCGACCAGATTAGCCTTACTCTTATCAGGATAGCGACAATCACACCCGCCTGATGCTTTAATCCTTATTGCATTTGACCTGCCAGTCTTTACAAGCTAATCTCCGTGAAAAATGGAGGCTTAACCAATGCCGACACCGCCCACATTCTACTCTGCGAGCGATCGCGCTATATCGGAACTTCACGCACTTCTGGAACACACCGAAGTGCCTGAGCACTATAAGACAGTCATTAATGTTCTTATTGAGCTGCAGCTTTTGAATCGTGGGAACCCTATCAAGCGAGCCGCCTTGGTGAACAAACTAAAGGGGCTTTCAACAAGTTCCAAAATTGGCTTTTCACCGGCGGCTATGACTTCCAGAGAAAAAGAGATGATCAGCCTGGGTGTCATGGTTGACGAAGCATGGACACACGAGGGTAAGAACGCTCGGTTGAAAACTCTAAAAAAGCTAACCCCTCTTATGTCGTCTGCGGTGACCAAAAAATTTACGTCCGTACCGCGAACTATTGTCAGTCAGAAACAGGTTCAGCTCGCTTTCGAAGAGCTTGACCAGACGGTTGGGGTGCTCCAGCCCACGGGGAGTGAGTCCAGCCGGATAGATGCTCTGTTCACTGGGGTATTGGATGGGATGGTGCGGTTAAGCCGCAAAGATAAGAGAAAGGTAATTGAGGGAAATTACACATTTGGTAGTGAGACGGTGTATGTCAAAACTCAAACCCTTTCTGGAGCTAATGACGAGATTCTTGAGCTCAGCGACTACCGGGTTATTCGAGCACTCGATGAAATGTTTGTGCGCTTCGTTGAAAAAGAGCACGGTGAAATCAAGCGCATGTCTTCAGAAGCCAAAAAAGCCGTCAAAGGCGATTTCGTCTTCGATATCTTTGATCTTTGCCAAGAGCTCGGCATGGCAAGGACCGCAAATAGCGCTACGGCGGTTCGAAAGATTTTGAGGCGCCTTGCCACTACGGAGTTTCAGTTAACCGCTGAAGACGCCCCGGACTTCCGGAGTAAGTTCATGATGGGTGCTCACGAAATGAACATTCGGTATTTAACTGAATCCAGAGTATACAAAGATTACCAGCCGATATCTGATGATGGGACAGTCGTTGATTTCGTCGGTCGCCTTTATTTGATTCGATTTCACTCGTCGGTGTTGTTTGGGCTTTTGAATGACACTACACGGCACATTGCTCACCCGGGACTAGTGCGGGATCGATCTGGGATTGCGCATCGCTTTAATAATTGGTGCAAGGTGGTTATCGGCGTCCGGCCTGGTTCAAGGGATGTTGTGCGGCACTTCCTTCTTGATGAACTGTGGGAGCGCATGCTTGCTTCAAGCCGTTTGGACAATTTCTGTACCTACTTCACCAATTTGCTCGCGAGGGAATGCGTGGATGGTGAAGGGGCTTGGTCGGCAGACCAACCATCGCGATCCCTAATATACGGGTACTATGTTGATTACAATCCGAATCCGGATGAGATTAGGGAACGTATGCGTATAAAAGGACGGCGTAAACGTCCCGGTGGAAAACTGTACCCTCTAATTTCTATTTGGCGCGACCCAGAGGACAGCATCGTGGGTGACAATTCAGCCCATAACCTTGCCCTTCGACGAATCGCGGCCGAGCTAGAAGGGGTAGATCACAATTCGGATTCGATCCCCGACTATGGATAATGTAGCCGGCTTGGCTGAGGCGCAGTCTTGGTCCCCCCCGGAGAAGGACATCCTGACGCTTCAACAACTCGGGGTGCCCAAGAAGGCGATTAATGACCAGCTTGTTCGTTATCGCGAGGTTTGCCCTTACCCCTCGGCAGTCGATTTTCAGCGTTTTGTCTTGTCCCGAACCCAAAAGACGCCCCCGCGGTTACAGATAAGCTGGCGGCCAGGGGAAGGAGTATTCCGTGTACTGGAAGGCGAGGGATATCAGCGCACATTGATCGAGCACGCGGTAGCCGAGTTTGTAATTTGGAACCGCGAAAGAAACGCCATTGTGGTTCACACAGAGGCCGCGTTCATGGGGTTCATCAGACGCCGCTATTCGATGATCAGGCGCGGACCTCTATCACCGGCTGCGAAGGAGTATCTTTTGCTGCAAGGAGCGAATGCCTACAGCATAAAGGCGGGTCTCAATACACTTGAATCGACAACAGGGCGCTCGGCAACGGACTACCCTGAGCGCGAGCTAATTGTGTTGTTAGAGGCATTGATCCGTTAGGGCCACAGCACGACATCAAGCTGCAATTTAACGCAATCTTAATGTATTGCCAGGCTCCATCATTTGAGGGGTATTCGATCAAGCCTCCCATCCAAAATAATCTCGCATTTTTAATATCTTAGCGGCAACAACTGGAAGTAAGTCGCCCACTTTTCCCACCACCATACAGCCTGTATGTCAAGGTAGTTTTGCGCCTTAAGCAAAAAACAATACGTGATTTCCCTCACATCCTATTGCGCAAGCTTAAGAATCGGTGATATAACACACAATCGTAATACGGGTGGATTATGGCCTTGTGCGAATTTGTATAGCAGCTTCATTGTCGTGTTTGATCTTCTCGGTGTCGGCTTCCGAGATGCCGGCAGCACCCGATGATGCGAGGGTTTTCTTCGCTGCCAGTCCAACGCAGGTCATTGAACCGAACAGCCTGTGGGTTGAGGCGGGGAATCACTACAACGTTGACCCATGGCTTTTGTTGGCGGTTGCGGTTAAGGAAACTCGGAGGATTTTTCCTGGCGAGGGGTCCTCGCCGTGGCCTTGGACGGTGCGAGCAGGGGATACCGGTCACCGTTTTGACACAAAAGCTGAAGCAGTGGCTTATACGAAGTCTCTTATAAAGGCGGGAACTCCACTTTGGAAAATCGACGTTGGATTAACTCAACTAAACCTAAAGTGGACTTGGGAGAAGCGAGGATATAACGCGCTATACTCGCTGGACGAGCTTTTCGAGCCGAATATTAACACCGGGATTTCGGCTGCAATAGTTTCTGAATTGGTCGCTGACGGCGTCGCTCCTAGCACGATAGGCAGATATAACACGTACCGAGAACCGACGCGCAGTGAATACGGCGCAGATGTATTGAAAATCTATCACCAACTCAAACAGACAGCCCAGGATGGGCGCTATAGGGAGAGCTGACATGAGTCTGAGAGCAGTGCAGGGGGCTGAGCGCCGTGAGGCGGAGGTGTACCCTTTGATGTGGCGAGCGGCTGAAACCGCTCAAAATAATAGGGCATTTTGTAGAGCCGATATTGATCACTTCAATTGGAAAGCTTTGGAGTTGGCCGGTCAGTTAGCGCGCTGTGATCACTGGGCTGGATTGAGCGTTTTCCCTTTCTCCGCAAAAGTCGCTGAAAGTATCGCCGAGCTTTTCGATAACGAGGTAGCGAACCACGAACGGTTGGCCGCCATCACCAGACTTGGCGTTAGCTTGTTCACCCTTAAGAGCGGTGCCTACACGTTTGAAAATGTAGCCAAGATGTCCGGCCCGGAGTTCAACGCTCTTTATAATAAGAAGCTTGGCTTCGACCAAATTGTAGGGCGGGATCCTGAATCCGACGCTTTGCAGGCCGCAATGGCTGATCGCATGTTCCAGTTAAATCTTTCTTATTTACGTGTGTCGATGAATGCGTCACGCGATTTCCCGGTTCAAGGCAGAGTCATTTCTGGGATGACTGACGATGAATTGGAAACGGTTCAAATTCTTGGTCCGGACGAACTACACCGTGCTGCTAAACTGGCATTGTCTGGCTATACACTGCGATTTAGCGAAAAGGTGTTGGCTGGTGCATTGTCCGCGCCGGCGTCTGAAGTTAAAACTCTGGGACCGCGTTTGATCGCAGCGATCTCTTCTCATCAACGCTATTAAAAAAATAAGAGTGCGAACATAAGAGGTGATTTATGGGGAAAAAAATAGAGCGCCATATAATTGATACCGACGCGGCGAGCCGCGGTATCTGGATGCGGGCACTTGGGGCAAACTACCGGTTCCTTGGGAAATACGCGGGGTTCTCTACAGCAAGCGGTGTTACGCGCTTCTTTGAATCCGTGAGAGGCGTCGACGAAAAGGCTCGGCTAGGCCCTGTGCCTGACGCCCAAACCCTTGTGAAGTACGGCTATCACCGGATGGAGGCCAGTCTTTTTTACTCCTACCTGGTGATGCTGACAGATGAGTTGTTGCCGGATATTACCCAGCACGTCGAAGCCGGATTGCTCGCTTTTGAAATGACTGCCCATGCACTGGCCGAGCAACCCAAGGAGAAGTCGCTGAATATTGAGCGGCAGTTTATGGTCAATCAGGCCATTATCGCCGGCGTGATCGACGTTAAGTACTGCAAGGATTGCCGCTCTTATGTGCTGGTGGCAGATCGTGAGCACAACTGCTTTAGCTGCCAGTCTGACAACCAGTCCTACGTGGTCCACTGCGGCGAGCTATTTGGTCGGGCTCGCGATGTTATGGCGAAACACGCCTAGTAAGCTTGATGTAAGAACACAAAGGCGCTTCGGCGCCTTTTTTTACTCTCCAATTTTCTTGGGATATACTAGGGCTATACTTTTCAAACCGCGTGTGCCCGCTATGCCGAAACGTCGTCCAAATGTGGAAGGTCATTCCTACAGCAAAATCCTTGTGCGTTTTCTGGATGATGTTCTTGAGAGTGTTGATGGCTACATTCTCCAACACAATACAGATAACCCACTTTCACCTACGAATCGATCCGAGCTTATAGCGCAATTAGTTCAGGAGGGGTTGACGGCCCGGGGTTATGGTGGGCGCCGAGCACTACGCTTCAACCAGTTGGCCAAAGAGCAACGCGAGGCACGTAAGGAGCATCTCGCAGCGGTTAAGCAGAAAAAACAATCAGAAAACTAACCGGGTAGACTGCTTCACGGTATTTATGACGCTGCTGAAGTCTTCATCAGCATGCCGGTCGTGAATTCAGCCCCCAGTAAAAAACGGTGGCCAGTGATCATCATGGCCAAATCCAATTCTTCTTCCAGTTCCTGCGTTTTTACATCAAACCTATCGCCGAGGCGGATAAGAAACGAGTTTGCGAAGGCGTCGGCAAAAATATCTGAGCACTCCGTGACCCCTAAGGCCTGGGACACTACCCATTTGGCCAAGTTGCGGCGGTGTGCTGGCGCAGATTTTCGACCCCAATCGTAATGATTGGCTCCTTTTGTTGTCTTGTGCCCATCCAAGATGGTTTGGTCATTGAAGGTGATAGTTCGTTTACCTTGAAGACGTCGACCGCTGAACACGCTATGTCCCTTTATGTTCACTTTGCTCATGGAAGCAGTGTGCCACACGGAAAAGAGGGGAGACCTTGCCTGTAAGGCCCTTATAACGGTGTTTTACTGACGGTGGGTGAGATATTCGGTGGGTACTATATCTGGGTGTCATTTTGCCCGGAGTTAGTAGGTCTATGAACCCACACCGCTTAACCGCTTTCGCGTGCTTGCCGATTGCTGCTGCGCTGCTGTCTTGGTCAACCCTGGCGGTGGCGCAACCCAGCCAAGGTGATAGTGGTTTCTACGAGAGAGACGCTGAGGGCTGGTTCTGGTACGTGGATCCGGAGCGTGAGCTTGAGGATGAAGAAAAAGCCAAGAAGCCGCCACCACCACCTCCCTCGACCAAGCCACAGGAATCTGGGCCTCCCGCACTGTCCAGTGCCTGGATGCGAGAAAACCTGCCAAAGTACCGCGATCTTGCAATAGACAACCCGACTCCGGATAACGTCGCAGCGTACTTCTACCTTCAGCGCTACATGATGGACAAATCGGAGAAGTTTGCCCGAGTCGCGTCCTTTGTCGTCGCGACCGACCCTTACTTAGACGAAAACACCAGAAAACCCATTGCTAGCTTTGCTTCGATGGGTGCTGCGCGGACAGCCAAGGAACAGAAGGACGTGGTGCTGGAGGAGCTCGCGTCCGAAGCGGGTATCTGGTTCTTCTTTCATTCGGAGTGCCCCTACTGCGAGCAGCAGGCCCCGGTGCTGGAAATGCTCGAACGCAACTATGGGTTCACCGTGTCGGCGGTTTCTTTAGATGGCAAGCCTCTTCCAAGCGGTAGATACAGCAACTTTGTTACGGACAAAGGTCAGGCCGCCAAGCTTGGCGTAGCAGCCACGCCAGCAATGTTTTTAGTCAAACCGCCGGACCAGGTGGTCCCTATAGCTCAGGGCGTCCTTTCTGCAACACAAATTGCGGACAGAGCAGTTCGTGTTGCTGCCTCGGCCGGTTTCATAACTCAAGAACAGTATGCGGCAACCCAAACGGCTCGCATCGACATGAGCATGGACACCAGTATGGATTCAGCTAGAGGCCTAACGGAGGCCGCCGCAAGAGACACACGAAAACTCGTCAACTACATGAGATCACTCTACGGCGAAGGTGTTAAGACCCCCGTGCGCCCCATGGCAAAGTCCAAAGGAGAAAATAAATGAAGAGTATGCTTTCGCGGTTGGCCGCGGTGATTGTTCTGAGCATTACGGCTTCAGGGGCCTTGGCCGACCTTCAGTCCGAGCTCGACAACATGATGAATTCGTTGACCGACACCTCTGGCGGAGTGCTTGGCAACGCAACGGCACCTGGCGTCTATAAGAGCGCAACTCGCGGCATTGCTTCTGGTGGCGCCATTCAAATTCGGACGGCCGTGAAAAGCGGCAATATATGGAATATAACGCCGCCTTCTATTCGCGCAGGTTGTTCCGGTATCGACCTCTATGGCGGCGCAATATCGCTGATTAGCAAAGAAGAATTCATAAATATGCTTCGCGCTATCGGGCAGAACGCAGTCGGCTATGCGTTCCAGCTTGCCCTTGAAACGCAGTGCCCGCTTTGCAGTGATGTGATGAGCTGGCTTGGCGACAAGATTAATGATTACGGCATGATGGATTTGAGCTCTTGCCGATCAGCTCAGTATCTCGTTGACTCGCTCGCAAGCAAAAACGGCCGGTCGATTGAAAAAATGGGAAGCGACATATCTGAATGGCTCGGCGGTTCTCAAGACAAGAACGAGGCTTCTTCACAGCAGGATGGCACGACTCCGCTTCAGAAAGCGAAGGCGGCAGATCCGAACTGGGTAAAAACACGGATGCACGGCAATCTTTTGTGGCGCGTGCTGCATAAGGCAAACACCCAGTCGGTTTTTGCCGGCGGTGACGAAGAGCTCATGCGTGCCTTTTTATCCATGTTCGGAACAATCGTTGTGAAAGAGGAGAACACAGAAACTGGCGATGGAAGCTCCTCTGATCCAAAACCGTGGCCTGCCCTGATGGACGCAGAGGACTTGTTTGCGGGTACCGGCGGCGGTAGCGATGAGCGTGAGATTTATACCTGCCCTGATGGCGAAGGTGAGGATGAGTGTCTTGAGGATGGGAAGGGTCCTTACCGAATCAAAGGAATGAAGACTCGCGTGCTGGAAATGCTCGTAGGCACAGATGGGGTTAGCGGCATCGTGGGCAAGTTTGCCAGTGACAATGCGGCGCTCAATGCTCAGGAGCAATCCTTTATCGCGGTGATTGGTGCGGTTGGCGCTCGCTTGGAGCGGATAACCCGCATAAGCCATGACTTGGGGCGGAAGTTTGCGGAGGAGGTCGCTGAACGCTTGGCTGTAGAGTATGTCGATCTGCTGGTAGGGCGGGCAACATTCCACATCAAGAACATCGTGCCAATGATTGAGCATCCCTCTGCGAAGGATCTGGAAGAGCTGGTTGAAGATCGGTCTATCGCGCTCCGCGAATCAGTGAGAAAGCTAAGGGCTGCTCATCCTTCAACATTGAGTGACATCTTATCGGTTGCCGATCGATACGAGCAGGAACGACTGAATGCTCCAAACGTCGTATCGGACTCGCCGGCGCATCCGAACTGATAGGGAGAATCTGTCATGTGGACACTATATGTCACCGGCGACGCGCTATACATTGAGAGCTTGCTTAATGCGCTCGCCATGCTCAGTAATGCGAATCTACTGCTAAGCCTTGCCGCGGTTGGTCTATTGGTGGGCGTCATTGCGACGGTGGCCCATGGTTTTCAGCAGGATGGCACAATCCAGGTTGGACCGTGGTTTGCGTCTCTGATAGTCATCCTGCTGATGTTCTCGTCGTCTACCTCGGTGCAAATTGAGAATATCCGAACCGGTACCACCCGCGTGGTGGCCAATGTTCCGTTGGGACCTGCGGCAATTGGAAGCATGATTTCGCGTATCGGTTATGCGACAACGGACACGATTGAGACGGCATTCTCGTCTCCATCTATGTCTGGGAATGGTTTTGTGAGCGCGCTCGACGCGTTGGCGCTATTACGTGAAGCGTCTTACAACAGTGAATTCCTATCCATAGTAGACGACCCTGAAAACAATGGTGCGAGCTATAAAGCTTCTTTGGTGAACTACATCAAGGATTGCACGATGAAAGGGCTGGAGCGCGGGTCGCTTAGCATCGAAACCATCCGAAGAAGCTCTGATATTTTTGAGGCCATTCGGTATGACACGCCGACGCGGTTCACGGTTATCGATCTAGGGTCAGTTGGGATGGTGGGGGAATTCACCTGTACCGACGCGCATCCCAAGCTGAAATCAAAATTGAATGTTTATGCGGACGGCATTAAGAAAAACATATACCGCATGATGGCGGAGACCCGTGAAGAGATGGGGGCGGGTAGCGCTAACAATGCGAGCGTCACGCTTGATGAGGCGGCGCAGTTAATTAGTTCTTCGACCGTGAATAGTGCTCCTCTGGTCCTTGGATCTGTAATTAGCCGCATGCTAGAGATTGGCGCAGACCAGCGTTATCAGGATGACAGGCTTTGGGGCAAATCCGCGATGGTGCAGGATTCCATTAACGCCAGGGTCGCGGCATGGCAAGGTGAGTCATCGGTTTTTGAACACTTCTTCTTGCCGATAATGAGCTTTCTGGAGGGTATGGTTTACGCCCTGGCGCCTTTTGCGGCATTCGGTATTGGGTTGGGCGCGAAGGGCATTCGTGTTGCCGGTACCTACGTCATGTTAGCTATCTGGGTTCAGCTTTGGATGCCAGTTATGGCAATCGTAAACCACTTTATGATGATGGTAGCTACCGGACAGATGGAGGCCCTGCACACGTCGGCCCCATTCCCGTCATACGATGCGTTGACCTCAATGGATGGGCCGCTGCAAACCTGGTTGGCAGTGGCCTCGATGTTAGGGTCAAGTGTCCCGTTCCTATCTGCAGCTATTCTGTTCGGTGGAAGCCAGCTGATTGGGCAGTTTGGTCGTCAGGTCTCCGGCAGCGGTAGCACGGGTAGCAGTTCGCACTACACTTCCCCGCAGGCTGCCAGCGCGGCGCCAGTCATGGCTATGCAGGGTGGCTTAGGGTACGAGCACAGCAAGCCTTCGGGCATGAATGTGGCTGGTGCAAGTAGTGTCACGCCGGATTACGCGATGATGCGGAAGACCTCCGAGTCTGTTAGCTCTTCGTCGTCCGAGTACCGACAGGCTTCAGAGAACTATGGTCGCGCGCTATCTCGTCAGCTGTCGAATGGTGCGACGAGCCAGGAGGTCTTTAAAGCGTTTTCCGGTCAGGATACGTCTTATCAGCGAACTGGGTCGAATTTTGAGCAATTGGTTGACCAGACGACAGACAGGCTATCCAAGTCGGGTGAGTTCTCTAATCTCAGCAATTCATCATTGAAAGGTTTGGTTGGAGCGGCGCTGACGTTTGATTCGAGCGAGCAGTTTTTGGGTAAGGTAGGGGAACTCCTTTCTGGGGCATCGCTTACGTCAAAAGCAGGAGGTGAGCTTAGTGCCACTGAGAGCGCTCAAACTGCCGAAAAGGTCGGAAAGGCGCTTGAGGAGATACGAAGTCAGACCAGCGGTTTTGAGACGCGTCGGCAGGAGGCGGTTGCGTCCAGCGCAGGTTCTAGCAAGGAAAATATGTTGAACACTGCTATAAGTCGTACCGCATCGGAGGGTTATACCGCTGCTTTGGGTGATATGCGTGGTGCGAAAGAGGAGTACCAACAAGCGACAGAACGCCAGCAAATGTATCAAGCGATCGGTAAATTAGACGAAACAACGATGACCCAGCAGTGGTACAACTGGGGCGAAGGTAATAGCGAAGGTGGCAAAAACGGCGCCGTAGCGCAGGTTGAAGCCTACGCCGCGAACCTTGGGATCACCGGTCAGCTTGCTAACGTTAGGGCGAATCTCTTGGCGAACGATAATGCTTATACGAACGACCCGCAAGGGCAGGACAAAGCAACGCTTGCTGCTTTCGCGCGAATTACACAAGGGTTGGCGGCGCAAGGATCTGTGCCTGAGATGAACCAAGAGACAGCGCAACTGTATTTCGACAGGATGAACGCGGCTTCCTTTGGTATCAGTGTGGCCGAGGATAAAACCACGCCAATGGCAGACCCAACGCGCAATCAGGGTGTAGGCGGGGACGTGTCATCTCGGGCTCAGGAAGCTGGTGCTGCTGCAAGAGGCCAAACAGCAGGCATACCCGGTGAAACGGAAGATGCGGGTTACAACCTGCGTCATTACCAAAATAATCCCGAAGAGTATATTCCGGCAGCCCAGGTAGATCTTGCGCCGGTCGCGGCGGCTGGTAGAGAGGCAGTAAATGGAACCACCTTCGAGCAAGTGGGCCCGGGGGATCTCGCCCCTGTGGATGCGAGCAAGACAACTGCTGAGCTAAAAGAGGAGGCCAATGACATTGGGCGAGATGAAACCGATTCTTACTTTGCCATGGCCGACGGTGTCACTCGGGATAGCCTGCAGTGGGTAGTTGACGGGTTGGGTGATGTTGGGGGGGATCTGGGTAGTGCGGCGTACGACGTGCTTAACCCCGGAGAGTAGCGGCCAAATGCGGCCGCTTAGTTAGTCCATTAGCTCAGGAAATAACGAGATGGTCGTTTCCTGACCAAAAAGCGTAAGACTTTCTTCGGGTGAAAGTTGCGGCCTTTCCTCGTCAGAAGAGGGGCCCTGAACTTCTACAGTCTCCGGCGACTTGCGAAACACTAGGTAGAGGATATAACTGAGGCCCGCAAACGCGAAGACTAAAAACAGAGTGGCTTTAAGCAAGATCATTTGTCACCTCCTTGGTATATACCTAGTATATACTAGCAATCGATAGATCGACAATGGTTAAACTGAGAATGCGCTTACAGATTTACCTAATAGCCTCGCTTGTATCGCTAGCGGCAACGGTCAATGCTGAGATTCGTCAATTTGAGTATACCGGATTCACGGTGTGGGTCGACTGTGAGCGGAAAGGCGCAGTTATGTTCGATTACGTACTGCAGATGGACATTGGTAACCATACCCGGTCGAGTTCTTTCTACCTTGACCCAAATGCTGAGGGATGTCAGCAACTTAGCACTGATTCATACAAGAACCCCAATGGCGATGGTAGGACTTATGACCGAGGTCATTTGGTGCCCGCTAACCATATGGATCATTCCAAAGAATCTATACTCCAGACCAATTTCATGACGAATATTTTGCCGCAGGCGGCGAACATGAACCGCGGCGCCTGGTTGCAGACTGAGGTCATTGCCGATTGCTGGCGAGATGAGATGCCCCTCAGAGTGATGGGAGGGGTTATTTGGGGTGATGATGAACGTGATGACTATTTTGTTAAGTCTCACGGTATCGCTACACCTGACGCGTTCTGGAAGGTGATACAGCGGTATGACGCAGTTATCGCGTGGCTTATCCCGAACAGCGCAAACGCGACGAAACGCCGTTTAGACAAATACCTAATATCCGTTTCTGATCTGGAAAAGCGGATTGGTATGGAGATTCCCGTCCAACCCCACCTTAAGGACGAAACCCCTTTCACCTCGTGGCACATTCCAAGCAACTGCGACCGTAGTTGAGTTTTCTATAGGCATAAAAAAACCGATCAACTCCCTGTCAAATGACAGAGAGCTGACCGGCTTTAAGTTGTTGGCGGTTGCCAAACAAACACCGACCGAGAATGTGTCGGGCCTGTTCTTCGAACGGGCCACTAAATTCCCAGGGGTGGTAGCGCTCAGCGCGAAGCGTAACAAACACAATCTGTTTGTACGCATAGTCCTGCCAGCGCTCGCGCATCAACGCGAGGTACTGAGAGGCATCGCCATCCCAACCGGCGGGAGGGGCAAAAAGCCCCGTCGCGCCGGGCGTGGTATTGATATCCCAGGTAGTAAATTTACCCATTGGACACCTCCTGAGTGATGCTTTGCATTTCTTGGCTTTTCGCTGCAACCACGTCGAGCCAGTCCACACTTTTCGCACCTTCAGGGATCTCTTGTTGCGGCAACATGATCACCGCAGGGATACCCTGAGCTTCCAGTCGATTCTTAAGCTTTTGAGCGTATCGCTCGCCAGCGCCAGAACGATCTTTGTCCGCCCAGATCACGACACGCTCGGTGCCGGCCGGGGGCTGGAAGTTACCCAGTATTGGAGCGCTTACAGCGGCCCAGCACGTAGTGCCGGTGGCCTGAGAAACCGCTAAGGCGGTCTCAATACCTTCGGCGATACCAAGTACGCGAGTGGGCTTACCGAGTCGGATAGCCGCTCCATCGAGCGAACCAACCGTCTCCATCAGCTTCTTCGCTTTTGGTACAGACGCCTTACCACTGCATTGTTTATTTAGGTACGTTCTGTGAATTGACACAGGTTTGCCTGCTTTATCACGAATGACAGACAACATCGCAGGGAATTCACCCAGCAGTTTGCCATCGCCATCGTAGTAGGGCAGGGCCCGTGCGAATCGCACATCCTCAAGCACATCAACCGTTGGCCAAATTTCTCTTGCGAGAAAATAGACCCACAGGCTGGATGCTTCCTGCGCGCTAGCTGGCTTAGATAAATCATAAGCATCGCGCAGGCGCTCGCGTACCTTCTTAAGGTCAACAGGTTTCGGATTTTTCATCCGCTTAACCAGATTGACCACTTTGGGCGCGTGACCGTGTCGGTTCAACACCCCGTTTACTTCTTCGAGAACTGTCGGGAAGTCCCAACCATGGACAGCCATTAGAACGGAAAAACCGTCCGTGTAGGCGCCGCAGGTGCAGATTGCTCCACCGTTGTCGTCGAAGTCTTTGAACACTCGAAAATCATCCTCCCCGCCATGAAATGGCATTGGGCATTGCGAATGCTTTCTGTGTCCCCGTTGTGCAGCGTCAGCTACAGGCGGTGCCAGAATTGACATAATGTAATTCCAACGACCTGTTGCTTCACGACGCAGGGCTTCTTTGTCAAGATTTTTCATGGTGTATCTCCTTCTTGAATGAAGCCCTCACAACGGGGCTTCCCCAAAGAAGCCTCTTGCGAAGCCTCTTTAGAGAAGCCCCGAAGCAGGGAAGATCACGAGAGCGCAAAGCGCACCCGCGAACTTGAGACACACCACCCCCTGAAGGGGTGATGTGCCCCCTTCAGGGTCGATATTAAATATGCTGATCAGCCTCTGGGAGGTGAGATCAGCGCCTTTTTAGCAAGCTCAAACATAGCCTTTTTAAGAGAACGCACGTCCTGTACTTCAACGACGTTTTCTTTTGGCACATAGGCGGTTGCGAACATCGCATTGCCGATGGCTACAGCGTAAGTATCAATCCCAAACGCATACATCGCGTTAACAAGGGCTCGACACCGTTCGGTGTTACCCGTGTCACCATCGGTCACAAGGATCATCACCTTTCGCCGTTGAGGCTGTTTCATCAGCGCATAAAACGCTGGCTGCAGAGCTGTGTCCACAGCGGTACCGCCGCCAGGCGAGAGCGCGAACGAGGCTTCGCGGGTATGCGCCTTCTGCGAGAATCGCTTCCGCAGGTACGCAGTATTTGCAAAGCTGTACAGTGCCGTCTTATTGCCGTGAATCGACTCTATAGCGCATGCAAGCGCATAGGCCGTTTCATTGGCAACGATCTGGCGACTGAGCCCCTCTTGTTCATGCCCAGGGAGCAACTCGTCCATTGAGTAGCTGCAATCAAGCGCGATAGCCACGGCTGTATTGGCAGCTTCAGCTTGTCGCTTTTTAACGAAGACACGAGTGTCGCCCGTCAAAATTTTTGCAGCTTTGCGACGTGCAATTCGCTTACCGTTTTCACGATAAGTTTTATGCACGCGATCCTCAGATGCCAGCAGCTTCCGTAGAGACGAGCTCAATCCGGAACTTGCTTGCTTAGCGCGAGCGCTATCCAAGAATCCTCCACGACCACTTGCGTGAGTCATATCACCGGCGGTAATGTCGGTGCTCGGCATGAGAAAGTCAGGGCCTGATGCTCCCCGGTTAGATTCAGCAACACGTTGCCGAATTGCTTCCCCAATTTTTTCACCGGCATCCAGTGATGGCATTGAGCTGGCGGATGCTTGGTCGTCAAGCTGCCGTTGCATGGCTTCGGCAACTTTATCACTAAGAATATCTCCGCTGGCTTTACCGTTACTGGATGGGGCAGAGGAGGGTGCATTAGAGCCGTTTCCGGCTGTAGATTCACCC
>JBFKDP010000036.1:0-17965 GCA_041619575.1 Litorivivens sp.
GCACGGCAACATACAGCGGAATCGTATCGAGCAACGCCGCACAAAACTTGAATAGATCATTGCTGCCCATTAGTACCAGCATCTGTTCCAGGGTCAGACCGCCAGCGAGATACACCGCGCCGAAGGTGACACTGATGACCATAAAGGAATCAACCCCTTGGCTGATTAAGGTACTGAAGTTATTCCGCAACCACAGATGCTTGCCGTGGGTGAGTTTTCTCCAAAAATGGTAGAGCTGCACGTCGCAATATTGGGCTGCAACATAGGCCAGCATGGATGCGATTACTGCGCCTGAGGTGCATGAATAAATCAGAAAGTAGAGTTCGACCGAGCCAGCAATGCTGGCGCCACCCGGCGTGGATATTTCCTGGGCGAGCGATAGAACCTGCCAGGGTGGTTGATTGTCGAGTGAAACGGCGGGCAGCAGGTTGCCAATGCTCAGAATAATAATCACAAAAATATTCATAATCAGGCCGACACTGACCATAAAGTTGGCGCGTCGCTTGCCATAGATTTCGCTGACAAGGTCGGTACACAAAAAGGTCAGTGGGTAAGGCAGTACGCCCACGGCAAGCGCCATCGGACCTAACTGGACAAATTTGGTGATGCCGATGATATTGAGCATGGTCATCGAGCAAAGAAAAAAGCCGGCGAGTAACAGAAACACCTGCTCGCGTCGGCGGCTGATCAGATCGATATCGTCAACAAGTTGCACGGGCGTTCCTGTCGTTATTTTCCTGAAAATACAGCGGGTGTTTTGTCGATAAATGCTGTCACGGCCGTTTTATGATCTTCGGTTGCGTGACAGGTTGCCTGAACGCTGGCGCACATATCCAGAAAATCATTCAGTTCCTGTCGCTGCGCGGTTTTCATCAGACGCTTACTCAGGCGCAGGGCTTGAGGTGGTTTTTCGGCGAAAGTGGCGGCTAAGGCTTCGGCGCGCTCAAGCAGTTCATCAGCGGCGACGAGCTCCAGTAGCAGTCCGAGTGATAGGGCTTCATCGGCTTTGACCAAGCGACCTGAAAACGTCAGCTCGGCTGCGCGTTGATAGCCGACCAGACGTTGCAAAAACCAGGCTCCGCCGTCGCCCGGGATAATACCGAGATTGATAAAGGTTTCGCCAAAGAGTGTGTGTTCGCTCCCCAGGCGGATATCGCACATGCAGGCCAGATCGAAGCCCGCGCCGACGGCGGCGCCATTCACTGCGGCAACCAATGGTATTTCCGAATGAAAAACACTGCGGCTCATGCGCTGAATGCCACGCCGGTAGCTCTCGGCAACGTCTGCGGGGCTACCACCAAACATACCGCGCTGTTCTGCCATTTCTTTGATATTGCCGCCGGAGCTGAAGGCTTTGCCCGCACCCGTAATAATCAGGCAATTGAGGTCGCGGTTGCCGTTTGCCCACTCAATCGTTGTGCAGATATCGTCAACCAAAGCGGTGCCGGTCAATGCATTGCGCACATCGTCGCGCTGGAAGGTCAGTACGGCATAGCGATGTTCAAGGCGTAATTCGGCGTCAGTCAGGGTGGGGAGCATAATAGTTCCTTGTGCGATAGTCGTCGTTGTTGAGTGTTTCGCTTCAGTCGAGCTGAATTAATTTCTTGGGCAATTCGCCAAGCCATTGGCGGCGATGGCTGCGAGCCAGCTGGGCTTCTTCCAGTGACACCGCCCGGAAGCTGACTTCATGGCCGGGCGGCAGTTGCGCGAGGTCTGGTAGATCGGTGCTGATGATCGTCGCTATTTTGGGGTAGCCACCGGTGGTCGGGCAGTCAGCCATCAAGATCAGGGGCAGGCCGCTGGCGGGAACCTGAATACAGCCGGGGACTACCGGGTCAGAGACAATATTACCGTCGCCAATGTATTCAATACGGCTGCCGGTCAGGCGGTAACCCACGCTGTCGGAATCCTTGTCGATTCGAAAGGCCGCCGACTGCAGCAGGGTCTGGATGCCGTCGTCGGTGAATCGGTGGGCCTGTGGTCCGAGAATCACACGAAACTGGCGCCTTTTTCTTGGAAACTCTGAGTAGGGCAGGGAGAATTCCCGGCGAGGTGAAGCATCCGGGGTGACGAGCTCCAATTCTTGCCCAGCTTCCAGGGGCCCACCATCGATACCGCCGAGACCGGCGCGAAGGTGTGTCGCGCAGCTGCCCAGTACCGGCTCGAGTTGGAATCCGCCCTCGATGGCGAGGTAGCTGCGAATTCGCTGGCGCGCGCCACCAATACTGATGATATCGCCCATTCGCAGGTAAAGGCTGGTCGATACGGGAGCGGGATAGCCATTGATGGCAAGGCTGAAGTCACCCCCATGCAGCGCGACTCGAACGGTGCTGGCCGCAACGCGAAAATCCGCGCCACCAATGTTCATTTCGATCGCCGCTGTATCAAAGGGGTTGCCAACCAGACAGTTTGCAACTTGCAGCGCGACCGGATCCATTGCGCCACTGCGGGTCACGCCGTAGCGTCGATAGCCGACTCGGCCCAGATCCTGAATACAGGTGCCCGGACTGGCCTGAAGTACGAGCAGCCCTCTAGACATTGAGACTGACCCTCTCGGCAACCCAGTCGCCTCGGTCAGCGGCGCGCTTCATGTCGCGAAACTCTGAGGGAGATATCGCGCAGAACTCTACGGCATCGCCCGGTGCAATGAGAAAGTGTGGGTCGCGCTCGGTCGAAAAGGTGGCGACCGGGGTTTGCCCCAGTAGTTGCCAGCCGCTGGGCATGGCGACACCGGCAATCAGGGCCTGCATGCCGCCAATCGAGATACTGCCTGCGGGTGTCTGCAGACGCGGGTTTTCTCGCCGAGGCGTATGAATTGTCGGGTCCAGGCCGCCCAGATAGGTAAACCCGGGCGCAAAGCCGATCATGTAGACTCGATAGCGAGCGGCACTGTGACGCTGTATCAGTTCTGCCGCACTCATGTGATGGTAGTTGGCAACGTAGTCGAGGTCCGCGCCAAATTCGCCACCGTAGCACACGGGTATTGTCCAGAGATAATGCTCGCATTCCGTGACACTGGCGCCAAGATCTATGGCGCTGATGGCCTCTTGCAAGGCTGCAAAGTTAATAAGGTCGGGATTATAGTGAACAAGCAGGGCATTGTAGGCCGGTGTGGTTTCCTCGATGCCGTTGATGGTCAGCTTCAGGATCTGGGCTTCCAGTTCCAGAACGGCTTCATTCAGGCTTGGGTCGATGCCGGCGCCCAGTTCGATCAACATGGCACAATCGCCCACCGGTGAAAAGCAGGCTTGGGTAAATGTCTGGGCCTGATTCATCGCAGCTTCAGCCATTGCGGGTAAGGCTGGACGCTAAGCCCACCGTCATCCAGGCACTTACGAATTGCTTCCGCCAGGGCCAGGGCGCCCGGGGTATCTCCGTGTACGCAAACGGAGTCAAAGCTGATATCGATTGTTTGGCCGTCAATGGTTTCCAGCTTGCCCGTGTCCAGCGCGCTCAGGAGGCGGTGAATGATCTGGTCGGTATCATGCAGCACACTGTTTGCTTGTTTGCGTGATACCAGTTGGCCCTCAATGTCGTAAGCGCGATCGGCGAAAAATTGTCTGATGACAGGCAGGCCCCGGGACTTGGCAGCCTTTTCGGCTGCGGAACCGCCCAGCGTCATTATAGCGAGCTCAGGGAAACTCTCGGCCACAGTCTGAGCCAGCACCGATGCCGCCTCGTGATCAGCATCGCTTAGGTTGCCGAGGGCGCCGTGAGCACGCAGGTGAGTAATGCGGGCGCCAAACTGTGTTGCCACGTCATTGAGCGTTGCAACCTGGCCTAGGTAAAGCTGGCGCATGGCGGCTGCTGAGAGACTGTGCGGCAAGCGGCCAAAATTGGCACGATCGCTGTAGCCGGGGTGTGCGCCGAGCGCAACGCCCAACGCTTTGGCCTTACGAACACAAGCTACCATGGTTTGCTGGTCGCCGGCGTGACCGCCACACGCGATATTGGCACTGGAAACCAGTTCCAGCAAGGCGTCGTCAGCATCCATGCCCTCACCTAGATCACAATTTAAATCAATAACTTGACGCATTTGTCCGCACGCGGCTGAGCCTGATTGTCGATAGATGAAATCTACCACAGCCGGGCTTGGGCTGTCCTGTGGGATAAGGTTCAGGCTGTCCTATAGCACATAGATCCAAGGTTCGTGATCCAGAAGGGTTTGCCCCGCGTAGAGGAGGGCCATACGAAACGTTAATAGCCCAGTGGGGGAGTAGAGTAAGCATGTCATCCATCAATCAGACCCGTTATGCAGCCAAATCTGCGTCCATGGCACTACTTTTTTTAGCGGCACTGGCAACAGCCACTGGCGCTAGAGCCGGTGTGGCACCGCAGCCTGAAACGCTCAAGCTTGTCGCCTATTACGATATCGGCGAGCAACGTTATCGCGAGATAGAAGTGGGCTGCAGTAATCGCAGTGAGGCACTGGTTTACAAAACCGAGCGCCGTCGCCAATGGTGCGTGGGTGGCCCTGCCGCTGGCGAATGCTTTAGAGATAATATTTCTGCTGCAAAGCAGGCTTGCGCGAATGCTCAGCCATCCAGTTTGGCCAAACGCTGAATTTTCCATCCAGGTTTTCCCCAGGGGCCTTTGTGCCCCTCTTTTTTGTCTGGACAACGCCCTTTTGCCGTCCTTGCCACGGGTGCTATGTTAGCGTGTGAGCCTTTGGCCTGAGGATTCGCTTTGGTAGCGACTACGCTGGGATTTTTAACGCACGAAGCTTGTTTTGCCCATGAAATGGGCGAAGGTCACCCCGAATCACCTGAGCGCCTGCGGGCGATAAGCCGCTACCTTGATGATTGTGGCTTGCTCGCTGATTTATGCGTGGCGCCGGTAGAGGCGTTGAGCGGTGAAAAGCTCGCGCGTTTGTGGCAGCAAACACATTCGCCACAGCTGCTGGCCCGACTGGACAAGCTCAGCCCACAGGCTGCCTACGCCGATATTGATCCTGACACCCGCATGAATCCCTACAGTCTGTCCGCTGCGCGCCATGCCACGGCCACCGTGTTGAATGCTGTTGAGGGCATCGCGGGTGGACAGTTTCAAGCAGCTTTTTGCGCCACGCGACCGCCGGGACATCATGCCGAATATGATGCTGCGATGGGCTTCTGTCTTATCAACCAGGCAGCGGTGGCTGTGAACTACCTGCGCGAGGCCCACGGGGTTGAGGCGGTGGCTGTTCTGGATTTTGATGTCCACCACGGTAACGGCACTTTTGATATTTTTCGTCATGACGAATCTGTTCTGGTGTGTTCCAGCTATCAGCACCCTTATTATCCCGGTCGCCAAACAATGACCCGGGGGCCAAATCTTGTGCATAGCCCGCTGGAGGCTGGCAGTAACTGCGATGTTTTGCTCAGGCTGATCGAGCGCGACTGGCTGCCGGCCTTGCAAAAGCACCGCCCCGAGTGGATTATTTTCTCGGCGGGCTTTGATGCGCACCGCGATGACCCCTTGGGCGGATTAAACTGGTCATCCACTGACTATTATCACCTGACGAGACTGTTGCTGGAGATCACCTGCCCATTCAGTCAGGGGCGTGTCATCTCCATACTGGAGGGCGGCTACAATCTCAATGCGCTGGCAGAAAGTGTCGCTGCCCACCTCTGCGCAATCTTGGATGTATCGCCGTGAATGGCGGTTCACGCATTGGTCACTCTGTGTCATAGGGGTGTCAGTACTTCCCCCGATACACGTAACGCCTTCTTCTACCTAGTATTCATGTAAGCCAGTTATTCCCAGGTGGTGTCATTGCACATGTGAAGTAGCCGGGAACAAGGCATGCGTGATCTCTCTACAGGAAGATCACAATCCCACCGGGAAGGGAGAGGGGATGTGTCCAAAATCGATGCCCGTAAAGCCGTTCTGCATAGCTGTTTGACGCTTGCGTTGTCAGCGTCATTTGGTGCTCAGAAGTCCGTCTGGGCAGCCAATGAAGAGCCACTGATGCTGGCCAGCACCGCTGACCTGGCAGACTTGTCGCTCGAAAGTCTGATGGCAATTAATGTTTACTCAGTCACAAAATCTGCCGAGCCCTGGTTGCGTTCGGCGGCAGCTATTTATGTCCTGACCGGTGAAGAAATTCGCCGCTCTGGGGTGAAAACCATGCCCGAGGCCCTACGCCTAGTGCCGGGCGTGACAGTCGCTCGTATTAACGCGCACAGTTGGGCCATCACGACGCGAGGTTTTAACAGCAATCTCGCTGACAAGCTGGAAGTACTGTTGGACGGCCGTAGTCTCTACACGCCGCTCTTTTCCGGCGTGTACTGGCAGAAGCACAATATTCCGATGAGCAATATTGAGCGCATTGAAGTGATTCGAGGCCCTGGTGGCTCACTGTGGGGTGCGAACGCTGTAAACGGTGTTATCAATATTGTGACGCGTTCGGCCGCCGCGGCTGAGACTTTGCTCGTGGAATCCGGTGCGAGCAATAATACCAGCAGCTATTCGGGCTTCTCCACCGCTGTAGGCGACGAAGAGGCCGCGCTGCAGGTGTACGCGCGGCAGGAGCGGTATTCAGAGCTCAATCAGCGCAACGGTAATCCCAATGACGATGGCTTTACGAGTCAACGGCTTGGCTTTCGATCAGATTTTACGCTGGGTGAGGGACAATCCAAGCTGACGATTCAAGGGGAGCATTATAGCGATAGAATCCAGCGTCCCGACCCTAGCCGGGACGAACGCAATCGTACAGATTTTCTGCTCGCCAACTGGTCCACGCAGGAAATCGATGGCTCGGGTTTTGAAGTTCGCGCTTATATTGAAGAGCAAGAATACGATATTCCGGGCCTGTTCAAAGAGGATCGGCGCACCTTTGAGGTCGAACTGATCCGGCACTTTTATCTGGGCGATTCACACGAAATTGTTGTGGGAGCAGCATATTCCCAAACCTCTGATGATATTGAATCCCCCAATCAGAACAATCTTGGGTTTCTGCCGGCTAGTCGCACGGACACGACTTATGATTTCTACGTGCAGGATCAGGTAGACCTTATAAAAGACAGACTGCGTCTGACGGCGGGGCTCAAGGCAGAGAACAATGAGTACTCCGGAACGGAATTTCAGCCAACGCTTCGTTTGGCTTATACCCCCTCGCAAAATTCTACGCTCTGGACTGCGGTGTCGAGAGCAGTCAGGATCCCGACCCGCTTGGACGAGGATTTCCTCATTTTCGCGCCGCAGCCAGCGCAACCCGGTACAGTCGTTATTACCGGGAGCGATGATTTTGACGCAGAGACTGTGATTGCATTTGAGGTCGGCTACAGGCATCAATTTACCGATGATGTCACACTGGATGTTGCACTGTACCGCAATGAGTACGACGATTTGCGCGGACTAGACTCGACAGTGTTTCCCATTGAGATCTCGAATGAGGGGGAAGGCAACTCCAGTGGGATAGAAATGGTCGTACAGTGGAATTATCCGGCTCAGTGGACACACCGGGCCTCCTATACCTATCAGCATATTGATTTTTCCGCCAAGCGCGGGAGTTCCGATACATCGATCAGTGATGCTAATCGTAATGACCCCAGGCATCAGGGAATGTTGCACAGCACCTGGCTGGCAAGCGATACCATCAGTGTTGATTCACGTTTGCGTAATGTCAGTGAATTACCTGACCGAGCGGTAGATGGCTATACCGAACTGGACCTGTCGGTGTCATGGCAGGCTCATCCGAATCTGCGCTTGAGTTTACTGGGTCAGAACCTGCTTGATAAAGCGCACGCTGAGTTTAGTGAAACCAACAGTGAGGTAGAGGTACATCGGAGTATTCTTTTTGGCCTTGAGTGGACCTACTAAGGGTGATCAGCTTGAGGATAAAGAACTCGCTTCAGCGCTCGGTATCTCGGCGGACGGTCGCACTAAGGCTGTGTGTGCTTGCGGCGCTTGTGCTGCCGATGTCGGTGCAGGCCGAAAAAGCCCAGCTTGAGTTGCGAGTGAAGTCCGCCTTTATCTATAACTTCACGAAATACATAACTTGGCAGGAAACCCCTGTAAACGCTGGTACCGAATTTCTGCGTATTTGTGTCGTCAGAGACCGTGAAGTTTTCGATCTAATGCGTGAAACCATTGCAATGAAACCCAGTCAGGGACGGGTTGTTGATGTTGTGTTGTTGCGTGAGCGAAATGAGATAAGTGACTGCCATGTTGCTTACGTGCCGGAAGCACGTTCGATGCAGGATTGGCGGCGCGAGATGCAGGTTGCCGGACTGGTTACTATCGGTGAAGGTAGCCGTTTTGTGGATGACGGTGGCGTTTTTGGCTTCGTCATTGTTGACGACAAAATCCGTTTCGAAATTAATCTGGAGCTGGCAGAGAGCAAAGGCATCAAGATCAGCAGTAAATTGCTTTCTTTGGCCAAGCGGGTTGTGTATTGATGGCGATGCGGCTGCTCAATATCAGCAATTTGCCGATACGCTACAAAATGATCGTAGCGATTCTGGGCACCAGTTTATTTGTGTTGCTGATTAATGCAGTGGTTTATCTGGCGTTGGGTTGGGGAACCACCAAGACACGCATAGAGCATGAACTCAAGGTAACATCACAGATATACGCTGAAAATGTATCGGCTGCTCTAAGTTTTAATGATGAGCAGGCGGCCAATACGCTGCTAGCTTCTCTCAAAGTCATCACTGAATTGGAACTTGCTTGCGTCTACAAAGTCGATGCAGGTACTCAGGAGGCCGACCTTTTTGCCCAGTACAGTGTCAATGCCGGCAATTCGGGCTGTAAGTCAGGGAACCTCCTGCTCAGCGATTCGGAAATGTCTCAGCACCTTGAAGTAATCAGCCCGGTAAAAGTTGGCAACGATCTGATTGGTTATGTGTACTTCCGGCGCACGATCGATGATCTTGTCGCTTCAACAAAACTGTCTGCAACTACGGTGCTCTTAACCCTGCTGATTTCTATTGCCGTCGCTTACAGTCTTGCGTCTTTTTTCAGACGGCTTATTGAACGTCCCATCGGCAGTCTGTTGGCCGTGACCCAGAAACTTTCTAATGATGCGGATTTTACTACTCGGGTAGAGAAGTTTGCGGACGATGAAATCGGCAGCCTGATTGACAGTTTCAATAATATGCTTGCGCAGATTCAGGAGCGCGACACGCAGCTTAGAGCGACACGCAGGGAGTTGGAACTGCGCGTGAGCGAGGTCGAAAGCTCTAATAATATTTTGAATGAAACTCTGGTGCGATTGAAAAAGACCCAGGAGCAATTGGTTCACCAAGAAAAAATGGCTTCTCTAGGTGCGCTGGTTGCAGGTGTTGCCCATGAAATCAATACACCTATTGGCGTTGGCGTGACGGCTTCATCGACATTACACGGCGCGACGGAGGAGACACTGGGTCTCTACGAAAATGGCAAGCTAACTGATTCGGGGTTGCGTAAGTATATGTCGACGGCCATGCAGTCGGCCAATATTCTGCTGACCAACCTGAATCGCGCGGCCAACCTGATTCACAGCTTTAAGCAAGTAGCAGTGGACCAGTCCAGTAGTGAGACCCGTCAGTTCAACCTGCGCGAGTACATCGATGAAGTACTGCTGAGTTTACGGCCACGTATCAAGAAAACCCAGGTGGCGGTGACGGTCGATGTGGATTCCTCTATTTCTGTGCACAGCTACCCGGGCGCTATATCGCAGATACTGACGAACCTGGTTATCAACTCATTGATTCATGCCTTTCCAAACGGCGAGGCCGGCGAAATCCTTGTGGCTTGTGAGTTGCTTGAAAACGATGAGATTCGCATGCACTACACAGACAATGGCGTTGGCATGTCCGATAAAAATTTGCAGAAGATCTTTGATCCTTTTTTTACCACCCGTCGAGGCGCGGGCGGCAGTGGACTGGGGATGCACATCGTTTACAACCTGGTCAACCAGCAGTTAGGCGGGAGCATTGCTATTGAAAGTACCGAAGGTCAAGGCATTGATGTTGTTATTACCTTTCCCAGCAATATTCGGCATCAACGTATTGCCCAGTCCGCAGGAGTAGTGACATGACGGCTAGCGATAGATTGAAGTTGGCAATAGACGAAAAATGCCAAGGTGAGCTTGGGGGAAAGTCAGATTCCTGGGCCTTGTTGGTGGTTGATGACGAACACGAAGTACACGCGGTGACAGCATTGGCACTGGAAGGCTTTGAGTACGCGGGGCGTGCCCTTGAAATAATCAATGCCTACTCTGCGGCAGAAGCTAAGCAGATACTTCAGGAACGCAACGATATTGCCATGATTTTGCTCGATGTCGTGATGGAAACGGACACGGCCGGCCTCGATCTGGCACGCTACATACGCGAAGTCCTGAACAACGCGTTTGTCCGTATTATCTTGCGAACAGGGCAGCCGGGCCAGGCACCGGAATATAGCGTTATTACTAGCTATGATATTAATGATTACAAAGAGAAAACGGAGCTAACACGGCAGAAGCTGTTTACCTGCGTTTATACAAGCCTTTCCTCCTACCGGGATCTGATTGCTCTGGAGAAGCATCGTGTCGGTTTGCTCAAGGTGATTGACGCCTCGGCAGATCTGTTTGAATGCAGCTCAATGAATGAATTTTCACAGGGGGTGATAGAACAAGTGGCGGCCTTGCTCTATCTGGAACAGGATCTGATTGTGGTCAGAGCCTCGGGCATCGCCCTAGAGAAATCAGACGGTGACATGGAGGTGGTGGCGGCAACGGGTCGCTACACTAAGCTCGCGCAGCACGGCGGTTACAAATCATTGCCCCCGGAGGTCTGCAAGCGTATTAGCACCGCCATGCTGGCGGCAAAAAACGTTTACGGCAGCAACTATTTTGTGGGTGTTTACACGACAGAAGGCCTGGTAAAACACGTTCTTTATATTTCCGGTGAAGAAAAAATCAGTATTCATGATTTCTCCCTTGTCGAGCTATTTGCGCGCAATATTGCGCTGGCGCACGAGAAGCTGATACTGCTGACGAAGCAGAATAGACCGGAGTGAAGAACTTATGGTCGATTCAGACGATCGCCTCTTACTTGCTGAAGAACCGCCTACCGTCGAGACGGAGCCAGAAGCACCGAGTTGGAAGGTATTGATCGTAGACGATGAAGACGAGGTGCACCGCATAACCCGGCTGGCGCTTGCAGATTTTCGTTTTGCCGGCCGTTCCTTGGAATTGGTTAGCGCCTATTCCGGGAGTGAGGCACAAGTTGCCATTATGCAGCATCCGGACGTCGCGATCATTCTGTTGGATGTGGTTATGGAGACTGACGATGCCGGCCTGCAGTTTGCGCGCTTTGTGCGGCAGACCGTCGGCAATCAGTTTGTACGCATTATTCTGCGTACGGGGCAACCAGGAATGGCGCCTGAACGTCAGGTCATGAAGGTCTACGACATCAACGACTATCGTGCCAAAACTGAATTGACCCAGGACAGATTGTATACCGTTATGCAAACCGCTCTGGCTTCCTACCGCGACATGGTTGCTTTGGCACGGAGTCGCCGACAACTGGTTGGCATGGTTGATGAGCTTGATAAACTGTCTGAAATCAGTTCTGACTATGTACGTGAACCCCTGAAAGAAGTGCTGACGGCTGCGCAAACCCTTGTAAAGCAGTTAGAAAGCGATATAAGCCCGGAGCAACTTCGCCTCCTTGAGACAATTAAATCATTGACGACAGATGTCTACTTACGCGTTGATGATCTGGTTCGCCTTACCGAGACCGGCAGCTTTAATGATGAGCGCACGCTGGTTGATATGAATGAGCTTGTCAGTGAAGCCAGAATTGCGCTGAAAGAGGAAATAGAATCGCGTTCCGCTCATATCGATGTTGAGCGGCTACCGTCTATCACGGGCAGTCGCAGGCAGTTGTATCAACTGATGTTAAATCTGATTTCCAATGCCATTCAATTTCATAGTGATGCGTCGCCAATGGTGTCCATTCAGGCGATACGTGAGGGTGACTACTGGAGCTTCCAGGTTGACGACAATGGAACAGGTATTCCTGTGGAAGAGCGCCAGTCTGTGTTTTCGCTTTTTCGCCGCAGCGGCCAGAAAACTACCGCGGCCGGTAGCGGGATTGGACTCAATATTTGCCGCAAGGTGATTCGCTGGCATGGCGGTGATATTCACATTGAAGAGAGTCCGTTGGGCGGGGCGAGAGTGGTGTTTACCTTGCCGGTGACCGACTCATGAAGCAGCAGCCGGCTACAATACCCATCAATGGAAGCGTGATTGACAGGCAGGCTTTTCTTGCGCAGTTGACACGTTTGACCAACGATGCTCTGCACAGTACCCGCCAACACGGACTGATAGTCGTAGATATTGATGCTCTGCGTTTTGTTAATGCGAGTAATGGCTTCGCCGCAGGTGATTATCTGCTCAAGCTGATGTCTGATCATCTCGTCAGTATGATGCAACACGGCTATATTGCTGCCTATCTCGACGCCGGCAGTTTCGGCATCTTGTTGCCTAACACCGAGTACGAAGATTTGTGCCAGCTAGCGGAAACGTTGGTGGAATCCGTTAGGCGTCGGGAATTTCACTGGCAGGACAGGGTATTTCATATCACTCTCTCGGCCGGTGCGACCATGTTGCGCGACAGTGATGGTGATGCCTCTGAGGTATTTGCGCGGGCGGAAATAGCCCTGTTTCGCGCAAAACGTGAGGGAGGCAATTGCATGCGTTTTGGCGTCGACGTGGACGCTGGCGGTGAGGAGCTTGCAGTCAGCTGGGCACCAAAAATTCACTACGCCTTTTTGCATGATGGCTTTCATTTGTGGTGTCAGCCTGTCGTCAGCTTAGACTCGCGTGAGGTTGAACTGCTTGATGTCAGCTATACGCTTGACGTAAATGGTAACGCGATCGCGGCGGAAGATTTCCGGTCGGAGTTGGTCGCGCTCGGGATGTCCATTACCTTGGATCGATGGTTGATTAGAAAACTGCGCGCCATCGTACTGACGGCCCACGCACGTGGGGATCATAAGCGCTATCTGTTCAAAGTGTCGGCGGAATCCGTAAAAGCTGCTGAGTTCTGGCGCTTTCTAAACGCAGAAATTACTCAGCACCCCGTGTTATGCAAAGCTGTCATTCTGGCCTTGCCGCACAATGTGCTTTGCGATGCCTTTGAAAGCATGAAAAGTTTCGTCGACAAGCTGCACGAAATGGGTGCTGTTTTAGCCTTGGATGACTATGGGGCAGGCCTTGATAGCCTCCTCCAATTAAGGCACCTGTCGGTGGAGTATGTGCGTTTTTTACCCGAGATTTTGGCTGCGTACGATAGTAGCGACAGGGCGTCGGTTCTGGCTTCGCTGGTGCGTGCAGAAGGGAAGCGCGCTATTGCCAGTGGGGTGGATACTGAAGCTGATCTTCTCAGAGTGCGTGAGAACGGTTTTGTGTTGGGCCAGGGTGGGCTGTTGCCAAAGCGGCGATGCCAATAACAGTCAGCCCGCTTTGGCCAGATTGCCACCGATTATTTCAGTGTCCAGGGCTGCCAGTAACACGTCAGCGTCGGTAATCCGTTTGACGCGACTTAAGAGCAGTCCCGCTTCAGCATAATGTAAGCGTAAATACCCCAGCCACTGTTTGACCGGCCCGCAAGCGTGCCTAGCGGCGCAGTTTGCCTGTAGGGATGTCTGAAAGGTTCGCAACATGTCCACTACAGCATGCCAGGGCATTGCCTCTGTGCCCGATTTCAACTGTCTTGCCAGCCCCGGGTGCGCCAGTAGGCCGCGCCCCACCATCACATCATCACAATGGCTGGCCTGGCGACAGCGCTGATAATCCGCAGGCGTCCAGATTTCACCATTGGCGATGACAGGGATGCGGACTTTGGCCTTGATCTCAGCAATCCGGTGCCAATGCGCAGGGGGTTTGTAACCCTGGGCTTTTGTGCGAGCGTGCACGGTGAGCTCGTTGGCACCGGCACTGGCAATAGCGTTCGCAATATCGAGTAGGTAGTCACTGTGTTCGTAACCGAGTCGAATTTTGACTGTTACCGGTGTTTGCGCGGGTACGGCGCGTCGTACTTCATTAACGATGCTGTGGATCAGCTCGGGTTCGTCGAGCAATATCGAACCGCCGCGGTGCTTATTGACGGTTTTTGCCGGGCAGCCAAAATTAAGATCAATGCCAGCCGCGCCCAATTCGGCCGCCCGGCTTGCATTGTCAGCCAGTGCACCGGGCTCACTTCCCAGCAACTGCAGGTAAACTTCCGTGCCTGAGGGCGTCCGGCTCCCTGCCTTTAGTTCCGGGCAATAGCGGTAAAAAACCCGCGGCGGCAGCAGCTGGGTAGTGACCCTGACAAATTCAGTCACACAGCGGTCGATACCGCCGACTGCCGTTAGCAGGGCGCGCATTCGCGCATTGACGACGCCCTCCATCGGGGCGAGAACGAGCTTCATAGTGCACCTTTGATTCAAGCGCGGCAGTATAGCGTAAATACCGCTGTGCAAAGAGCCGTATTGCCCGCAGACGGTGCAGAAATCGTTCGTGTAGTTTAAGCCACTGAAATCACTGTATTTTGTAGTTGAATTACTCTTTCGATGGAAGCTGTGTTTGATCTTGCTGGCGTATCGGCATCTCTGTAAAGTAAAAGATCTGCGTTATTAATCTTCGCTGCGACACGCCAGAGAGGTTGCCTTACATGTCGTCTACCTTGTTGGAGCAAGGTCTTGAACTCATGCTGTTTGGTATGGGCACAGTCTTCGTTTTTCTGACGCTTTTGATTGTGGTCACTGGCTGGATGTCGAGCCTAGCCCAGCGCCTTGAGCCGCCCCCCGCTGCGCCCCTCGCGCGCAAGCGTCGAGGCGCTCCTGAAAGTCAGCCCTCGCCAGCGGTAGTTGCTGCAATGACTGCTGCTATTCACGAGTACAGAAAAGACTCTCGCCACTGAATTTTGAGTGATACTTGCTCAGTGCCCGGATTAATCGGGTTGGAGTTTTCACGATCCATGCTCCCGTCTGGGCATCGATCAGACAATGCTAGGAAATGACTCTATGACCGACAACAAGAAGCCTTTGGGTATAACCGATGTGGTGCTGCGGGATGCCCACCAGTCTCTGTTTGCCACTCGTTTGCGACTGGATGACATGCTACCGATCGCTGACAAGCTTGATCAGGTTGGTTTCTGGTCCCTTGAATCCTGGGGGGGCGCAACATTTGATGCCTGTATTCGCTACCTTGGTGAAGACCCTTGGGAACGCATTCGCGAGCTGAAGAAGGCGATGCCGAATACACCGCAGCAAATGTTGTTTCGTGGTCAGAATATTCTCGGCTACCGGCATTATGCTGACGATGTCGTTGAGCGTTTTGTCGAGCGCGCTGCTGTTAATGGTGTTGATGTATTCCGCGTTTTCGATGCCATGAATGATCCGCGCAACCTTGAGACTGCGCTCAAAGCTGTGCGTAAGGTCGGCAAACACGCTCAGGGCACCATCTCTTATACGGTCAGTCCAGTACACACGGTGGACACGTGGGTGGATCTGGCCAAGTCTCTGGAAAATATGGGCGCAGAATCAATCGCCATCAAGGACATGGCGGGCCTGCTCAAACCCTACGTGGCCTATGAACTGGTGACCAAGCTTAAGGCGACTCTCGACGTGCCGGTGCATATGCAATGTCACGCCACGACGGGACTTTCGACGGCGACTGCCCTCAAAGCCATCGAGGCTGGCATCGACAATATCGACACGGCTATTTCCTCCATGAGTATGACCTATGGTCACTCACCAACGGAATCCGTTGTTGCCATGCTGCAGGATACTGAGCGCGATACCGGTCTTAATCTGGAATTGTTGGAAGAGATAGCCGCCTATTTCCGGACTGTCCGAAAAAAATACGCCAAATTTGAAGGGGCATTGCGCGGCGTGGATTCGCGCATTCTGGTGGCGCAAGTTCCCGGCGGCATGCTGACGAATATGGAAAGTCAGCTAAAAGAGCAGGGTGCCGCTGACCGACTGGATGAAGTTCTGCAGGAAATCCCGAAGGTGCGAAAAGAGCTGGGCTATATTCCGCTGGTAACGCCCACCTCACAAATAGTCGGCACCCAGGCTGTCATTAATGTGCTCACTGGCGAGCGCTACAAGTCGATATCGAAGGAGACTGCAGGTGTGCTCAAGGGTGAATATGGCGCGACGCCTGCGCCCGTCGACGCGTCATTGCAAGAAAGAGTACTCGAAGGCAGAGCGCCCATCACCTGCCGTCCTGCAGACTTGCTGGAACCTGAATTGGATAAACTTTGTGAAGAGTTGAAGTCGCTGGCCAGCGAACAAAACATCTCACTGAGTAGCGGTGAGCGTGAAATTGATGACGTGCTGACCTATGCCTTATTCCCTCAGGTTGGTTTGAAGTTTCTCGCAAACCGGGGTAACGCAGAGGCCTTTGAACCGGCGCCAACGGGCGAAACCGAAGCTCCGCTTGCCGCACCTGCTGCGCAGCAAGGGGGCGAGGCGGTGTATACGGTCACTGTTTCCGGTCAGCAATACCTTGTGCAGGTTGCCGAGGGCGGTGACATTGAATCCATTCAGAGCGCACCGGCCAAATCTGCCGCGGCGCCCGCCGCTGCGGGCGAACCCGTCACAGCACCTTTGGCGGGCAATATATTGCGTTTGAATGTCGCCGTAGGTGACGAGCTTCAGGCCGGTGAAGTGGTTGCGATTTTAGAAGCGATGAAAATGGAAACCGAGGTGCGTGTTGCCCGTGACTGCAGCGTTAAAGCCATACTGGCCTCGGTTGGCGACAGTGTTGCTGTGGGCGATATCTTGATGGAAATTCAGTAGGCGGAGTGAATTAGATGGAAAATTTACTGCGTCTTTGGCAGGACTCCGGTTTGGCCAATATGGCCCCCGGACAAGCGGTGATGATGGGCGTTTGCCTGCTGCTGCTCTACCTCGCAATCAATAAGGGCTTCGAGCCTCTGCTGCTAGTGCCTATAGGCTTTGGTGGCATTCTGGCTAATATTCCCGCAGCAGGCCTGGCCTACTCGGCGGTCGAAAACGCAATTTGGGCCGCAAACCCCGACGTGCTGACAGCCTTGGCGTCATCACTGGGGATGGGTGATTGGTCATTGCCCAAGGAAATCCTGACGGCCTACACGCAAGCTCCGGCTGAGCTGCATCGGGCTGCCATTGATACCGCAGTGAATGCGGGCTATGCCAATGGCATGCTTTACAATTTTTATGAGGTTGCCATTGGCAGCAGTGTGGCGCCGCTGGTCATCTTTATGGGGGTAGGGGCAATGACCGATTTCGGCCCGCTGCTCGCAAACCCGAAAACCCTGTTTCTTGGCGCAGCCGCACAGTTCGGCATTTTTGCCACAGTCTTGGGGGCTGTTGGGCTGACCGCTCTGGGCTGGATGGACTTCAGCATTGCCGATGCGGCGGCAATCGGCATTATTGGCGGTGCTGACGGTCCGACGGCAATCTATGTTGCCAGTCTGCTGGCACCGGATCTGTTGGGTGCTATCGCGGTTGCAGCCTATTCCTATATGGCGCTGGTGCCGCTTATTCAGCCTCCCATAGTGCGTGCCTTGACCACAGAAGCCGAGCGCAAGATCGAAATGGTGCAATTGCGGGCTGTTGGAAAGCGCGAAAAGATCTTCTTCCCCTTGTTGCTGCTAGTGTTGGTGGCGCTGCTCTTGCCAGATGCGGCGCCCCTGTTGGGCATGTTCTGCTTTGGTAATCTGATGCGCGAATGCGGGGTAGTAGACCGTCTGTCGGATACGGCCCAAAACGCGCTGATCAATATCACAACAATATTTCTAGGCCTCTCGGTTGGGTCAAAGCTCAGTGCAGATAAATTCCTGGATCTCAACACCTTGGGGATTCTTCTCCTGGGAGTGGTTGCTTTCAGTATCGGCACCGCTGCAGGCGTGCTGATGGCCAAAGCCATGAACCGCTTCAGCAAGCAGGCCATTAACCCTTTGATTGGTTCCGCAGGGGTTTCTGCGGTACCGATGGCTGCCCGGGTATCGAATAAGATGGGGCTGGAAGCCAATCCCCA
>JBFKDP010000037.1:0-17948 GCA_041619575.1 Litorivivens sp.
CATGTCGCCGATGCTGACCAGCATCTGAAAGGCTCTGGAGTATAGAAAGTCGCCCACGAGCACGCTGGGGGCCGAGCCCCACTTGGCGTTTGCCGTGGGCAGGCCGCGACGCAGGGTGGATAGGTCTACCACGTCGTCGTGCAGGAGGGTGGCGGTATGGATAAACTCAATAACGGAGGCCAGCTGGATGTGCTTTTGCTCAATGCCACCGCTGGCACCGGCAGCGAGTAGGCTCAACAGGGGGCGCAGGCGCTTGCCACCAGCGTCGACAATATAGTGGCCAATGTTTTCCACCAGCCCGACGTCGGAGTGGAGCTGCTCTATAATGAGGTCATTTACGGCCTGAAATTCGGTCGCGACTACCTCTCGGATATGCTGCATCAAGGGTTCCTTGGGGTCATGCGTGAGGATTGGCCTGTCCGTTTGCCTTCCTGTGGGTGCCGCGGGAATGCTAGGGGGCGCTGCGCGGGGTGTCAAGGCTGGAATCCTCATTGCGTCTCTTGCTGTAAAAGCTTGAGCTTGGTCTTGCTTTTGCGTAGAATGCGCGACCCTGAAGCAAAACTGTCCGGCTGTGAGGCTTTCACTGGCTGGGGCAGTGCCTGGACTTGCGCCTCGACAGGATGTCGACCCAATGTCATTAACCCACGCAAGCAGGCTGATTGGAGAAGATTATGTACGCAGTGATTGAAAGCGGTGGCAAGCAGCACCGTGTTGTTGAGGGCGAAACCCTCAAGTTGGAAAAGCTGGAAGTGGCCACTGGTGAGACCCTGGAATTCGACAAGGTGCTGCTGGTCAACGATGGTAAGGCTGCCAAAATCGGCACTCCGCTGGTTGCTGGCGGAAAAGTCACTGCAGAGGTGCTGGCCCACGGTCGTCACGCTAAAGTTAAAATCGTGAAGTTCCGTCGCCGCAAGCACTCTATGAAACAGGCCGGCCACCGTCAGTGGTATACCGAAGTTAAAATTACCGGTATCAGCGGCTAAGTAAAGGAGAAGTAATATGGCTCACAAGAAAGCTGGTGGTAGTACTCGTAACGGTCGTGATTCCGAAAGTAAACGCCTTGGTGTAAAGCGCTTTGGTGGACAGGCTGTTCCAGCAGGTAGCATCATTGTTCGTCAGCGTGGCACGCGTTTTCACGCGGGTGTTAACGTCGGTATTGGCAAGGATCACACGCTGTTTGCTAAGGCTGACGGTGTTGTTAAGTTTTCCGTAAAAGGCCCGAACAAGCGCACATTTGTCAGCATCGAAGCGGCCTGACACGCTTTACTGACTCACAAGAAGCCCCGTCAGCTTGACGGGGCTTTTTTGTATCTGCTAAAGAAAACCTGAATTTTGACTCAAGCGACGCCGGACTACCCTTATGAAATTTGTTGATGAAGCTGTAATCAAAGTTGCCGCTGGCAATGGCGGTAGCGGCTGCCTGAGTTTTCGACGCGAAAAGTATATTCCGAAAGGCGGCCCTGATGGCGGTGACGGCGGGGATGGTGGCAGTGTCTTTTTGCAGGCGGATAACGCGGTCAATACGCTGGTCGACTATCGTTACGTTCGGGCCTATCGCGCGGATAACGGTGAGCAGGGGCGTGGTGGAAACTGTCGTGGTAAAAGCGGTAAGGATTTGGTGCTTGTCGTGCCGGTAGGAACCACCGTCATTGATGAGGCCACTGGGGACGTGCTCGGTGATCTGTCGAAAGATGGTGAGTTACTTAAGGTAGCGCAGGGCGGTTTTCACGGTTTGGGGAATGCGCGCTTCAAATCCAGCACCAATCGTACCCCAAGGCAGACCTCGCCGGGTTCTGAGGGTGAGTCGCGGCAGTTGCGACTGGAGATGAAAGTATTGGCCGATGTTGGTCTGCTCGGCTTGCCCAATGCGGGCAAGTCTACGCTGATCCGATCCGTGTCGGCGGCCAAGCCCAAGGTTGCAGATTACCCCTTTACAACACTGGTGCCCAATCTGGGTGTGGTGGCGATGCAGAAGCATCGCAGTTTTGTGATTGCGGATATTCCGGGGCTGGTGGAAGGTGCGGCCGAGGGGGCGGGGTTGGGGATTCGTTTTCTCAAGCACCTGACGCGCACCCGTTTATTGCTGCATCTGGTCGATGTGGCGCCACTTGATGGTTCTGATCCCGTTGCAGCGGCCGAGACCATCATGGCGGAGCTCAAGGCCTTTAGTGAAACCCTGTATGAGCGGCCGCGTTGGCTGGTGTTGAATAAAACAGACTTGCTACCTGAAGGTGAGCGTGACGAGCTGTGTCGCGAAATCGTTGAGCGACTCGACTGGCAGGGGCCGGTTTATTCGCTTTCGGCCCTGACGGGTAACAATACGGATGCCTTGTGTTGGGCGATTCTGGAGCATGTTGAGGCCTGTCGCGAGCGTGAAAGTGAGGATGAAGAGGCCAGGCAACTGGAGTTCGATACCCAGCGTGCCATGCAGGCAGAAGCGCGGGCGCGTATCCAGCACTTGGCTGAGGTGCGCCGTGCGGCTCGCAAGGCGTCGCAGGACAATAACGACGAAGATGACGACGATGATGACGGTGACGTGGAAGTGGTCTACCAACCTTAAGCCTCTCGATCTGAACAAGATGCGGGGCGCAATGCAATGACCAAGGCTTCTGCTGCCTCGCAGCGATGGGTAGTGAAAATTGGCAGCGCATTGCTGACGGCCAATGGCAAGGGGCTATGGAGCGAGGGGCTGGATAACTGGGTCTCGCAGATGGTCGATCTGCTGGCCGCCGGCCATGAGCTGGTGCTGGTATCCTCGGGAGCAGTTGCCGAGGGTATGACCCGTCTCGGCTGGAGTCAGCGACCAGAGGAGATTCACCGCCTGCAGGCTGCGGCTGCGGTTGGTCAAATGGGCCTGGTGCAAGCCTATGAGTCGCGTTTTTCCAAACATGGATTGCATACCGCTCAAATTCTCTTGGGACATGATGATATTTCAGCGCGCGATCGCTACCTGAATGCGCGCGGAGCCTTGCAAACCCTGATCGAGCTGGGTGTGGTCCCGGTCGTCAATGAGAATGACACGGTTGTGACCGATGAGATTCGCTTTGGTGATAACGATACCCTAGCTGCGCTCGTCGCCAATTTGGTTGACGCTGATGTGCTGGTGATTCTTACGGATCAGCAGGGGCTTTTCGATCGCGATCCCCGTCATCATGCCGACGCTAGGCTGATTGAAAACGCGGACGCTGAAGACCGGGCTTTGGACGCAATGGTGTCCGGTGCCGGAGCGCTTGGCCGTGGCGGTATGATCACCAAGCTCCGGGCGGCGCGGCTGGCGGCGCGGGCTGGCGCTGATACCGTTATAGCCAGTGGAACCCAGGAATGTGTCTTGCAGCGCTTGCTGGCCGGTGAGTCGGTTGGTACTCGTTTGCTGGCAAAAAGACAGAAGTTGGCGGCGCGCAAGCAGTGGCTTGCCGGGCAGTTGCAGCTGCGCGGCCAATTGCAGCTCGACAGCGGTGCCGTCAAGGTGTTGACCGGTCGAGGCAGTAGTTTGCTGGCGGTGGGGGTTAAGACTGTCAGTGGTGATTTTCGACGCGGCGATCTGGTCAGTTGTGTTGATGCAGAGGGCCGGGAGGTGGCGCGAGGGCTGGTCAATTATAATGCCGATGAAGCGCGGAAGCTGGCTGGGCAGCCCAGTGCGGCGATAACGGACTTGCTGGGCTATCATGGTGATGAAGAGTTGATTCACCGGGATAACCTGGTCTTGAGTTAATGGCTTTGCCGGTGCAGTGCAGCTGCCAAACTGTGTGGTTTTAAACCCTTCTGTCTGTTGTCTAGCCATTTTTCCGGGCAATAAAAAACCCGCTTAAACAGCGGGTTTTTTTATTGCACAAGAAAGCTTGGATCAGGAGGCAGTGCTCATTGCCTTGATCTGGGCGCTCAAGCGGCTTTTATGCCGAGCGGCCTTATTCTTGTGGATAATGCCTTTGTCTGCCATGCGGTCAACAACTGGTGTGGCGGCTGCATAGGCCGCCTTAGCTGCTTCCACGTCACCTGCGGCAATGGCGCCTACCACTTTCTTCAGGTAGGTGCGCACCATGGAGCGCAGGCTGGCATTATGCTTGCGGCGCTTTTCCGCTTGCCGTGCGCGTTTACGTGCTTGGGGAGAATTTGCCACCCGTTTACTCCTTGAATCCAGTCTAGTGCCAAAAATTTAAGAGGGCGGATTATTCCTGTTGGCGCCCATTCTGTCAAGCAAATTTGCCCGGCGCCCCGGTTTTTTGCCCTCTCGTTAGCTGTTCAGCCAAAATCGGCTGGCAGCTAGCGTTCCCCAAACCAGCAGGACCAGCATCATGCAGAGAAAAACGGCGGCAGAGCCCAGATCTTTTGCCTGCCCTGACAGCGGGTGCTGGTCGAGGCTGACCCTGTCGACCACAGCTTCAATGGCGGAGTTTAAAATTTCTGCGAGCATGACCAAGGCGCAAGAGCCAACCAGCAGCAGAAACTCCACTGGCGTGGTTGCGAGTAATGCGGCGAGCGGAATCAGGGCCAGCATCAGGAAGCACTCGGTACGAAAGCCCTCTTCGTGAGTCCAGGCTGCCCTCAGTCCGCGCATTGAATAGCGGCCAGCGTCGATGATGCGCGGCAAGCCGCGTCGGCCTGGCTTGTTCATTTTGGGGCTGCTCATGCGTGGGCTGGGGCTCTCTTGGGGCTATTGTATGCTGGCAGCGTCAAACAATAGGTGCTTGCTCAAATCGCCGAACAGCTCCGGGTGCATTTCGCGGCGGGAAAAATGCCAGCGGCCTGCGTGCTTTTCAAAGCGGTCATTATAGTGGCCCGATATGATGGTTTGTAGTGGCAAGCCGGGTGCCGCCTGAACAACCGTAAAGTAGGCCTTGGCGTTGGCGGTCTCGCCATTAACCTCAATCATGACATTGCTGATGATATGGCGTGTTTTCGGCGTGCCGCACTCAAACAGGCGTGTGGAGCTATTGTACATCTGCAGTACGGCATCGTAGCCTTTTACGACCGAATCGGCTGCCGGTGCCACGATTTCGCCGTTGCGAAACAGCTCGGCAACGCCGGTCAAGTCTCCGGCGTCCAGTCTGAAGGCGTATTCATACATCAGGTTTTCAATTGAGCGGTAGTCATCCATACAGGTCATTCCAGTTTTATTATGGGTTTATGGCATGGGGGCGTCCCAGCAAAGCAGTGTAGCCGGTGTGTTGAGTGAAAGCGCCCGCAAGCCATCGATTTTGGTAGCATAGCGGCTGACATAAAGAGAGTGGTTACGAATTTGAAAGATACTCCTACTCGCATCCTCGATGAGGCGGAGGCCCTGTTTGCGGCAAAAGGCTACCGGGCAACGTCCCTGGGCGAGGTTGCCGATCGCGTTGGCATGCGTTCCCCCAGCCTCTACAACCACTTCAAGAATAAAGAGGCTTTGTATCGCGCGGTACTTGATCGTCTGATCGACACCTTTAACAGGCCCTTGGTGCGGTTGCTCGATCAGCCGATTACGCGGAACAGCATCCTCGAGTGGCTGGAAACCATTGTGGAGTTGCATCACCGCCAACCTAACCTGGCGCGTCTTCTGCAGCATGCAGCGCTTGCGGGGGGGCCTCATACCTCTGTCATTGTGAATGAGATGTTTAGGCCTTTGTTTGAGCACAACGTGCAGGGGCCGGAGTTGGGTTTTTTTGAAGGGGCCGATCTTGAGCCCTGGGCGGTGATGGCCTTTAACAATATAGTGATGTCATACATCACCATGGCACCGATGTACCGGGATATGCTGAAGGTTGATCCGTTTTCTGAAGAGGGGCTTGCGCGGCAGAAGCAGCTGATCAGTCGTCTGGCACGACTGGTATTTTCAGTAGAGGATATTCACGAGGTGGAGGAGGCGGGCCTGTAAGTAAGGCCCGCCGGGCAGTATCAGCCGGCTTTGCAGGCTTTTTTCGCCGCTTTGATTTGCTTGCGGTGGCACTCTTCAGCTGAATGCTCGCCAACGCACCATTTGCGGCGGTTGTCCCAAGCGGTCAGCGGGTAGCGCTGGCCGTTGGTGCATTTTACTGCGTAGCTGGAGTACTCCAGCCCCGCTTCGTTGACGCCTTCGCCAGTGTACATAACGCTGGTAGGGCGAGCTGCAAATACGCTGGCAGAGGCGAGAGCCAAAGAGGCAATGACAAAGGTTTTCAGAAAAGTTTGCATAGAGGTATCACTCTTAGAACAATGTTGACAGCGCTATTGTGCTAAAAGTGTTACCAAATTGCCAGTTTTTATCGTAAGTGTTACGTCGCTACACGCCCCCTGTTTTGCTAAGCTTCTGAAATATAGGGCTTTATTGCTTTTGAGGGAATTACTGCATTAACGAATGGTAATTCCCGCTACAGTGTTACACCTGCCCGGCTTGTTACTTCAGGTAGCGAGTGACAGCCATATCAGCAGCCAGCCAATAATGGCGAGCATGAGGCTATCGCGGGTTTTGTCCAAGCGAGCGAAGGCGTAGAGGTAGGACAGTGGCGGTAAAAGCAGAGAGCAGAGCCCCCAGCTGAAATCTTCATTGGCGGACGCAATCAGCAGTAGTAGCCAGCTGATCAACAATAATGCGACACCAACCGTCATAAACAGGGCTGCATAGGGTTCCATGGTTCATCTCCATTGAAAAAACAATAGATGTCAGTAGCTTGGCAGTTGTTTATCCTTGTATAAATCCGCCAAACAGTCGGGCGCATACAGCGCCTAAGTGCTAAAGTAACTAAAAAGCCAAGCGGACGAAAGCCCCGCGCCAGACCCTGTTCCAGTGCTCAGTGGCGGGGCTGGTGGTGCGTAGTATCCAGTGGTGAATACGATGTATAACAAGATTGGGATCGAGGCGAGAACAAGGTATCTCAGAGCTGCGATGCTGGCAGTGCTGATGGTGTTGAGCGCCTTGGCTTTAGCCCAAAAAGCAGACAACTCTCCGATGCCTGCATTGGTGTCGCTAGTACTGAGTGATGCTGCTGCGCAGGCCCATCAGCGGCAGCTGGATCGGGCGATGGCCGCGGGCGACTTCGCTGCCGCCCTCACGGCCGCTAAGGCGCTCGTACAGCAACTGCAGGCTGATCGCCGTCACGGTCCGGTGGCGATCAGTAATCTGGGCTTGGTGCAGTTGCGCCAAGGGGATAGTGATGGCGCTATCGCCAACTTCCAACTCGCCATTGAGCAATTAAAGCAGAGCGGAAATTTTCGTGACCCTCGGCTGAGCTCACCGCTCTATGGTCTGGGGCTCGCTCACTACCGGCTGGGTGCCTACCCCCAGGCTATTGACTACATTGAGCAGGCCAACTTTGTAACGCGCACTGACAAGGGCTTAGAGAGTCTTGAACAAACTGCTTACGATGATCTCCTGCTGGACAGTCTATCCAAAATGGGGCGGATGGACGATGCACTGGATCGACTGGAAAGCGGGCTGACAATTCATCGGCAGGCACTGCGCGGCGGGCCCGAACTGGAGCAGGCCCTGGCGCGCGCTGCCCGATGGTACCGCCAGTTTGAAGCCCCCTATCAGGAGAGTCGCTTGCACGAGGAGCGCCTCGAGCTTCTTGCGGCTGAGCGCGGCGATAGCCACCCCGATCTGGTGCCCGTTTATTACGATCTTGCGGGAAGCTACTCCCGCCGAATTCACAACGACCTTGATAAATTGCGTGACATCAAGGCGGCTGAACGCAATGTCAGCTATTCGTTTGTCCGGAGTGATCAGGTTCGGCGCGCCATCAACAATGACTTTGGGCAAAGCGCAGACCATCGCAGTCTGCTGGATTCGGAATGGAAGGCGGTGCGCGCATTGAAAGTCGCGCTGCGTATCCAGGAGGACCAGTCGCCGCAAGACCTCGCCGCGCTGGGTGAAACCTATGTGCGCTTGGGCGATCACTATCAGTTGCTGGGTGATCGACGGAAAGCACGTCGCTACTATCAGCGCGCCTACGACTTGTTGCGCGAGGGAGGGGCCGAACAGCGTTTGGTGGAAGCATTCGCGCAGCCGGTGCCGATCTATCAAAAAACGCTCAAAATGGCCCAGTCCAGCGATCCGAGTATGCAAAAAGCCTACAACGGCGAAATCGAATTTGTTATGGATGTAACTTCTCGTGGCGAGCCCCGAAATATCGAATTTCTTGAAGCGCGTCCCGAGCAGGCTGAGTCGTTAAAGGATAAAGCGCTACGTTACAGCCGGGACACGATCTTTCGGCCACGCTATACCGAGAAAGGCAATGAAAAGGCGGAGCAAGTGCGTTTTGTCTATCGCTTCCGACCATCGGCAGAGGCGCCGTAATGCAGCAATTGATGAATTCAATAAAGGATATTGAAAGAGTGCCGTGTCGCTTGGGCGGAGCGACGTGTCGGCGCATTGTGGCAACGGCGATAGTCAGTATGCTGATGACGGCCTGCACGACACCGCCCGCTTCGCCTCCGAGCACTCCGCCTCCACCACCCCCGCCATCGGCGGCGCAACAGCAGGAACAGCAGGAACAGCAGGAACAGCAGGAACAGCAGGAACAGCAGGAACAGCAGGAACAGCAGGAACAGCAGGAACAGCAGGAACAGCAAAGCCGTCAGACCGTTCAGGATTCTGAAGAGTCTCGCCAGTCTCAAGCCGCGGGAGCGGATGCTCAGGAGCCGCAGTGGCCACCACCACCGCCGGACAGTGGCGCTAGGCAGGAGACTCCCTCGGCCCAGGATGGCGAGCAACAAAGTGCATCGCAGTCAAGTGACGGTAGCCAAAGTGCTTCATCCCCTGCGCCTGCTGGTGCGTCGTCCTCAGGCAGCGGTGCGCTTACCGAGAGCGAACAGTACGACGCTTTAAGCGCAGAATTAGCCCGATCGCTGGGTGCTTTTGATCAACGCCTGGATCGCGAGGGGCGGGAATTGTCAGAGGCGCGACAGGCTGAGGCGCTGGCGCAGGAGCGTCGACGTCGCGACGCTGAGAGTGGCGGCGGTTCCTCCGGGGGCGGTGCTGCCGGGGGCGAGGGCGGTGATCAGCAATATGGCTACGGTGCGCCGCCACCACCGGCCAGCAGTGGCGGCGGCAATATGCCCAAAGGGGGGGGGCAGCGTCCCGGCAGCCCGGGTGACAAGGCAAGTTTGCCGCCAGCGCCTGATGATGTGCCCAGCGGCCAGGACGATGATATTGTCGCGCGACAACTTCGCGAGGCAGCGGAAAACGAGCCCGACCCGGAATTACGCAAGAAGTTGTGGGATGAATACCGTGAATACAAACGCAACAATCGCTGAGGCGACAAGAAAAGGCACCAGAGCGCTGCTGGCGACTTTGTGCCTGTCGCTACTCGCTGGCTGTGTGAATCAGTCGGTCAAGCATGTGAACGCCACGCGCGCGATTCACGCTGAGCGCGAAATTCCGCAGTCCGAGTTGCTGGATATAAACATCGCCGTATTCGATCCGGGCTACACCGAGCCGGTTGAGGAAGACTCTGGTATTTTTCCGCAAGTTCGCAAAGCTGAAGCGGGCTACATTCCCTACCGCCTCAGAGAGACGCTGCAGAGCACCGGGCACTGGGGCCCCGTACGGGTGGTGCCCGGCACGGAAACCAATTCCGAGCTTTTGCTGACGGGTAAAATCATCGAGTCCGATGGGCGCGATATGAAAATATCAGTGCGTGCTGTGGATGCCGCCGGCCGCATCTGGCTCGACAAAACATACTCGGAAACGGCGGCCAGCTTAAGCTATAGCGACTCCGATCCCTCCGACATTGACCCGTTTCAGGATCTCTATAATCGAGTCGCCAATGATTTGCTGCAAGCGCGCAAGAAGCTGTCGTCCAAACAGCTGCGGGATATTCGGCAGTTGGCATTCCTACGCTTTGCAAATGATCTGGCTCCCGATGCGTTCGGCGACTATCTGCGCGAGCGGGATGGGCGCTATAGCGTGCGCGGCCTCCCCTCCAGCGGTGACCCGAACGTCGATCGTGTGAACAGCATTCGTGAGCGCGATTATCGGCTGGTCGATGCGCTGGACCAGCACTATTACATTTTCTCGCAACAGATTCAGGCGCCCTACGATGAATGGCGGGCGTCCAGTTATCGTGAGGCAAAAAATCTGGAGAAGGTTCGCAAGGAAGCCATTGGTAGAATGGTTGCCGGTGCGGTCGGTGTTGCAGCGGGTATCTATGGCGCAGGACAGGCAACGAATGGAGCCCAGGGTGCAGCAGCGATCAGTGCGGTGGGTGGTGGTGCCTATCTTTTTAAATCGGGTTTGGATAAAAATGCCGAGAAAAAACTCCATATCGAAGCGCTGAACGAGCTGGGAGAATCCTTGTCCGGAGACTTGAAGCCCCGGGTAATTGAGCTCGACGGCAAAACTGTGACGCTCTCCGGTTCAGCTGAGGCACAGTATCAGGAGTGGCGCGAGCTATTGCGCAAAATTTATATCAAGGAAACCGGATTCGATCCGCGTGAGGACGACTTCGGCAATGATCGCACTGGCGACGATCTATAGGAAAGAGCCATGACTTCGTCGGAACAGGAGCCCCGTGCGGAGCGAATCGCGCCGACACACTTTGGGGCGCCTCAGGAAACCCCCATCCCGCAACCAGCTGCTCAGCCCACTGTGCATCAACCACTGTTCTGGGCAGCGGTGCTAGCCATTGCCCTGCTGTTGATTCTGGTCGTGCTGTGGCTGCCATCGCAGATCAATACACGATCGCCTGTCAGCTCTGCGACACAGGCAGAACCAGTGTTATCAGTAGAGGCTGAGAGTGAAGGCGACGGGATCACGCAACAAGCCCCCGATACCGAAGAGGTGCTTGCCAACCGTCAGCAGGCCCAGCGCATCGCCGATGCCCTGCAACTGCGACGCGCAGAATTGGAAAGGCTGGCAGTTGAGCGCTGGGCGGCTGCCGATTACCAGCAAATACAGGTAAACGATGAACGCGCTCGCAACTATTTCGACGAGCGCGACTTCAAGGCCGCGGCAACCTACTGGCAAAAGGCCATTGCCGATGCCAATACGCTACTCGCTCAGGTTGAGCCCCTGCTGAAGGCAACCATTGTTGAGGGCCATCAGGAAATTGCAGCTGGTGATATTGAGGCTGCGATCAAGGCTTTTGATTTGGCGCTGGCCATTCACCCCGACAATGTGCCTGCGGCGGCCGGAATGCGACGGGCCCAGAATCTCGAACAGGTGTTGAGGCTGTTGGCTGCGGCTGAAAATCATGAGATGGACGATCAGCTCGATCAGGCCCTGATGTTGTATCGCCAGGCTCTGTCGCTCGATCCGCAGGCTCCGGGCGCCAAAGAGGGGGTGCTGCGTGTTGCCAAGGGCATGCAGGATTGGGAGTTTCGCATCGCACTCTCAACGGCCCAGCAAGCTCTGGAGGCGCAGGATTTCAGCACCGCCAAGCGCGAGTTTCTGAAGGCCGACAACATTAAAGCCCGGCAGCGTGTTGTTGAAGAAGGGCTGGCGCAAGCCGAGCTCGGTCTGCAAGCGCAGGAAGTAGCAGCGCTGCGTCGAAGGGCGGAGGCTGCCGCTGAGCAGGAAAACTGGCAGCGAGCGAGTGAGCAATTTCAGAAAGTGCTGAAACTCGATCCCACGCTGGATTTTGCTCAGCGCGGTCTGGCCCAGTCCAGCGAGCGTTTAAATATTGATCGTGCGGTTCAAGGCCTGCTTGACGAACCGGAAAGACTTTACAGTGAGCAAGTCTTGAATGAGGCGCGTGATTGGCTGCAGCGAGCACAGAATATAGAGCAGGAGGGCCCTCGCCTGCAGCAACAGAGAGCGGCACTTGCACAGGCAATTGCGAAGGCGTCAGAAACGTTTACCGTCACCCTGATTTCCGATAACAAGACAAACGTGATGATCTATCGCGTAGGCCGTTTTGGGCAATTCGAACAGCAGCGTGTCGATCTGTCACCTGGGGATTACGTCGTGGTCGGCCGTTGCGAAGGCTATCGCGATGTGCGAAAAACGCTTAGCGTTCGTCCAGGCATGAATACGGTGGCGCCTTTTGAAATCCGTTGCACTGACAAAATTTGAGATGCGATGACCGACGATAATAACCAGCAAAGTGCTATTCAACCTGCGAGTTTCCAACCGCCTGAGCAGCGCCCGGCCCAGCCAGGAAAGCGCATTCCCCTTTGGCAGATAGTCTTGGGTGCATGTGCTTTCCTGCTGGTTTACGGCCTCTGGTTTGTCTTGACGGCGAGGTCTATCACCATAGCGATCGAGCCTGTGCCTGAGCAAATGGATATTGCTGGCGGCCTAGTTATCGAGCTTGGGGGGAATTATCTGTTGCGCCCGGGCGAGTATCGTCTCACGGCGACGAAAACAGGTTATCACAATTTACAGCAAACCCTTCGCGTAGCACCTGATAGCGATAGTCCCTTCCGTTTTTCCCTGACAAAACTGCCAGGTCTCCTGACGCTGAGCAGCGAGCCCACAGGCGCTAGTGTCAGCCTCGATGCCCAGCGGCTGGGAGAGACCCCCTTGGCCGACTACGAATTGGAAAGCGGCGAGTACAGCTACCATGTGTCGGCGCCGCGCTATCAGGCTGCGCAGGGCAGCGTTTTGGTCGAGGGGCTAGGTCGGCGGCAGCGATTACATGTTGCCCTAGAGCCACTCTGGGCAGAAGTTACCATCGTATCGCAACCCAGTGGCGCGACGGTATTCGTTGACGACCTAGAAGTCGGGGAGACGGGTGATGCCGGTTTTGTGGCGGAAATTATGCCGGGTAAACATAGCATCCGGCTTTCTCTCGACGGCTATAAAGACTGGCGCCACGCCGTGGTCATTAGTAGCAATGAAGCCCGCGCGCTGCCGCCCGTTAAATTGCAGAAACTTTACGGCAAGGTTCGCGTTAGTAGTAGGCCCACCGGGGCTCGCGTTCTGGTGGACGGAGAATACCGTGGGCTGGCGCCCCTTAATATCGAGTTGCGGCCCGGTGATCCAAGTACGGTGTCGCTGGCCAAGGCGGGATACCGTTCTGCGAGTAAGACCCTGACGCTTGAGAGCGGCGAAGAGCGCGAGCTGGCCTTGACTCTGGAACCTATGGTCGCCGAGATCAGGGTGCGCGCCGAACCCGCCGACGCTTTGCTCTATATCGACGGCATTCTGCGTGGGCGTGCCAATCAGACCATTCAGCTGACCACTGCCCAGCATCAACTGGAAATCAGGAAGGCGGGTTATGCGAGTCATCGACAGACAATAACGCCACGGGCCGATTACCAGCAGGAAGTGCGGGTGACACTGTTGACCGAGCACGAGGCCTTTCTGGCGCAATTTGATAAGGAAATTGAAACTTCTACCGGTGATCGCCTGCGCCTGGTTGAACCTGGCAGTTTCACTATGGGCTCGCCGCGCCGGGAGCAGGGGCGGCAGGCCAACGAAGTTCAGCGCGATATAAAGCTGACACGACTTTTTTATATTGGTACACGGGAAGTTACTAACGCCGCATTCCGGCAATTTCGCGCGGCACACAGCTCGGGCATTGTTCAGCGCACGAGTCTCGACAACGATAATTACCCGGTTGCGCGAGTGTCCTGGAACGATGCCGTTGCATTTTGTAACTGGTTAAGTCAAAGAGATGGCCTGCCGCCGGCCTATCGCAATGGTAAATTGATTCAGCCGGCAACGACCGGTTACCGACTGCCTACAGAGGCGGAGTGGGCATGGGTTGCACGCTACTCAGGCGGGCGGGAGGAGCGAAAATATCCCTGGGGAAACGATATGCCTCCGGCTAAAAATGCTGGTAACTACGCAGATGTCAGTGCCCAGGGCATCGTTAATAAAACGCTCAGCGAATACCATGACGGCTACGCCGCTGCGGCGCCCGTCGGCCGCTTTGCTGCCAACCCCCTCGGGATATATGATTTGGGTGGCAATGTCAGTGAGTGGGTTAACGACATACTCTCGACGGATATACCTACCGCTGTCGAGGTTGATCCGATGGGGGTAGGTGAGGGTGAGCTGCACGTTATCAGGGGGTCGAGTTGGCGTCACGGACGTATTACTGAATTGCGGGTAGTGTATCGGGACAGTGGCGCTGACGGTCGCGATGACGTCGGCTTCAGGGTGGCGCGTTATGCGAGGTAAAGCACTCTGTTTCTCGCTGGTTTTACTGGCAATCTCGGTGCATGCGGCTGAGCCAGAAGAAGACGTGCGTCGCGGCGGCAAAAATGAACCAGTAAGTCCGGCAGTGTCTCGTGATACTGAAAAAGACAGCCCCCATTACAAGCCTGCCGAGACTGAAAATGAGTCTACACCAGCTTTTCAGCCCAGCGAAGAAATCATGGCCGATACCCTGTTAACCTTGCCAGCAGATATATAACGATAACCCCTGAGGTTCTATCTCGATGAAAGTGAAGTTGTCCAACGAGTTTGTCTACCAGCTGTTTGCGCTGTTGATCTCGATCATTGTTGTGCACGCGCTGTATGTCACAGTGATCCGGCCGGAGGCGAAAGTCATTGAGTTAGAACAACGCGAGCAGATTGCCGCCAACCCGGACTTTGAGCCTGAGCGTTCACTGCTGGTTATCATTCGCGATTTTGAACAGGAAATCTGTTTCATTCTGATGTTCTGGGCAATTGCCCTGCTTGCTATGAAGGCTGTTGCAGTGAGCCGGCAGCGCGAGCAGTTGGGGCAGGCGCTGATTCACCTGTCCGAGGGTGAAACCATACTGCCTGAAGATGCGCGCCATCATGCGCGTGTTATTGAAGCCTTGCCCGAGCCAGAGCGAAATTTTCTTTACCCGCGGGCATTGCTCACGGCGCTGCGACGTTTTCGATCAACCCGGAATATTCAAAACGTGGCCGATGCTGTGGTTCAAGCCTGTGACGCGGAAATTGAGCGACTGGAATCGGAACTTTCCATGGTGCGCTATATCGCATGGGCAATTCCATCCATTGGTTTTATCGGCACTGTGCGAGGTATTGGCGATGCGCTGGGGCTGGCGCACAAGGCCGTGGAAGGTGATATTAGCGGTGTCACTGCTAGTCTGGGCTTGGCCTTCAACTCGACGCTAATTGCACTGGTGTTGTCCATCGTACTGATGTTTGCATTGTATCAATTGCAATTGCTGCAGGAGCGTCTGGTGTTGGATACGCAAACGGCTTGTGATCGTGGACTGATACAGAACCTGCAGACAAATTGATGCTAATACTGGATTTTAACGACAGCGAACTGCGCATTGCCGACGGCAATACCGTACTGGCGAGCGAGCCGGGCATTGCACTGCTTGAAGGTGACCGTTTTTTGCTTGGCAGAGCTGCGGCGGCAAAGTCGCGCTTGAATCCGCGCGCATCCTACCACCGTTTCTGGGACCAGCTGGATCAGCAGCCGCTGAATCGTGCTGCCGGCAACGCGCAGACCCACGCGGACATTGCCTACTTTCATTTGCAGTCATTATGGCAGGGTGCTTGCCGTAGGCTGGGGGCTTCACCCAGCCAGCTTATTCTTGCAGTACCGGCGCAATATGGCGCAGAGCGTCTGGCCTTGCTATTGGGCATTGCCGGAGCTTGCGGGATTCCGGTGGTGGGTGTTGTTGACAGTGCGGTGCTGGCTGCGGCTGCTGCGGGTGTCCCCTGCCGCTATCTGGATATCTCCCAGCATCGGGTTTACCACAGTGTGGTCAATGGTAATGGCGCCCTGAGTTCTGCCGATGAACTCAGTCAGCAAGGTCTGGCGTGGTGCTATGAGCAGAGTATTAAACTGATTGCTGCGCAGTTTATGGCGGAAACCCGCTTTGATCCTCTGCACGAAGCTGCGAGTGAGCAGCGCCTGTTTGACGAATTGCCACAATGGCTACTCGGATTTGCGCGGGCAGAGCGATTGTCAATGACACTGCCAGCCGGGCAGCGGCAGCACCGTATCGAAGTGGCGCGCTCGCAGTTACTTGATCAGCTGCAACCCCTTTACAGCGACATTGAGCGCAAACTCAATGAGCAAGAGGGGCCTATTATTCTGAGTCACAGGCTCGCTGCTTTACCGGGTTTGCGTGAACGGCTGGGTGCGGGCATCCTTTCGGATAGCGCGATCTTCGCGTCCGGTTTTGAACTGCGTGACGCGATTATCAGTAACGCAGAATCACCCGTCTGGGTAAAACAGTTGTCACTGGGCGCGATAAAAGCCGATAGCGGCATTGGTGCGCCTAAAACTGGTGCCGTTGAGCTCGCAGCAACCCATCTACTTTGCGGCAACGATGCACATCCCTTGAGCGTTGAAGGTATAAGCTTGGCAAGCGGAAAAGCCGGCGCAGAATGCAGCGTGCAAGTCGTGCTGGAAAATGGTCAGCCGGTACTCAAATCTTCATCTGACACAGTCGATCTTCGCATCAACGGCGCAGCCTGGCGGGGCGACTACCAGGTGCTGCAGCTTGGTGACCAGGTAGAGTGTGATGAAGGCAAGTACTCTCTGATTCGCGTTGTTGGCGGAAGCTAGACAGTATGCGCCGCAAGCGTAGAGGCATCGAACTCTTCAGCATGTCTTTTCTGGATGCCATGTCCTGTGGGCTGGGTGCGGTGATTCTCATTTTTATGATTATTAATCACGCCAGCGAAGTGAGGGCTGTGGACAGCAGCCGGGACGTCGCAAGCAAGTTGAGCCTGCTGGAGCAGGAAGTCTTGGAAAAGCGCAGTGCGCTAAGTGCATTGGCGTCGGCATTGCAGGAAACAGAAGAGCAGATTGAGGCGGCGCTTCGTGAGGCGGCGAGTCTGGAAGAAATTATTGATCAGGAAGATGATAGCGATCAGGAAGTCCGTACCCGCGAAAAAAATATTCAGGCCTTGAAAGAAGAGCTCAAAGCCATTGAAAAGCAAGTCAATACTCTGCGTGAGAAGCAGGGCGATGGCGATGCCACCCGTGCTTTTGCCGGTGAGGGGCGTCGGCAGTACCTTACGGGCCTGACGGTTGATGGTGAGCGTGTACTCATCCTCGTTGATGCATCGGCGAGTATGTTGGGAGATACCATTCTCGAAGTTATTCGTCGCCGTAATATGAGCGACACACGAAAACTGGCTTCGGCAAAATGGCAGCGCGCGGTGGGAGCCGTTGACTGGCTAACTACCCAAATTGCGGCAGACGCCAAATTTCAGCTTTACAGTTTTAACACCAAGGTTGTACCAGCCATCGAGGGAAGCGAAGGGCGCTGGCTCGGAACCGATAATGGGCGACGATTGACAGAGGCCGTCCAATCGCTGCGCAGACAGGTGCCTGAAAACGGTACCAGTCTGGAGTTGGCCTTTCAGGCACTGGCGAAGCTGAAGCCGGCTCCGGACAATGTGTTTCTGATAACGGATGGCTTGCCTACGCAGGATGTCAGTGCTTCGCAGACTGGCGGGGTGTCAGCCCGCGAGCGATTGCGCCTGTTCAGTACTGCGGTCAGCCGGCTTCCCAAGGACGTGCCAATCAATGTCATCCTCTTGCCCATGGAAGGTGATCCACTGGCTGCGAGTACCTATTGGCAGTTGGCGCGCAGTAGTGGCGGCGTGTATATGAGCCCGTCGGAGGACTGGCCATGAGACGGCGCCGTCGCGAAACGGACGTTTTTGGTCTGTCTTTTCTCGATGCCATCAGCTGCGGCTTTGGCGCCATTGTTTTACTGTTGGTGCTGACCAAAATTGCCGAGCCGACCAAGGTGCGTGACCGTGGAATTGGTCTGCAGGCAATGGCCGAGGAGCTGGCGGCCGAGTTACCGGAGCTGGACGGCAAACTAAAAAGTCTGGAGCAAAAACTCGCAGAGCGTGGCAAGCGATTGGCTGATGCCGAGCAAAAACTGGCCAGCCTGCGACCTGAAGCCCGGGCACTGGAGGCCGAGCGCGCTGATGCGCAGTTGGATGCCGACGCAGCGGCGGCGATTGAAAATCGGCTGGCTATCGCCAAACAGCAATTGACGGAAGAAATGCAGCGTCTTTACGCCTCCGGTGTGAGGCCCGATAGTGACAGCGTGGGTGGCATCCCGGTCGACAGTGAGTACATTATTTTTGTTGTTGATACCTCTGGCAGTATGCATGGCTACGCGTGGCC
>JBFKDP010000038.1:0-17870 GCA_041619575.1 Litorivivens sp.
GCCAGCGTGACCATGGGCTGGCGCTACGAGGGGCCTCCCGGCTGCGTCCACGGCGGTTTTGTCGCCGCACTCTTTGACGATTTTCTAGGAATGGCCCAGATGATGGGCAATCAACCCGGGATGACCGGCACACTCAAGGTCAAATACCGTCGCCCGACGCCGTTGGAAAAGCCTCTGAGCCTGAGTGCCTGGGTCGACCGCACTGAAGGCCGCAAAACCTTTGTCCACGGCCATATCGAAGCCGACGGTCAGGTAACCGCTGAATGCGAGTGCATTTTTATCCGGCCCAAAGAAAATATGAGCAAATTGCGTGAAGCCGTTATTCAACGCAACAAGCAGGCGTCCGGGGAATAAATAATCTACTCGCGGGGCCGAAACCAAATCGCCGACGACACCGCCCGTTCCTGAATGCTGGCGGGCTTAGGTGCCTCGACGCCCAGGGCCTTGGCATCAAAGGTGGTCCAGCGTGGCGTAGGTATCTCTATTACTCGCGCGTAATAAAACGCATGCTGTCTCGGATCGAAATCCGGGTCCTGCCAAAGCGCCATTAATTGGCTGGAGCCTATAGTGTTTTCATAACTGGCCTCGGCAACGTTAACCGTGTTGCCTACAGGTGCTAGCGCTCCGCCCTCCGCGCTGCGACTGTCTGACAGAGCAACATCGAAGATTTTTTCCTGCGAACGTCCCTCTCCATCCACCCAGCCCTTGATAATCTGAATCCGGTCGAGGTTGGCGCTTTCTGGGTCTTTAGCGGCCCACACGACAAAACTGGGCGCGTCGGCCCGCTGCTCCGGCAGTACCCCCCCCATCGGCACGCCATCCCGCTCGGCAAGAACAACGCGGTCACTGTGCTGCAAGAGCGCCTCAGAGTAATCCCAGCCACCAAAAAAACGCAGCGTGATTCGGGGCCCCGACGTTGCATAGGTCTCGCGCCGACGCATGGCATCAAAGAGTGCTTCGCGCGTGTTTTCCTCCGCCCATACGGCAGCCAGCCCAGCCGCGCTCCAGTGAATACCCAACCGCTCTTCGGGCAGTAAGTAGCTCTTGCCAAGACGAATGGCAGCACTGCCATCGAGCAATGGGAGTTTGCCGTGATAATTATTTTCGTCCACGGGCGAACTCGCGTTGTGACTGTCACTGCTACCTATAACGCCAAAACGATAGGGATTGAAACCCTCGCTGTGAGCAAACTCGATACCGGTGCGCAGGGCATCCCGACTGTAACTGCCTCTGGGTTCGGCAAAGGTTTCTTTGGCCGATAGCAGCATGTCGTATATTTCAAAGTCGGCGAACTCATCTTCCGGTGACAACAGGGGATGGGTTTCCGACGAACCCTTTACCTGAAAAATTTCGCTGAGTGGCTCATTGGCCAGCCTGCGGCGGGCGTAGCCCACATCAATCCGGGAACCATCAAAGGCAAACCGGTCATACATCAGACCGCCACTCACATTGCCGTTGTGTGGTATTGCAAACACCTCAATGCCATTGGCCCGCTGCGCTTCGAGTGCCGCCCACAAATCCCTCGGGTCTTCGGAGTCGACCGAACTGAAGGGGTAGTCCGGCACGTTGCTGCCACGGTAGATAACATTGCGGTGAAGATTGCGGCTATTGGGCATAGACGACCATTCATAGCCGATAAAACTGGTAAAAACCCCGGGCTCGTTGTGCCTTTCAGCGGCATCAATCACCTCCTGCCAGGCAGCGCGCGACAACGCCGGTGCTGCCTCAACGTCGACAGACTTCAGGTCAAAGCCCAGCACTGAACGCAGATAGGCCAGCGTATTGCGTAGCGGGCTGTCATTGAGCAGCCGCTCGCGCAGACTGCGCTGGGAAAGGGGCAAATCCGGATTCAAGGCACGCAACACACCAAGGTATTCGGAGTGATCGGTCACGGCCGCGAAATCCAGTGGCCTACTGATACGAATACCGTAGCCTGCGCCATGTTCAATTTCAGCCCCTTTGGCGAAGCGGTAGGCATCGTCAGGCATGCTTCGCACGCCCATCGTAAAGGCATCGGTTGAGAGACTGGTATGTATATGCAAGTCGCCCCAGAAAACAGTCCGCTGGGGGTTAAAGACGCTCGGCTCTTTCGCAGGCTCGGGTACTGCGTTTTGCGGATCATAGGCGGGGTACAGAGTGGGATCTTCCGTGCGGGTACAACCACTTGCGCCCAACACTATCAAGCCGCACAGTATAAGCGCTGACCAGCTAGCGGTTCTGGAATAATTCTGCAAGGCCTGCATAAGCTGCTCTCTTGTTATAGCCATTATTTGCAGCCTATTCTTCACAGCAATGGCCGTCACGGCTCTTACCAAATGGTTACAATGACCGTGTTCACCACGCCATTAAAGGCTCTGCACCATTGCCCGATACGAGAGCGACAGACGGAGGGCCTCGGTATGAACAAACCATTGCAATGCCATCAACTCGCCTACGCCACAGCGGGCATTATGCTGCTGACGATACATGCCTGCATGATCGTATCAGCGTGGCAGGGGCATGTGGATGCCTGTAACCCTTACTGGGCAGACTGCGTCAGTATAAGCCGTAGTGGTCGCCACGGGCTTGCCTACTTTATCTTCAAAGCGGGCATGCTACCCGCAACACTACTGCTGGCCTTCTTCTGGCAGCTAAATACTCACTGGCTGAGCACACTGTCTGGCGGAAGTAGTCGCCAGCAACACCTTACTGTAAGCGGCTGGATTGCCGCTATTGCACTCGCGGCCTACACCCTCTCACTGGGTCACAGCGGCGGTGCCTTTTATCTCATAAGGCGCTTCGGCGTTGTCACCTTTCTCGGCCTGAGTCTCATCTGCTTTGCTTTGCTGGCTCGAGCACTCAAGCAATCCGTGCTACATCAGCAGGGCAAACGGCTGGAACGCAGCTGCGCCGGTATTCTGTCGATTGCGCTGTTCTCTCTCGTACTGGACGCCTTGTTGGCTGAGCGATATGACCGGCTCGAAAACGCCTTTGAATGGTGGCTGGTCTTGCTGCTGATACTGCAACTGTGCTGGGTAGCGCGCCTCTGGCAAAATACCGCCTTCAGCTTAAGTCCCCACGTTTCAGTCAGCCATACAGCTAGTAGCGATTTGTGACATATTCACAGATCACTGTGGCAGCGCTATGATGTAGGGCTCGCACACTAAGCCAGCAACATCAATCCTGCGCCACGGACAGCCTATTCCCCATGAGCCTGTTAGATGAACTAAAAGCCAAAGCTGATGAGCGACGCAGCGATGACGAACTCGAAGCCGCTCGATTGGCCGACCAGGCCGCTTTTTACCAGGCGGAACTGCAACCGCGCCTGTTAAAGGCTTACAGTTTTCTGAAAGAGCTTTGCGATCACCTGAAGGTCCTCGATGAACCCTGCCCGGTAAGCTACCCCTTGCTACCAGATGAACAGCACCTTAGCCTGCTGCAGGAAAACTATTCAGTTTCCGTCGACAGCCGGCAGGAACCGACTCAGATAGAATTGCGCTGTCACGCCCGCTTCGCAGACCCTGTCGAATATGAAATACAGGGAAAACAGCTGGTCGAACGCCAGCGCAAACTGCTTGACAGCTATGATTTGAAATACGAGTGTACAGAACGTAAGGACGATCGCTTTGAGATTGAAAGCGCGGCTTTCAAATTGATCGGTCCAATGCCTGTCAAAGCCGTGATTGTAGCGGACAGTGAACACCGCCGACTCAATGTCCACTTACGAAATTTTGAACAGGCCGGCATTAAAACAACGGCCCTCCTACCCACCAAATTTGACGACAATTTTCTGGACCAACTGGGGCGTTTTATTCTGCGCCAGGAGAACAACCTCTTTACCACGGAATTATCCGAAGAAGCGCGCCGGCGACTGCAGGAAAAACTGGCCCTGCAGCGCGAAGAGGAAGAACGCGCCCGCAGAGTGATAGAAGCTGAGCGTGAAGCCCTGGCGAAAGCAGAGTACGAGCGCCGCCCCTCGGTCAGGCTGACCCGGGCCCTGCACGCTGCTGCGAAGCGAATAACACCGCGCCGCGACAAATCCTGAGCGGCCGCACCCGCCTACCGCTGCTCAATACTTGCAATATGACGGTAAACGATGCTGCTGCCGTCTTCCCGCAGCAACAGAACATCGTAGGGCGAAAACCGGTCCCCCATTTCCATTCCCGGGCTGCCTATCGGCATGCCGGGCACCGCCAGACCAATGGCACCTTCAGGCGGAGCGGCGAGAAAGTCCGTTATCACCCAAGCCGGGATATGCCCCTCAAAAATAAAACCACGCTGACTGACCGCTGTGTGGCAAGACTGATATTGTTCGGCGACACCACGCTCAGCCTTTAACAAGGTCAAGTTATCCGGATGGTGCACCGAGGTGCTGTAACCATTGTCGTGCAGATGCTCAACCCAGTCACCGCAACAACCGCAGGTGGGGCTCTTGTAAACCTGAAAATCAGCCTGGCTATGCCCCACTGTCACGCCGTCACTCTCAGGGCTGTGATGCTCGTCTTCGCTGAAAGCCGCATTGTCACCGGAAGAGTCTCCTCCCTGACACCCAAGCAGCATAGTGAGTACTAAGCCCAGTCCCGCAATCCCAAGAATTCGCAAATTACTTCTCCTGCCAATTAACAGCACATAATCGCGGCAGAATCGCATATACACTGCCATTGTCAATGGCCCTGCAACCCGCAAAGCTGCCGCTCAGGTATGTACAGAGGGCGTTGTAGCGACCACACGTACTTTTTTGTTAAAAATCCCCGTCGCGGTATTTCTGGCTATACCAGATCAAGATGCGTATAATCGGCACCCTTTTCCCGCCAGCCAGCCTCGCGCTGCCAGCAAGTCCACACAGGTTTCCTAATGACTCAAAGCTCTCCCACCTTTTCCGATCTCGCGCTGTCCAAACCGGTTCTCGACGCCATTACTCAAATTGGCTACGAGCAGCCCTCCCCCATTCAGGCTGAAAGCATTCCACACCTGCTGGAGGGGCACGATCTACTGGGAACCGCGCAAACAGGAACCGGTAAGACGGCGGCCTTCGCACTCCCCCTGTTATCCAAGCTCGATCTTTCCAACAAGCAGCCTCAGGTTCTGGTACTGGCCCCGACCCGGGAGCTGGCCATACAAGTTGCAGAAGCTTTTCAGACCTATGCCAGCAAACTCTCAGGCTTTAACGTACTCCCAATTTATGGCGGCCAGGGGATGGATACACAATTGCGACAATTGCGCCGTGGTGCCCATGTGGTAGTCGGTACGCCAGGGCGAGTTATGGATCACCTTCGCCGTGGCACCCTGAAACTAGATCAGTTGCAGACTGTCGTTCTCGACGAAGCCGACGAAATGTTGCGCATGGGCTTTATCGACGACGTTACCTGGATTCTTGAACACACCCCCAAAGAACGCCAGGTTGCCCTGTTTTCTGCAACCATGCCGGCGCCGATTCGCAAAATGGCGAACAACTATCTGCGCGACCCTAAAGTGGTTGCAGTCAAACCCAGCGAGACCAGTGTTGCCCAGATCGAACAACTGTACTGGTTCGTCTCTGGCACCAACAAACTCGACGCGTTGACCCGTATTCTTGAGGTCGAAGAGTTCGACGGTATTATCCTCTTCGTTCGCACCAAAACCCAAACTGTGGAACTTGCCGACAAACTGGAAGCCCGTGGCTATAGCTGTGGCGCAATCAATGGCGATATGACCCAAGTATTGCGTGAACGCACAATAGAACAATTGAAATCAGGCAAAATCGATATCGTAGTGGCCACTGATGTTGCCGCGCGCGGCATTGACGTCGCACGCGTCAGCCACGTCATCAACTATGACATACCTTACGACACTGAAGCCTATGTTCACCGCATCGGACGTACCGGACGTGCCGGGCGCAGCGGTAAAGCGATTCTGTTTGTCGCTCCTCGCGAAAAACGTTTGCTCTACGCCATCGAGAAAGCGACCAAGCAACCCATTAATGAAATCAGTTTGCCCAGCCGCGAAGAAGTTAATCTGCATCGCATAGACCAGTTCAAACGCTCCATTACCCAGACGCTAGAAAGCCAGAATCTGGATTTTTTCAATGCGCTGGTGGGCGACTACCTCCACGACACCCAGGCCGACCCGGTACAGTTGGCCGCGGCGCTCGCCTACCTTGCTCAGGCCGGAAAACCCATATTAATGGCCAAAGAAAGTCGTCCTGAGCGCACGGAAAAACGCGAAAAATCGGCTTCGAAAAAGCCCGGCAAAGATCGTGGGGAGCGACCGGAAAAGCGCGAGCGTCGCGACAAATCGCAAATGCCGCCCCAAGACGTTGACATGGAAAGCTTCCGGATTGCGGTAGGCAACAGTCACGGCGTGACTCCCGGCGATATCGTCGGTGCCATCGCCAACGAGGCGGGAATTGAGAGCGCCTATATTGGCCGCATAAAAATTAACGATGATCACAGCACCGTTGACCTGCCGTCGGGAATGCCCAAAGACCTGCTGCAACACTTGAAGAAAGTGCGTGTACGCCAACAGCCAATGCTCATAGAGCGGCTCTCCGGCGCGCCACCCAGCAGTGGCAAACGCAAAGACTCCGGCAAGAAAAAGCCCGCAAACAGCAAACCTGCTACCGCAGGTCCGCGCAAACGTAAAAAAACAGACTAGCAGCAATGCTGGTCTGGCGAGCTACCAGACTAGTGCATCAACTTGTACAGCACGTAGTGCAGGATGCCACCGTGACGGAAGTAGTCCAACTCACTGGTGGTATCTATGCGCGAACGTGCCAAAACCTCATGGCGTGTACCGTCGTGCCGACTGACGGTTACCTTAAGCTGCATTCCCGGCGCAAGGCTATCGCTCAAACATTCAACATCGACCTCTTCACTGCCATCAAGCTGTAGCATCTCTTCGTCGTTGTCGAGCTGGATAGGCATAACGCCCATGCCAATCAGGTTAGAGCGGTGAATACGTTCAAAACTTTCCGCAATGACCGCCTTAACGCCCAGTAGATTGGTGCCCTTGGCTGCCCAGTCCCGACTTGAACCGGTGCCGTATTGCTCACCCGCGAAGATAACCAGTGGCTTGTTGTCCTTGCGATATTTCATCGCCGCATCAAAAATACTCATTTCCTCACCGGTCGGCATATACCGGGTGTAGCCACCCTCGCGCTCTACCATGTGATTGCGCAATCGCACATTGGCAAAGGTTCCGCGCATCATCACCTCGTGATTTCCGCGCCTTGAACCGTAGGAATTAAAGTCTTTGGGCTCAACCCCCTGATCGCGCAGATAGCGCCCGGCAGGACTTTCCAGCGCTATCGCGCCAGCCGGAGAAATATGGTCGGTGGTCACGCTGTCGCCTAGCACCGCAAGAATACGCGCATTTTTAATGGCCGGAAATTCAGCCAGCGGCTCAGCCAGGTCATCAAAGAAGGTCGGGCAGTGAATATAAGTTGAGTCCCCCTCCCATTGATAAGTCTTGCCGGCCTCAACAGGTAGTGCACGCCATACTTCCGTGCCCTTGAAAACATCCGCGTAGGCTGCGTGAAACATGTCACCGTCAATTGAACCCCGGATCGCTTGAATTTCCTCAGCGCCGGGCCATAGGTCTTTCAAATAAACCGGCTGACCGTTGCTGTCCTCACCGAGAGGCTCCGATTCCAGGTCAATCAATGTCGTGCCTGCGATAGCAAAAGCAACCACTAGGGGCGGCGACGCCAACCAGGCTGCCCTTACATTGTTGTGAATACGTCCTTCAAAGTTGCGGTTACCGGAAAGTACTGCACTGACCACCGCATCTTCAGCGGCAATCGCTTCTTCTATCGGTTTTGCCAGGGGCCCGGAGTTCCCGATGCAGGTGGTACAGCCATAGCCGACCAGATTGAAGCCCAGTGCATCGAGATCTTCCTGCAATCCACTTTGCGCAAAATAGTCACTGACAACCTTTGAACCCGGTGCCAGCGAGGTTTTTACCCAGGGTTTAACCGCAAGACCACGTTTGCGCGCGGCCCGCGCCAACAAGCCAGCCGCCAGCATTACATCCGGGTTGGAGGTGTTGGTACAGGACGTGATCGCTGCAATCGCTACAGCCCCTTCCGGGATAGAGAGCCCAAGCTCGGGCACGGCCAGTTCGTCGCTCTCACTGCGACCGCGCTCCTTGATTACCGCTTGCATCGCGCGTCTCATATCACCCAGGGCAACTCTGTCTTGGGGACGTTTTGGTCCTGCCAGACTCGGCACAACCGTTGCAAGATCCAGTGTCAGGTTCGCACTGAAAACCAAGTCAGCACTGTCATCGCGCCACAACGACTGCGCTTTGCAATAGTCTTCCACCAACTGAAGTGTAGACTCATCGCGACCGGTCAGGCGCATATATTCAATGACCTTGGCATCGACAGGAAAATAGCCGCAGGTCGCACCGAACTCAGGCGTCATATTGGCTATCGTCGCCCGATCAGTGACCGCCAGTTGCGCCAGACCGCTGCCGTGAAATTCAACAAACTTGCCAACGACACCGTGCTTTCGCAGCATTTCGACGACGGTCAGCACCAAATCGGTTGCCGTAACGCCTGGCCGTAATTTGCCCGTCAGTTCGACACCGACAACTTCCGGCAGCAACATGGACACCGGCTGCCCGAGCAATGCGGCCTCTGCTTCTATCCCACCGACACCCCAACCCAAGACGCCGAGACCATTAATCATCGGGGTGTGACTGTCGGTGCCGACAAGGGTGTCCGGATAGACCTCGGTCTCACCATCTTCAGTCTTCTGCCACACCACCTGCCCCAAGTATTCGAGATTCACCTGGTGGCAGATACCCGTGCCCGGCGGCACGACCTGGAAGTTTTTAAAGGCCTGTTGACCCCATTTGAGAAAGCGGTAACGCTCGCGATTGCGCTCCATTTCCAGTTTCACGTTGTCACCAAAGGCCGTCTTTGACGCGTAGTGATCAACGCTTACCGAATGGTCGATGACCAGGTCGACGGGAACCTGCGGGCTAATCTGGGAAACATCTCCACCGGCTTTTGCAACCGCCTCTCGCATAGCCGCCAAATCCACGATTGCCGGTACGCCAGTGAAATCCTGCATCAACACGCGAGCAGGCGAAAAATTAATGTCTTGCCCCTGGGTCGGTTTATCTACCCAACTCAAAAAAGCATCAATATCAGCCTGATTTGCCGTGTCAGTAAAGTGACGCAATTGATTTTCGAGCAACACTTTCAGGGAATTGGGAAGACGCTGAACCCGATCGTCCTGGAGTTGCGATAAGGCGTAATAGCGATACGACTGATTGCCGGATTTCAAAGACTGACTAAAGGGCTTACCACTCATTGCAATCGACTCCCTTACTCTTCTGATGACGCGTAGTTGTGCAGAGCTATGGCCCTGCGCTATGACTATAGACTACAGGTTTGCCTGCAGCAGAAAAACTCCGCCTGCACCGCCAGCGCGTCGCGATCACACAACACCAAAGGCCAACATCGCATCCGCAACACGCTTGAAGCCGGCAATATTGGCGCCTTTAGCATAATCCACATAACCGTCGCTCTGGGTGGCATACTCCAGGCAATTCGCGTGAATATTTTTCATAATTTCGCGTAACTGCTCTTGCAACTCCGCCTCCTTCCAGGCGACACGGGCGCTGTTTTGACTCATTTCCAGACCAGATACCGCTACGCCCCCCGCGTTGGCTGCTTTCGCAGGGCCAAACAGCACTTTGGCATCCCTGAAAACCTTCACACCTTCATTTGAGGTTGGCATATTGGCTCCCTCCGCAACGAGCTTGACGCCATTCTCAACCAATTTGCGCGCATCATCACTGCCGATCTCATTCTGAGTGGCACAGGGAAGGGCAATATCACAAGGAATAGACCAGGGCCGTTCGTCACTGTGAAAGCTAGCCGAGGGAAACTCCTGTACATACTCCTCGATACGTCCCCGGCGATGTCCTTTGTGCGCCTTAACCCACTCAACTTTTTCCTGCGTTAATCCGTCCGGGTCGTGAATATAGCCGCCAGAATCCGAAAGCGTCAGCACTTTGGCACCCAGTGCAATGGCCTTTTCCGCCGCATGGGTAGCAACGTTGCCTGAGCCGGAAATAACCACGGTCTTGCCTTCCAAGGTCTGCCCTTCCTCGGCGAGCATATCTTCAACGAAATACACCACGCCGTAGCCTGTTGCCTCGGTTCGCACGAGAGAACCGCCCCAACCCACGCCCTTGCCGGTCAGGACCCCCACATAGCGATTGGTAATGCGCTTGTACTGACCGAACATATATCCAATCTCGCGGGCACCGACGCCAATATCGCCGGCGGGCACATCGGTATCCTCGCCAACGTGACGGTAGAGTTCGGTCATAAACGATTGGCAAAAGCGCATGACTTCGTTGTCGGATTTTCCTTTGGGATTAAAATCCGAGCCGCCTTTGCCACCGCCCATCGGCAGCCCCGTCAGACTGTTCTTAAAAGTCTGCTCAAAGGCTAGGAACTTCAGGATGCTCTGATTGACAGTTTTGTGAAAACGGATACCACCCTTGTAGGGCCCGATGGAATTGTTGTTCTGCACCCGGTAGCCACGCTGAACGCGCACATTTCCTTTATCGTCTTCCCAACATACGCGAAAGGATATAACCCGGTCCGGCTCGGCAATACGCCGCAGAATCTGGGCTTCATGGTAAACTTCCTTGTCTTCGATAAAATCGAAGATATCAACAGCGACTTCGTAAACGGCCTGATGGAACTCGGTCTCACCGGGATTGCGGCGCACTACGCCGTCCATAAACTGTTCTAAGTTGACATGATCACTCGTTGCCATGGTGCTTCTCCGCGCTTTATTCTTGTTTATACCGCTTAAGCAGTATGGACGCCGCAGCCATAAACTTCAAAGCAGGCTATACCGAGCCATTACATTTACACCCCATGACAGCGACCCATCACCAACAAAGGCTGTACGCCCTGAGTCAGTGCCTGCTGGAGCACCAGGCCCTGTGGCGCTGCCAACCTTTTATCTGCTCACCGGACTGGGCCAACAGCCAGCCGCAACTTGCGCACACCGTTTCCCAGTTTGATGACAACACGCTCGCCGCCTGTCAGGCCAGTGATCAGGCTTTGCGGCAGGCATTGGCGCACGCTCTGCCCTCGCTCTGCGCGCAACTGGAATCACTGTGCGAGGTGCCAGAAACAAGACCTCCGCAAAGGCGGCATCCCCCGCCCGATATTCCCGGACGGAAATGGCAGCAGATAGAACTCTTCAGCCACAGCATTAAACAGGTGAGCAAGCCTCTACTCGAATGGTGCGCCGGCAAGGCGCATCTGGGCAGATACCTCGCAGTAATCCATGATCAGCCTGTGGTATCACTGGAGATAGATAGCGCCCTGGTCGAGGAAGGCCGGAATCTGGCAGCACGTGAGCGGATAAATCTTCAAATGCGCCAATGTGATGTCTTAGCCGACGGCAGTACTGCCCTGTCACCTCACACGCACGCCGTGGCCTTGCATGCATGTGGCGGACTCCACCGCCGACTGCTGAGCGCAGGCAGCGACATGGAAGTCGCCCGCATCAGCTGGTCCCCCTGCTGCTATCACAAATTTATTGAGGGGGAATTCAGCCCCCTTTCCGACGCGGGACGTGTCGCTGGCCTGGAACTAAGGCTTGCGGAAATTCGTGGCGCCGTGCGCCAGAATACAACGGCCGGAAAAGCCGAGCGGGAAAGACACCATAAATTGCAGGCCTGGAAACTTGGCTTTGATGCCTTGCAGCGTGAACTGCGCGGGCTCGACGAGTACTTACCCACACCACCGGTATCGGCCACCCTTGCCAAAGGCAGCTTTAGTGATTTCTGCAAACATATGGCGGAACGTAAGCAAGTAACACTGCCACAAAACCTAGAATTCGGCAGCTACGAATCCCGTGGGCAAGCCGCTTATCACCGAGTCGCCAGACAGGAGCTGGTTCGCGAATTGTTTCGCAGACCGTTGGAGCTGTGGCTGGCATTAGACGAGATAGTGTTTCTTGAAGAGCACGGCTATTTCTGCGAGCTCAGTTGTTTTTGCAACGATAGGATTACACCGCGAAATCTGTTTATCGATGCAAAACGCATTGGCCGATAAGCAGGCACAAAAAAGCCCGGCACACCGGGCTTTCAAGTCTTCCAGTACTGGCTTACAGCTTGCCTTGCTCCTTGGCCATATCCAGGGCCAGATCCTCAATCATGTCTTCCTGACCGCCAACCGTGCGCCGGCGACCCAGTTCAACAAGAATATCTCGAGATGACACGCCGTACTTCTTGCTGGCGCGCTGAGCAAACAGCAAGAAGGAGGAGTAAACGCCAGCGTAGCCCAACACCAGCGAATCGCGGTCGATGCGAATGGGCTGATCCATCATGGGTACAATAATCTCTTCCGAGACATCCATAATTTTGTACAAGTCAATGCCGTGCACAACGCCCATGCGGTCAGCCACAGCAGTAAACACCTCGAGTGGTGTATTACCCGCACCGGCACCCAAGCCACCAACAGAACCGTCGATGCGATTAGCGCCGTTTTCAACGGCAACCAGTGAGTTCCAGACACCCAGACTCAAATTGTGGTGAGCGTGAAAGCCCAATTCGGTTTCAGGTTTGAGTTCGCGCCGCAGCAAGCTGATACGCGCCGCAACATCGTCTGGCAGCATGTAGCCCGCCGAATCGGTACAGTAAATACAGTTGGCACCATAGGATTCCATCAGCTTCGCCTGTTCCAGAATTTCTTCTGGCTCAATCATATGCGCCATCATCAGGAAGCCGACGGTATCCAGCCCCATATCAGCAGCCATATGAATATGCTGTTCGGATACATCTGCCTCGGTGCAGTGCGTCGCAACACGAATGGTGGTCACACCGCAGTCTACGGCCATTTTCAGGTGGTCGACGGTGCCGATACCGGGCAATAGCAGCGCTGAAATTTTGGCGTTTTTAACCACACCACAGACCGCTTTCAAATATTCTTCATCGCTATGGGCGGGAAAACCGTAGTTGACCGAAGTGCCACCCAAGCCATCGCCGTGAGTGACCTCGATCATGGGCATGCCTGCTTCGTCCAAGCCCTTGGCAACCGCAACCATCTCATCAAGGCTAATCTTGTGCTGCTTGGCGTGCATACCATCGCGCAGACACATATCGTGCAGGGTGACTTTCTTACCTTTCAGATCCATTTTTTGTTCCTCTGTTTAATCCACTGCGTCATTGCGAGGAGCCTTTTCCACCGGAAAAGGCGACGTGACAATCTCAACCTGCTGCTTACCTTCCAGGAACATGCCTCGTCGCTGTGCTCCGTACAATGACGGGAGCAATATGCTTAGGCCGCTACCGTCGGACGTGGTTCGAAGCGTCCGGACTGAATTTCCTGCGCGTACATTTCAGCCGTGCGCAGCCCTGCAGCGGTCATGATGTCGAGATTGCCCGCGTATTTCGGCAGGAAGTCGCCCAGACCCTCAACTTCCATATAAATCGAGACCCGTTTGCCATCGAAAATCGGACCGTTTTTCAATTTGTAACCCGGAACGTACTTCTGCACTTCCACAATCATCTCGTCGACCGACTTGCGGATCGCATCCTGATCGGGTTCACCTTCAGTCAGACAGTGAATCGTATCGCGCATAATCAGCGGCGGCTCAGCGGGATTGATGATAATGATCGCCTTGCCTTTGTCGGCACCACCCACAGATTCAATGCCATTGGCTGTTGTGCGTGTAAATTCGTCAATATTTTTACGCGTTCCCGGGCCTGCCGATTTTGAGCTGACTGTAGCCACGATTTCGCCGTAGGTGACCTTTTGGACTCGTGAAACGGCCGCAACCATGGGAATAGTTGCCTGCCCACCACAGGTCACCATATTGACGTTCATCGCCTGCGCTTCCACCGCCGCCGACAAGTTCACTGGCGGCACACAGAACGGGCCGATTGCCGCGGGCGTCAAGTCGATCATGACCGCACCCTTTTCGTTGACCTTGCGCGAATTTTCCGCGTGCACATAGGCGGACGTCGCATCGAAGCAGATCTGAACACCGTCTTCTTTCATTGTCGGCAGCATGCCGTCAACGCCGTCTGCGGTGGTCTTCAGGCCCAGTTCAGCCGCTCGCGCCAGACCGGGGGAATCGGGCACCACACCGACCATCCAAACGGGTTCGATATACTCGGAGCGCAGCGCCTTGATTAGCAGATCAGTGCCTATATTTCCTGGACCGATGATCGCTGCCTTGATTTTTTCAGCCATGATGTACTCTCTCTCAATTGATCTGCTCTCACCGAACCCTCTTCCAACAAGAGACAGTGAGGGGGAAACTTTACACAAACTGACAGCTGGCGCTGCCAATACCCTCTAATTCCATTTCCATCTTGTCGCCGGCCTTTACGTCTTCAAGTGGCACCAGCGAACCGGACAAAATTACTTCACCGGCTTTAAAGGGAATATCATACTTGCCCAGCGTGTTGGCGAGCCAAGCCACCGCTGTTAGCGGATTACCCTGCACCGCGCTTCCCATGCCCTCACTCAGAAACTCGCCATTCTTTTTGACAACGACCTTGAGATTTGGCAAATCCAGCTCGCGCGGATCTGCCTTTTCAGTTCCCAGTACAAAGACCCCGCAGGAGGCATTATCAGCTACCGTATCCTGAATCTTGATCTTCCAGTCTTTGATACGCGAATCGACAATTTCAAAACACGGCATAATATAGTCAGTGGCGTCCAACACATCCTGCTCAGTCACTCCCGGACCAACCAGATCCTTTTTCAAGCGAAAGCCGATTTCTGCCTCTGCACGCGGTTGAATCAGATTGCCGGCGACAGGAATATCTGCACCATTGGCATATTCCATCTTGTTGGTCAGAAAACCGAAGTCAGGCTGATGCACGCCCAGCATGTCCTGTACGACCTTGCTGGTGACACCAATCTTCTTGCCGATGACTCGCTCGCCCGCTTCAACTCGCCGATCGACCATGCGTAATGAAATAAAGTAGGCGTCATCAATGCTGATATCCGCTTCGCGTTCGGTAAACGGAGTCAGCGTCGTTTGTTGGCTGAGGGCATCATAGAGCTCGTCGCCGAGTGCTTCCCGTTTGGCTTTATCCATGTTGCAAAAAATCCAGTGTCATGCGATTAAAGAGATCCTTGTGCTCGACCATCACCCAGTGGCCACATTCCGAGACAATGGTCAGACGAATGTTTTTGCACTTCTTTGTGAGTTTGGCGATACCGGTTTCCGGCATCATATTTTCATTGGCACCCCAGAACGCGATAATCGGACAACGCAATTCACCCAACTGATCCTCCATATTCGGAACGACCATTGAAGTGATAACCTGGGTGTTCTGCTGTTGGGCGATCCCCCAACGTTCATTGACGAGCTGTTCATCCACTAGCGAATCATCGTAGACCAGCCCGCGGCGGATGAATTCTTCCAGACGTTCTTTACTCGGGCCGCCGGTAAAGACTTCTTTCATTATCTGCATGCCAGGCATGGTGAAATAGGATGGCTGATCTTCAATGCCGCCGGGAGCCATAAGATTCAGTTTTTCAACCAGTTCAGGGTAGGTCAGCGCGTAGCGAATGGCGATCGCACCGCCGAGGGAATTCCCAATCAGCGTGACTTTCTCTACGCCAATGGCATCCAGTGTCTGCTTAACGCACTCCACAAAAAAGTCGATGTGATATTCGACGTCGTCTGGCTTATCCGAATAGCCGTAACCAATCAGATCGGGCACGATAACCCGGTAGCCATTACCCGCCAAAAACGGATAGTTGAATTTGAAATTGCTGTGACCGCTGGCGCCGCTGCCGCTACCGTGCAGAAACACTACAGCCGGGCCTGAGCCCTGATCCAGGTAGTGAATCGTGTGACCGTTGGCCAATTGGGCGTAGTTACCTTCCGGCAAACCCTCTACTATTGCCATGCCATGCTCCATGCTGATTACAGATTCAGGTCAGTATTATCGAGACCGAACTGTACACCGCCAAAGTTACCGGCGTACAGATTCACATTGTTCGCCACGTGCGCCTGACTCGCCATAATATCCAGATGGCGCTCAAGCACTTCGTTACCAAGGAAAATGCCCTTACTGCCAGAGGCTTTAAGCATTTTTGCGCACAGCTCCGCACAGCGATCCGCCACCACCGCAGAGTCAAAACGGTAATGTACGCGGTCCTCAATCGCAATGGGCTCACCCGCCGTAGCACTGGCCATCATGGCATCAAAGTTCGCATACATCGTGCGCTGCATTTCTGCGATGGCAGTTTTGACATCCGCAGCTAGGCGTCGCACAAAAGGGTCATCCATCATTTTGGCAGGACCCACCATTCGGGTTTTAGCGGTTTCAATAAAGGCATCCAGCGCTCCCTGCAATGCACCCAGCGAGGCTGTGCACACAGCACGCACAAAGACCTGACCAAAAGGGAGCCGGTAGACCGGGGCGCTGTTGACTGCATTACCCGGATTATTACAGCTGAATCCGTCACTGAGCTTATGGGTGCGATGTTCAGGCACGAAGGCGCCTTCAACTTTCACGTCCTGGCTACCGGTGGCCTTCAGACCAACCACATGCCAGGTATCGATAATTTCGTAGTCTTTGCGCGGCACTAGGAAAGTGCGGTAATTACGCATATCAAAGGGAGCGCCCTCCTCGGGTACAACGGCACCGAGAAAGACCCAGTCACAGTGCTCGGAGCCGCTGGAAAAGCCCCACTGTCCACTGAGTTTGTAGCCGCCGTCAACCTTTTCGACTTTGCCAACCGGCGCGTAAGAGGAAGAAATCAACGTCGCTGCATCCTCAGCCCAGACGTCTTGTGCTGCCTGGTCGTCAAACAAAGCCAATTGCCAGTTGTGAACGGCAACCACCCCCAAAACCCAAGCGCTGGACATGCAGGCTTCGGCAATCTTGAGCTGTACTGCATAGAAAACCTGCGGATCAAGGGCGTAGCCACCCCACTGCTCGGGCTGCAGCATCTTAAAGAAACCGGCGTCCTGAAAGTCTTGTATGGTTTCGTCAGGGATGCGGCGTAATTCTGCCGCTTGGGTGCTGCGCCCACGCAATACTGGCTTGAGAGCTTCAGCCCGCGCCAGCAGCGTTTGTGCCATTTCGGAGCCTAGCCCCTTGGAGTTCAGCCCTTCACTTTTTACCTGAACCGATCCATCCACTGCCAGTCACTCCCGTCTTTACTCAAAGGCGGAAATTCTAGCGGAATCAGAGTCTACGCCTATAGTCCAAATGGGCCATATTCGCAGCCCTTATGCGGCAGAACTCAGTCAATTAACACTTTTCAGACAAGGCCTTAGCCCACTAATTTAGGCCCTCAAGGCTGGCCACAGCGGCTTCAGCAATGGTGACATCCTGCTCAGTCAAGGCGCCACCCACACCCAAAGCACCAATCACAGCCCCATGATGGCGAATGGGGATACCCCCGCCGAGAAGTGTCACATCTTTGAGGGTGACCATCGACAGCAAGTTCGGCAGATTATCGACCAGCGCCTCCGCCAGCTCTTCGGTGCTCAGCCCCATCAGGGCCGCACGGGCTTTGGCCTGGACTGCGTCAACGGCCACCACCGGCGTGCGATCCATACGATGGAAGGCCTTGAGCTGCCCCTCGGTGTCCACCACCGCAACGGCAACCGCCACACAGGCCTGCTCGGCCTTTTCGATCGCCGCCGTCACCAGGCGCATCGCAGCCTGAGACGACAACGACTCGGTTTTATAAGTTAGATCCACAATAGCCTCCTACTCAATCACAGCATCACTGAAGGTTGGGGTATCTCCAAGCATAGGACGATGTGAAGGAGGTTGCTTGCCATTGATATCTAATACGCCATATTCCTGAGCAATTTCCGCGCCTACCCAGACCTGACCACTGCGCTCCATTAAGGCCGGATCATTGGCCAGCGCATCAATAACTCGAC
>JBFKDP010000039.1:0-17846 GCA_041619575.1 Litorivivens sp.
GGCCGAAACAAATTCCACAACCTGATCGGGCGTAATGGTGGTAAGACCATCGGGCTTGTCCCAATCGCTGGCAATTTTGGCCAAAAACTTGTTGGGCGCGACACCCGCCGAAATGGTAATGCCAACTTCACGTGACACCGCCTCGCGAATTGCCCGCGCAATCAAGGTGGCACTACCCTGGTGATGGGGCGAATCGGTGACATCCAGATAGGCCTCGTCGAGTGAGAGTGGCTCCACCAGATCGGTATAGCGGTGGAAGATTTCCCGCACCTGATAGGCCGCAGCCCGGTATTTATCAAAGGTCGGGGGAATCAGCACCAGAGAAGGACAGAGCCGGCGTGCATGCGCTGAGGGCATCGCCGAGCGCACGCCATAGGCTCTCGCCTCATAGTTACAGGTTGCGATCACGCCGCGTCGATCCGACGCCCCGCCAACGGCCAGCGGCACCCCACGCAAGGCGGGGTCATCGCGCATCTCCACGGAAGCGTAGAAGCAGTCGCAATCGCAGTGAATGATTTTTCGCAAGCGCCGGTCTCCGCTGCCTTACAGGCCAGTGGCCAATCCAATCAGGGTGAGCTGGCAGCCGCGCCGCCAAGTAGGGGCACTATGATTCCCTCGACAGCGCAAGGCAATATCCACGATCAACAAAAAGATTAGCATTCCCGTAACGGCATACTAGTCATGCCCACTCGCGCCCTCGAGCAGCGCGAAGAGTCGTTCCGACCTACCTGACTTATCGTCAGCGAAACTGGGCAAGCAATTGCGCACTCTCGATGTCATCGCAACGATCGCTCCCCTACTCGGACTTCTGGGCACAGTAGTGGGCATGATTGAGAGATTCATAGCTCTCCTCACCACGGCCATCGTCCTGACCGTCGCAATCCCTATATCCGTCAGCCACAGCTATTTTGAACGACGAGCTGAACAACTTGCCGCCGATGCAAAGAACGATGTCGAGCGCGTGTCGAGCCTGTCACCCGCACTGCAAATTCGGCTGCGCCGGATCAAGCGGCAATATCGGACGTATCTTCACCACCGAAGGCATTCAGAAGCGCCGGGATAAAACGGGCCAATTCGGCGCTCATGATGGAGAAGTCCACGTCGAATTGCTCTGCAGCCGTATCGGTATAAATCTCGCCAGCGCGCTCCATCACCAAATCACTAAATCGCAGACGCTTCACAGTCAACTGGTCGTCAACAATAAAGTCGATATTTTCCGCCCAAGTCATGGCCAATTTACTGACCAGCATCCCCGCATCTATGTGATTCAGAATCTCTTTGGAGGTGAGCTCCTGATTTTTGCAGCGAATGACAGCGGACTCATCAGCGCCATCGATCAGTTCACACTCACCACCCAGTTCAAAACCCTGTGGCGCCGCACCTTTCAGCCAAGATGTCATGGTGTGGAAGGCCGTATTTTTCGCCGCCAGAGGAATCACCGGCACGCTGCCCAGACATTCGCGCAGCAGAACGATCACTTCCTCTGCGCGCTTGTGACTGGCGCCATCAAATATCAACCAGCCATTAGCGGGGTCGATATAGGCATACTGTTTGCGAGAGCGGGCAAAAGCGCGAGGCAGCATCTCAAACACCAACTCTTCCTTCAGCTCCGCGCGCTCCTTTCGCCCGGGGGTCCTGTCTTCCTGCTCGCGAATGTTCAGGATTTTTTCTTCCAGTGCTTCATTAATCACTGCTGCAGGAAGCACCTTGTCCTGGCGCTGGCTGCACAGCATGATGCAGCCATTGGTCGCATGGACCAGTTCACTGCCCTGCTGACCCAGCGGTTTCACCCAGCCCTGGGTCGACATTTCCTGACTGCCGCACGGTGAAAACTCGCGTGTTTCCAGCAACTCGTGAACTTCTTCAGGGCTAAGGGTAAAGGGCTTGGTAAATCGGTAGATCAGCAGGCTTTTAAACCACATAAATCACTATCCTGTCTTGGCGTCACGCATGACACGTAAAAAGCGAAAAGGCCCGACATTCTAGTCGGAAATGTCCGAGCTTATCAGGCTTGACTACGAGGAATTTTGCAAACGCTGCCACCAGAACTCAGCACTGTCTAGAACAAGGTGTCAGGACGAGGCTTGTTTCCGAGCAACTCATCAATCTGCCGACACAATGCCACACTAAGCTTGTCCCGATGCTCCAGCGCTGCCAGATTATCCTGCAGCTGCTCAAGTCTGCTGGCACCCAGGATCACCGTACTGACCTGCGGATTCTGTAAACACCACAGCAAGGCCAGATGCGTCAATGTCAGACCTGCCTCTTCTGCGAGTCCCTGCAGGCTCTGCGCTTGAGCAATTCGGTGGCGACCTGCCTCGCTCTCAAAGCGCTCTTTCATCCATTCGTAGCCCGGCAGATTGACGCGCGAATCGTCAGGGATGCCGTCGCGATACTTGCCGGTAAGCAGACCACTGGCCAGCGGCGACCAGATAGTCGTGCCGAGTCCATAATTGTCGTAGAGCGGTGCATATTCTTTTTCAACCCGCTCTCGATGCAGCAAGTTGTACTGCGGCTGCTCCATGGTCGGAGGCTGCATATTCAGTGAGCGTGCGATTTCACAGGCCTCGGTCAACTGTCGTGCATTCCACTCGGAGGTCCCCCAATACAGGACTTTGCCTTGCTGAATCAGATCGTGCATGGTCCGCACCGTTTCTTCAATCGGCGTCTCGACATCGGGCCGGTGACAGAAATACAGGTCGAGATAGTCAACCTGAAGGCGTTTAAGCGCCGCATGGCAGGCGTCGGTCACATGCTTGCGGCTTAGCCCACGCTGGGTGGGCTTGCTGCCACCCCAGAAGACCTTGCTCGAAACACAATAGCTGTCTCGACTCCAGCCTAGGCGCTTGAGTGCCGCCCCCATAACGACCTCGGACTCACCAGCCTCGTAACCTTCAGCATTATCAAAAAAATTCACCCCGTGGTCGTAGGCACAGGCCAACATCTCCACGGCGGCATCAGTGCCCACCTGTTTGTTGAAAGTAACCCACGAACCGTAGGAAAACTCGCTGACTTGCAGCCCTGATTTACCCAAACGTCGATATTGCATTGTCATTCTTCAGTTCCCTCTTTCTCAATGGCGCACAGTTTGTGCTGCCCGCCCATGTATCCATGATCCAATTCGGTTAGGCTTGGCGTATGAAAAGAATAACGGGAGCTAACAACACGATGCAAAATGTCACTCTGCGAACTATTGCCCTTTGCCTGCTTATTGCCAGCCCGGCAACATTCGCCCAGTGGACCGCGCGCGCTCAAGTCACCGACATCGGGCTAGGTGCGGAAGTGGGCTATCGCTGGGACAACAAGTGGGGTGTGCGTGTGGGCCACCTGCGTGGTGATCTGAATGTTGATTTTGACAGTGAGGACAACAATGGTTTCGAGGGCGATGAACTGGAGTATGACAGTGATATCGACCTCGAGAACTCCTACGTACTCGCCGACTGGCACCCCTGGAACCGATATTTCAGGCTCTCGGGCGGCGTATTCCTGAACAACAGCGGCGCGACCGTCGTTACTCGCTGCAATGCTAACGCCCTGATACCGGGAACCGAAAGCTGCGAATTCGGCAACTCACGTTTTTCTCCGGCAATACTTGGGGAAGTGACCACCAAAGTCGACTTTGACAGTCTGGCACCCTACTTCGGCATCGGTTGGGGACATCGACCAGATACAGGATTTGCCTTCAATGCCGACTTGGGTGTTATCTACGTCGGTTCAGCTAGCGTAGACATGAGCTCAAGCGGGAGCTGCAACGACAACGCCTCCTGCCGCAACGAAATTGAGCAGGAAGAACGGGAAATTGAGGAAGAGCTGGATAAGTACCGCCTGCTGCCCTTTGCGGCCATCGGCGTCAGTTACCTTTTCTAATCAGCGGCGGGCGCCTGCTGCCGGTACTGACTTGGGCTGAGACCGGTCCAGCCTTTGAAGGCTTTGCCAAAATTGCTGGCATCACTGTAGCCCAGGCGGTCAGCGATCTGATCCACGGTCAAGGCGCCTTCCTCCAGCAATTCGCTGGCCAGGCGCAAGCGCTCCCTATCCTTGAGTTGCTGATAGCTCTCACCCTCCGCCTTAAGGCGCCGCTTCAGGGTTGCCACTGACATATTCAGGCGAGCCGCAATTTCTTCCAACGGCGGCATACTCCCTTCAAGGCGGTATAGCTGCTGACTGACCCGCGAGGCGGTACTCTGCGACTGACTAGTGCGCTGTAGGTCACTTTCACAGCGCGCTTCTGCCAGGCGACCTAAATCTTCATCCCTCGCGGGAATTTCGGCATCTAGAATACTCAGCGGCCAGGTCAAGCTGTAGGTATCGGCGTTGAACTCTATGCTGGAGCCTGCCGGCAGGGGGGGCGGCGGCGTTTCCGGACGCGCTCCCCGCAAGGAAATTGTACTGGGAATATTGGCCGCACTGCGGCCCAGAATTTGCCGGCAGAGCGTTTCCAGGCAAACCAGAAAGTTAAGACAGACATAGCGCACCACCGGCCCATCATCAACGCGTGGCAATATATGCAGTACCGCTACGTCAGTGCGCTCGCCTCTTTGCAGTTCGAATAATTCAATACGTGTAGACACATAGCGATACAGTTTTTCGGCAGCATCCATCAAATTGCGGCTGTGCTGTGCTGCGTAACCGACATAACCATGCTTGGACATCGTCATGCGTCGACCACCTTCCAGTGCAGTCCACAAATTGCCATCAAACTCACAGAAATTTTTCATAGCGCGTAAAAAGGATTCATGGCCGACGGTGGCATCCTGCTGCAGCAGTACACTGGCTTCAAGGCCGCAGCCCTCAAGCAAATCAGCCACCGTCATACCGCGCTCAAAAGCCTGCTCGCTCAGCGACACCAGATAGTCGCTGGACACGCCGTAACAACCCACTCCCACGCGCCGGGGGTTCATCGTGTAAATACTCCCTGATCTGAATCAACCGGATAATGCGACAAATTAACCTGCCACCGCAAATTTGACTATGACATAGTTTGCTCCATCGCGGACAAGCCCGCACAAACATGTATAGAACGAGACAGGCACTATGACCAACGCAATCACAGTTAGACGTATGGACTTTGTGGTTCGTCCTGATATGGAAAAGTACTGGTTTGACGGCAATCCTCTGATCTCCGCATTCTTTTACGCGCTCTCTGCGACCTTCCCAGACGGCGAGCGCTTTTTTATTGATACCGTTCGCCACTATCAGAAAGATGTGGAGAACCCGGAACTGAAACAGCAGATTCGCGCCTTTATCGGCCAGGAAGCTCACCACGGCAAGGCTCACGAAGATTTCAACGATGCGCTGGAAGCCAAAGGCTTTCCCATGAGAACCGTTGCCGGCAAAGCCAAGGCACTGCTGGATCTGGCGAAGAAACGGCTGTCACCCCAGCGCCAGCTCGCTATTACAGTTGCTCTGGAGCACGTCACCGCCACTCTGGCAGAACACGCCCTGCGTCACCCTGAAATCACGGCAAAGATGGACCCGACCTTTCGAGACATGATTGTCTGGCACGCTGTCGAAGAAATTGAACACAAGTCTGTTGCCTTTGACGTCTTCCGCGAGCGTATCGGCGACGAATTTCTTCGACGAAGAGTGATGCTTTTAACTTTGATACTCTTCTTTGGGCGCGTCATGATTTTCCAGCGCCTGATCCTGCGCGCCGACAAACGCAGAGCAACACTGGGTGAATGGTGGCAAGCCATGAAATTTTTCTGGGGCAAAAACGGACTGGTACGTGAATCGCTTATTCACTTTGCAAAAGCCTTTAGAAAAGGTTTTCACCCCAGCGACATTGACCAGCAGGCACTGGTGAAAGACTGGCAGCAGCGCTATCCAGATGTTGCTGCCTTGCAGATCAATTAAAACGCAAAGTCTCGACGGGAGGCGGGACAGCCAGACTGGCGCCTCCCGCTATTACGGCATACAAGGCACGTGAACGCCTTATTCACTCGGACCGCGCACACGCTGCAACCAATCGTTAATGGCCAGGCCCGTGCCCATATTCCAGCCTTTGAGCTCATCTATCGGCACAATCTTGTATTCATCGAGCTCATGATTCAGTGCGATCTCGCCAGCCGCTTTAATGTGATAGGCAATAATGACCTGATTTTGTTGGGGGAAGGAATATACACCGATAAGACTGCTTTCCAGCGTATGAAGATTTAACTCTTCTTTCGTCTCGCGCACAGCGCACTCGAGCGGATCTTCTCCCGCTTCCAGAAAACCCGTAATAATGGAAAAAAATGTTTTGGGCCAGCTCACATTATGGGCCAGAACGACCCCGCCCTCGACTTCCACAATCATGGCCACTACCGGCACAGGATTGTTCCACTGCACAAAACCGCAAGCGGCATCCGCACACCCTTTGCGAATCTCTCCGTCAATTAACACTTCCGCTATCGGATTCGCACACTGCGGGCAATAGTTCATGACCTAACCTCTATTATTGTCAATGTAAGAGCCAATTTTGCCACACATGACTATTGTGCGACCATTGCCATCCATTTAACTGCTCTGGACATTCGACGTGGAACTGAATCTAGTCGGCAAAATAGCTCTGGTAACCGGCAGCCATCGCGGCACCGGTGAAATCATCGCCAAAACACTTGCCCGCGAAGGGGCTACTGTTGTTTTTCACAGCAATGACGACAAAGCCATTGCCGCTGTAGATGAGACCACCGGCGCCTGTGCAGTGTGGGGCAATTTATGCACCGATGCTGGCGCTGCGCAGGTGATCGAGCAGACTCGCAAGGCCGCAGGTGATATCGACATACTGGTGAATAATTACGGCACAGCATCTCCCGGCCGCTGGGGCAAAACCGGCAGTGATGACTGGCTGGATATGTACCAGAAAAACGTGCTGTCAGCCGCGCGCTTGATCCAACTGGCAGCACCGGCAATGAAGGAAAAAGGCTGGGGCCGTATCGTCCAGCTTGGCACTATTGGGAGTCATCAACCCAACTCCATCATGCCCCACTACTATGCGTCCAAAGGCGCACTCGCCACGATGGGAGTCAGCCTCACAAAAGAGCTCAGTCACACCGGCATTACTGTCAACACCGTTTCACCCGGCTATATTCGCACACCAGAACTCGAAGCGGGCTTTCGCTTCAAGGCAGAAAAAAAGGGCTGGGGTAGCGACTGGGCAACGATCGAACAAAAGATCGTTGAAACGGAATTCCCGAATGCCTGCGGCCGGATCGCCGAACGGCAGGAAGTGGCAGATTTGGTGGCCTTTCTCTGCAGCGAGAGAGCGGGATTTATCAACGGCCAGAATATCCGGATTGATGGCGGCGCCGTTCGCTATGTGTAAGTTGCGGCCTTAGGCCATCCAGCGTTTGGCTACTTGCGGCACATGATCAACCGCGGTGCCGCGCAGCCACTGAAAATCGTCGGGGACAAAATCCAGCTCCGGCGCCACGATGATTTTTTCCGCATCGGGTGAAGCCAGTTCGATAAACCCTGCGGCGGGGTAAACCGATAATGACGTGCCGACAACCAGCAGCCTATCGGCAGCGGCGATCTCGGCACACGCCGCTTCTGTGTTATGCACTGCCTCGCCAAACCAGACCACATTGGGTCTGAGCTGAGATCCCAGCTCACACTGCTCGCCCAATGCAATATCACGTTCACCCAACTCATACACTAGCGATTCATCTGCGCTGCTCCGAGCTTGCATCAGCTGACCGTGCAGGTGTAATACACGGCGGGAGCCAGCGCGTTCGTGCAGATCATCAACATTCTGGGTGATGACACAAACATCGTGCTGCGATTCGAGATCCACCACCGAGATGTGTGCCGCATTGGGCTTTACACCTCGCAAGACAGCCCGTCGTTCATTGTAAAAATCCAATACCAGCTGGGGGTCACGCTGCCAGGCGTCGGGGCTGGCCAAATCATAAACAGAGTGCTTACGCCACAAGCCATCATGGCCACGAAAGGTGGGCAAGCCACTTTCCGCACTCATGCCCGCACCGGTAAACACCACAATTTTGCGCCTGGCCATAGTGCAGTACCTATTCCTGAGTTAATGCTGACAGCTTTTCCAGTGTTTCCATATCGCAACCCAGTTCACCGTCTTTGCGCAAAGGTTGAATGCAGACATGATCGGCGCCGGCTTGCCAGTGCTCACGAATGCGCTTGGCAATAGTCTCTTCATCACCCCAGGCGACTATCGCATCCACCAGCCGGTCACTGCCACCACCAGCAAAATCGCTATCGTCAAAACCAAGCGTTTTCAGGTTATTGCAGTAGTTTTCGAGCCCTATATAGGTCGCGATAAAGCCCCGGGCAATGCGTCTTGCTTCTACCGGGTCGGTTTCCAACAATACCTTCTGCTCGGGTGCCAGCAATTTATCGGGGCCGAGAATATCGCGGGCACGTGCGGTGTGCTCTACCGGCACAAAATAGGGATGGGCACCGTCGGCTTTTTCTGCTGCCAGGCCGAGCATGTTTTTCCGCAAGGCAGCCAACATCAACTTGCCTTGGTGCTCGGGAGTCGGCCCCGCGTAAAAGGACTGCTCCATCGCCTCCAGATAATTGCGCATAGTTGTGACCGGCTTGCCGTACTCATGGTGCCGAAATCCACTGACCATTTCACGGTGGGAAACACCCATACCGAGGACAAGACGACCACCACTCAACTCATTCAGCGAGTTGCGCACGGCCGTCATGGCCATCGCATCGCGGGCGTAGATATTGGTGATGCCGGTAGCCAGCAACAGCGTCTGCGTGTTTTGTGCAATCACACTGAGATTGATAAAGGGGTCTCGCCCGACGGCTTCAGGCAACCAGAGAGCAGAATAACCTAGCGCTTCAATGCGCTGGGCACATGAGATCAGACCGGGATAGTCGAGGTTGTCGAGCCAGCTCCAGACGCCGAGTTTGCCGAGGGACATTGCGTTCTCCTGAGGGTATTTGCAGGGGGAACGCTAGCGTGAATTGATGGTGGCGGCAAGCACTCGCAGTGCTGTTTGAATGGTCAGATGTCGAACGTCAGGGCTGGCTGCTTCGCAGCTCTGTGCGGCAAAGCCGCACACGCCTTTGCGTCAGACGTCCGACACCAGACTTTCGCCCCGAATCACTATAGAGGGTAGTGCGCCGGATAAGGCAACTGCGCCACACCCGAGTCCACCGCCGCGCGGGCTACCGCTGACGACACCTTGCCGAGCAGTCGCGCATCGACGGGCTTGGGAATAATATAGCCGGGACCATATTCCAGGTCACCGCAACCACAAGCGTCTATAACAGCCTGCGGCACCGGCTCTTTGGCCAATTCGCAGAGTGCATGGACCGCCGCGACTTTCATTTCTTCGTTGATGCGACGCGCGCGAACGTCGAGTGCGCCCCGAAAAATAAAGGGGAAGCCCAGCACGTTATTGACCTGATTTGGGTAATCAGAACGTCCGGTCGCCATAATAATGTCATCGCGAATCGCGTGAGCCACTTCCGGTCGTATTTCCGGATCGGGGTTGGAACAGGCAAAGATCACCGGCTTGGGTGCCATCGAGCGCAGCATATCCTCGCTCACGAGATCGGGGCCGGACAGACCGACAAACACATCGGCGTCTTTCATCGCATCAGCCAGTGTGCGCGCATCTGTCGGGTTCTCGAACTCCTCCTTGTACTCGTTAAGACCCTCACGTCCCGGATAGATCACACCGCGGCGATCAATCATGAAGATATTTTTGTGTTGAGCGCCCAGACTCACTAACAGGCGCATACAGGCGATAGCAGCGGAACCTGCCCCAAGGCAGACAACGCGAGCGTCTTCAATCTTCTTGCCCTGAATATCGAGCGCGTTCAGCATGCCCGCTGCGGTTACAATAGCCGTACCGTGCTGGTCATCGTGAAAGACCGGGATACTGCACTGCTCAATAAGGATTCGCTCAATCTCAAAACACTGCGGCGCCTTGATATCTTCCAGATTAATACCGCCAAACGTATCCGCAATGCGCACGACGGTATCGATAAAGGCCTGTGAATCTTCGGCGTTAACCTCGATATCAATCGAGTCGACATTGGCAAAGCGCTTGAACAAAAGTGCTTTACCTTCCATCACCGGCTTACTGGCAAGCGGGCCGAGATCGCCCAACCCCAAAATGGCAGAGCCATCGGAAATCACAGCCACCAGATTACCTTTTCCGGTGTACTTGTAAGCCAACTGCGGATCACGGGCGATCTCCCGCACGGGTTCGGCCACCCCCGGGCTATAGGCCAGGGCAAGGTCACGTTGAGTTTCAGCTGGTTTGGTCAGGTGTACGCCAATTTTGCCGGGCGTCGGCTCGGCGTGATACGCCAGCGCTGCGCGCTTGAATTCGTCAGACATTGACTGGACTCTGGTTCGGTTCGCTAAATTGCATAGAAGTGGCGCAGAAGCATATAGAAAAGCCCCCTGCGCCTCAAGGTCGGCAGCGGTCGCCATTTGCCGTTTTGTCCGAATTTGCAGGAGTTGACGGTCGTTACATTCCCGCTTATCAGGGCAGCTCTGGGGCTGCCCACTCACTTTCAGTTAGTCGGGTGGTATTGAGGCAGATCGTAAAGTCCGTCAACACAAGGCGCACAGCCACTGCTCACGCGGTCGACTAGCTTTAACAAAGGCAGCAGATGCGAGCCGATAACCGGTTTGCCTGTCGTCAGGATTGCCGCTGACATATCCCGCTCAGGGTCGGCCCAGCACAGGATATTGGAAAAGCCGAGATGGCCAAAGGCGTGGTGTGTCTTGCGCCCGTAGAGGCCCACAGGGTGCCCGCCCAGCATCATGCCCGCACTATAACGCATCGGCAGCTTCAGGGATTTGTCGAGCCGTGCACCGCCCACCTCGCGGACACCGCGCAGTACGCTCAAGGGGCTCAGTACCGGCTTATCCTGCCACTGGCCTCGATCCAGCATCATCTGGAAAAAGCGGCAGGCTTCCTCAGCGGTTGCATAAATATTGCCGGAGGGAATAACCGCAGACATAAAGTCGGGACTGTTTGAAAGCTCGGTAGCCTCGGTAACGCTGACACCCAACACGTTGGTGAGAATATTTTCAATCGGCTTGGGGTTAGTGAGCCCGGTGGGGTAATGCCGGGCAACATTGGCATGTTGGGATTCATCAATGCCGAAGGTGAAATATTTCATGCCAAGTGGTTGGCGAAATACCTTGTCCAGGTAGCGTTGAATATCCATCCCCGCAGTCACCTTGACCAGCTCCGCCAGCACAAAACCGCCGGTCACTGCGTGGTAGGCGGACACGCGACCGTCGCTGTGCAGTGTCTCCATTGCGCAGATATAGCGCAACGCCTCGTCGGGGTCATAGAGCACATCGCGGGGAACATCCGCCGCAATGCCCGGCACGCCCGCGCGATGAGACAGCACATCGTGTACGGTGATATTGGCCTTGCCACCCGCAGCGAAAGCAGGGATGTAATAGCTTACCGGCGTCAGCAGGTCGATCAGGCCGTCTTCTGCCAACTTGTGGATCAACATGGCCGAGATTGCTTTCGACGACGAAAACAGGCACACCGGTGTTTGCAAGTCAGCGGCAACCGGTTCGCATTCACCCATGGCGCCGGTCACATAACCGAGACTCCGGTTAAGCACCATTTCACCGTGGCGACGCACGCACACCGAAACATAAGGGTGCATACCGCTGCGGAAGACATCTTCAGCTGCCGCCCAGATACCTTCAACGACCTCCTGGGGAACGCCACTGCGCAAGGTATCGCTGGATTCCGCCGGATCAATACTCGTCAGTGGCTGCAAATCTTCCGGCACCACCATGCCCTTGAAAATTTTGCGTTCAACCGCCTTGTACGCCTTTTTCGATTGTTTTAGCACTGCCTACTCCTCAATGGCTTCCAGCATGGCTGGGTGGCGCAAATGCATCAGGTGGGCCGGATGTCCCTGCTTTTGCTTCCCTCTATAGATCAGCCAACCTCGCACGGTCAATACCTTGCCCGCCAAAGACTCTAGACTAACAGAATTGAAGTGAACGCGGTCATCGCGGCTCAGTCGCAGAGACAGACCGTTATCCAACTCCAACCACAACGCTCGACGGCTTTTGCCAATATCACTTACTCGTCCCCGAATCCGCTGAAAACCCGTATCAGTCGCGGTCAGGCTCGTCGCTTTCAGGAGTGGGTAGCGCTGCTCTGCCCAGACACCACGCCGAGCAACCCTTGCAACTTGCTCGGCTCCCTGCAGACATTCACTATAAAGTGTGTTCGGCGGCACTGTGACTTGCCAAGCCAGGCCCTGCCGCAAAAGATACTCCTCCAACATATAGCCATCCTCAGCGCGGAAAACAGTAGCCAACTGCCGCCCGTAGCGATCACGCGCTTCCACGCCAATATGCAGGTGGAGTGGGCCACTGCCCAGCCATTCACTGGCCACACGCTGGGACCGACGCGCCAGCGCCTGATCCGGTCTTCCGTCCCGACCCAATTCGGGCGCGTTGATGCCAACCAGTCGCACCTTGCGACCATCTTTCAGGCGCAGGGTATCACCATCTACGACCTCGTCGAGGTAGGCGCTATGAAGCTCATCAGTTTGGGGAAAACAAAAGCGCTCTGGCTGCGCATGCACAGCAGAAGAGAGAAGGCTGAGGGTGTAGGCCAAGCATACAAAAACGCCCGGGCGAATCCGACCGGGCGCTGACGCAGACTTCATTGTTTCAATCCACGTGGACGTGATGTTAAGCCTTGGTTTTGCGGTTGCCAAAACGCTGACGGAAGCGATCGACGCGGCCGCCGGTATCCATCATTTTTTGCGTGCCAGTGTAAAAGGGGTGGCAGGCAGAACATACGTCAAGGTGAGTATCCTGACACATGGTCGAGCGGGTTTTGATAACATTGCCACAGCTACAAGTCGCTGTGATCTCTTCGTACTTTGGATGAATATCCGCTTTCATGATGGAATCCTCAAATGCGCCGCCACCTGATCTCGTGCCAGGCACCGCGCGGGTCATCGGTAAATAAAAAAACGGCCGGAGCCGAAACAGGCGGCGAATCTTACCAGATGCTGCCTAATAATCAACCATATTCCCGACTACAGAGGTGTCTCGGACAGTAAACACCTGCCGGGACAGAAACAAACTCCGTATAATCCCGCCATGATCATTCTTGACGTTGCCGTCCCCTGTCCTCTGCGCCGCAGTTTTGACTACCTCGCTCCCGATTCCGGGACGCTCACGGCCGGCACACGCGTCCTGGTTCCCTTTGGCAACCGCCGCCTGATCGGAGTCGTACTGGGCAGCAAAGCAGACAGCGAGCTGCCCCGTCACAAGCTCAAACAGGCGACTGCACTGGAAGATCAGCCAACGCTGAACCCGGAATTGATGACGCTCGCGCGCTGGGCCGCAGGCTACTACCACCATCCCATTGGTGAAGTGGTTCAGCAAATGCTGCCCGTTCGTTTGCGCCGGGAAAAGGCTGCTCAGGAAAAACCGGCAAGCTACTTTGTGCTGACCGAGGCTGGTCGGCAGGTCAACAGCGACGATTTCGCACGTGCACCCAAACAGGCGGCGCTGATTGACTGGCTCCAGCATCAGCAGGGCGCCACCCGCGACGCACTGAAAAAGAATGGCTACGACTACGGCGTTATCAAGGCCCTGCGCGACAAGGGTTTTATTACCAGCGTTGAAGAACCGCCGCCGGCCTACAGCAGCACCGAGCCCCTTAAGCTCAATCCAGAACAGTCTACTGCCGTCGAAGCGATCGCCGCTGAATTTGGGCATTTTGCGCCAGCCTTGCTGGAAGGCGTCACCGGCAGCGGCAAAACTGAAGTCTACCTCCAGCTTATCGAACGTTGCATCGCCGAGGGCATGCAGGCGTTGGTGCTGATCCCGGAGATCGGCCTTACACCGCAAACTCTCAAGCGCTTTGAACAGCGCTTCCCGGGCAAAATCAGCGTCCTACATTCCGGGCTCGCTGACGGCGAGCGGCTGAGCGACTGGCAGCGCGCCGGCCGCGGCGACTCCCAGGTTGTGATCGGAACACGCTCGGCCATATTTACACCCTTCCAGTCACTGGGCCTGATCATTATCGATGAAGAGCACGACGCCTCCTATAAACAGCAGGATGGTTTTCGCTACTCGGCAAGAGATGTGGCCGTCAAGCGCGCCGCCGACAATCGCTGCCCTGTTGTACTCGGTTCCGCCACGCCCAGCCTGGAATCCCTGCACAATGCTCAGAGCGGCAAGTATCTGCACCTGACATTGCACCGCCGTGCCGGCAATGCCACCCCGCCCACCGTTCGCCTGCTGGATATCCGCGACACAAACCTGGACAGCGGCCTTGGCGAAGCCAGCCTGAATGCCATCGCCGACACGCTCGCGCGACAGGAACAGGCACTGGTATTTCTCAACCGACGTGGCTTTTCACCCTCACTGCAGTGCCATTGCTGTGGCTGGCTGGCCGAGTGCGACCACTGTGATGTTTCCATGACGGTACACATTGGCCGCCGCGAACTGCGCTGCCATCACTGTGACGCCAAAAAGCCGCTGGTACCGCGTTGCCCTCAATGCCATAACACTGAACTGGAATTTAAAGGTCCTGGCACAGAAAGGCTGGAGCATTGCCTCAAGCGCCACTTCCCGAATTCGCCGGTTATGCGCATTGACCGCGATACCACCGCAGGCAAAACCGCCATGCCGCGAATGGTGAAGCAGATTAATAGCGGTGAACCCTGCATTCTGGTGGGCACCCAGATGCTGGCAAAGGGCCACCACTTCCCCAACGTGACGCTGGTTATCATGGTGGATATTGACGGCGGCCTGTTCAGCGCCGATTTTCGTGGCGGCGAGCGCAGCGGGCAATTGCTGACCCAGGTGGCAGGGCGGGCTGGCCGCGCTGACAAACCCGGCACGGTTCTGATACAAACCCACGCGCCAGACCACCCCATCCTCAATGCGCTGATCAGTCACGGGTATCCCGCGTTTGCCAACAGCCTGCTGCAAGAACGCAGCACGCTGGCACTCCCCCCCTACGCCCATGTGGCGGTTGTCCGCGCCGACGCCACCACCTTGCAAGCCACCGACGACTTTCTCAGACAAGTCCGCGAGGGAGCAGGCATGCCGGGAAACCGCGCGCAAGTGATGGGACCACTACCGGCGCCCGTTACCCGCAAGGCAAACCGCTTTCGCAGCTCGCTGATTCTCATCGCTCACAGCCGCAAGCAATTGCACACCCTGCTGGAGCGGGCGCGCCTTCACGCCGAGGGGCTGAAATCTGATCGAGGCCTGCGCTGGTCGATCGATGTAGACCCACTCGACTGGTTTTAAGGCATCGTTGTGTGACGCTGACACCGCTTTGCTGCGCCTGCGCTGGCCAGCCTTTGGTGAAACAGGGATAATAGCCGCCCTTTTTGAATCCTCGCCGGGCAAGAGTCAACTGCCCGGCTTTACTGACAAGCATACGCAGGAGTGGTCCACCCCCGATGAAGGCACAGATTGTCTCGCTGATCGAACAGGCGCTGAATTCTCTGAAACAGAGCGGTGACTGGCCCGACGATATACAGCCACAAGTGCAAGTGGATCTAACGCGCGACAAAAGTCACGGCGATCTGGCCAGCAATGTCGCCATGACACTCGCCAAGCCACTGCGTAAAGCGCCCCGCGCCATTGCCGAACAGATTATTGCTGCCTTGCCCGATAGCCCCATGGTCAACAAAGTAGAAATAGCCGGCCCCGGTTTTATCAACTTCTACCTGAACAACAGTGCCGTGACCTCCATTATCAGTGAAGTGCTGAATCAAGGCGACGAGTTCGGCCGCAGTGCCACCGGCAAGGGCAAGAAGGTTCAAGTGGAGTATGTCTCTGCCAACCCCACCGGCCCGCTGCATGTGGGTCACGGTCGCGGCGCGGCCGTGGGCGACGCACTCTGCCGACTGCTTGCCGCCACGGGGCACGACGTCACCCGCGAGTTCTACTACAACGACGCGGGCGCCCAGATCGACAATCTCGCGCGCAGTGTTCAGGCTCGCTGTCAGGGACTGAGTCCTGACAGTGATCAGTGGCCCGAAGACGGTTATCGCGGGGAATACATCAATGATGTTGCCCAGTCCTATCTCGCCGGTGAGCGCATCGACGCCGAAGACAAACACGTAACCGGCGCTGGCGACGCCGACGATCTCGACGCCATCCGCGACTTTGCTGTCGCCTATCTGCGCCGGGAGCAGGATCTGGACCTGAAAGCCTTCGGGGTCGACTTTGATGTCTATTTTCTGGAATCCTCACTCTATGCCGAGGGCAAGGTAGACGCCGCTGTTCAGCAGCTCATCGCCAATGGCCACACCTACGAAAAAGACGGCGCCCTGTGGCTAAAAACCACAGACTTTGGCGACGACAAAGACCGGGTCATGCGTAAGACCGACGGCGGCTACACCTATTTCGTGCCCGACGTCGCCTACCACCTCAACAAATGGCAGCGCGGTTTTACCACCGTCATCAATGAGCAGGGCGCAGACCATCACAGCACCGTCACCCGCGTGCGCGCCGGTTTGCAGGCCCTCAATGCGGGCATCCCGCAGGGCTGGCCGGACTATGTTCTGCACCAGATGGTGCTGGTTATGCGCGGCGGCGAAGAGGTCAAGATTTCCAAGCGCGCAGGTAGCTATGTAACGCTGCGCGACTTGATCGACGAGGTGGGACGCGATGCCACCCGCTACTTTCTGGTCGCCCGTGCGCCCAGCTCGCAATTGACCTTCGATATTGATCTGGCCATTTCACAGAGCAACGACAACCCGGTGTACTACATCCAGTACGCTCATGCCCGAGTCTGCAGTGTGCTGCGCAAGCTTGAGGCCCAGGGCTGGCAGTGGAACGTTGAAGAAAGCAGCGCAACACTGGATCGCCTGAGCGAAGATGCGGAACTAGCACTCATGAAACGGCTTTCCGCCTACCCAGCCACTGTCGCGGCCGCCGCAGCCAATTCCGAGCCTCATACCGTTGCCAATTACCTGCGTGAGCTGGCGGGTGAATTCCACAGCTACTACAACAGTTTTAAAATGCTGGAAGAGGACGAAGACCTGCGCAATGCCCGGGTCTCGCTGTCGGTTGCCGTTAAGCAGGTGATTGCCAACGGGTTGGACTTGCTGGGCGTATCTGCGCCGGAGGAAATGTAAGCATGGCTACAGCCAAGCGCGGTCGGGGCGCCACCCGATCTGACAACAACGGTACGCCTGCCTGGGTGGTGTTTTGTGCGGGCGCACTCTGCGGCGGCTTTCTGACCTTCCTGATGTTTCTGGGCAGCATTGGCGATGGCAGCAACGGAACCAACTCAGGCAAACTCACCAGCGCTGCCGCGCCGAAACCAGCGAAGCCCGAGAAAAAGGCCAGCACCAGTGATACCCAGTTCGACTTCTTTACACTGCTGCCCGAGCGCGAGGTTATCGTCCCGGACGAACAGCCACGGGACGTCGCACCCAGCACCGAAGAATACAACTACATACTGCAAGCCGGTTCCTTTAAAACCAGCAAAGACGCTGACCGCCGCCGCGCGGAATTGCTGCTCCTGGGGCTGGAAGCCAAAATCGAAGCCGTACAGGCTAATGGCGACACCTGGCACCGGGTCTATGTCGGACCGTTTACTTCACGCTCCAAACTCTCCAAGGCTCGCTCGACGCTGATCTCGGAAGGCATCGAGACCTTGTTGCTGAAGCGGAAAATTGCGGGCTGAGAGCCCCGCCGTAAGGGAGAAACTTAACGGGAGACACGGAAGGCACGAAAGCGAGTGCTGATAAGTCCCTTCCATGCCTCCTCGGGCGGCACCGCGCAATCCAACGCCCCCCAGACTTGAAAAGCCCCTCCCCCATCCCCATATCCCCCTGATACCCGCAACAATTGAGGCACGCGTGGAACAATACCGAGGCAC
>JBFKDP010000040.1:0-17773 GCA_041619575.1 Litorivivens sp.
AACTTCCTCAGGAAGATCTAGAGTGGGAAGGTCGTGGTGACAGCTCACCCGAAGCGAACCTTAAGCGCGGCAACGAGACCCTCGCCAGTCTCAAAAGCCTGTTTGGCTAAAGGTGCGCGCTTGCCAAAAAGCACCAGCATCCGGCAGACTTTGCAAAAACATTTATCTTCAAATGTATGCGCTCAAGTACTTTTGCCAGGTCGAGACGAAGGAGCTTGTTGCTTTTTCTCCTCGCTTTAACTATGCAAAATCCGGCTTTTGCAAGCCACAAAGAAGCCGCAAAGAACGCGCAACCCGGCGCCACAGTTCTCGCGATTAACAATACACAACTACACCGGCACAACCTGAACGCCAACGCGGCAGGCGTGCGCATCAACTTCTCTGCCAGCCCTCAAAAAGCCATAACCGACACGCATTTTCTGGTGGTGAATGCCGGCTTCGTCGGCATCTTTAACCGATTCAAGGAGACCCTGCGTTACGGTGCGGAGCTACGCTGGCGCGAAATGGGTAGGCTGAAAATTCGACCAAGCGTGGGAGTTGTGAACGCAGAAAATGATGCGAGCTACTACTTTCTCGGCCTGCGCCGCGATTTTCGATTAAGCCAACATGTTCTGGCTACTGCCAGTTTCGATGCCGGTTACTTTGAAGAGCGCAACGAACTCAAACTTGGCTTGCAGATGGAGTTTCGTACCGGTGCAGAGCTGTCCTACCGCTTTGCCAACGACCACAGCCTTGGCTTGGCAATGTATCATCTCTCAAACGGAGGCTTCGGTGACCGCAATCCCGGCACCGAATCCATCGTTCTGTGTCTGATTGTGCCCGTCGACTAGCTTATTTGCCCGACACCTTCTTTATAAATGACGCCATCTGCACATTCATATCCGCATCCAGCTGCTGGCAGATCGGGTTTTCCGCCATCATGTCATCCCATTGCTTGAGTTTGTCGCGGCCTTCCAGGGGATTCCACTGCAATACCGAACCAGCAGCGCCTTTAGCAAGCCCCAATGAATAACGCAGTACGATATCCGCCAAGCTTTGCTGCTCACCCAGCACATACGGTGTAAAGGTTGCCAAACGTTCAATTGAGTTCAAACCCTTTTGCAACAAGGTGCGCGACTCGTTCTTGACGTCGTCACTCAGAGCCACGCCTGCCAGCATGGCGGGCAGAAGTTTGCGCGCAGCCAGCTCAACATAGAGCTCGGAAATTTTAATGAGTTCACGCACTTTGGCTTGTTCCCAGGCGGCATCCGGCAGCATGGGGTTCTGCGTATACGCAGCTTCCAGATAATCGAGTATCACACTGGTCTCGCACAGATAGCCGTGCTCGGTTTCTATGCAGGGCACCTTACCCATTGGGCTCTTTGCCAGAAATGCCTCGCTCTGGTCTGGAAAAACCGTGACTTCTTCAAACTCAATGCCCCGTTCAAGCAGGCAGTGTTTGACCATGTTGAAATAATCGCTGACCGCAAAGCCGTAGAGTTTTAGCATTCTTTTTCTCCTGACCGTCAAAGGAGAGCTTATGCTACGCTATCAAACCAACTCACGCGATGTGCACAACTGCAGACGCACAAAGCACGGGTGCACAAAACAACAAAAAGGTTGAGGCCCTATGACCAAACTCGAATTCTTCTTCGATTGCTCTTCACCCTGGACCTACCTGGCCTTCACTGGCATTCAACCGATTATAGAACGCTACCCCGTTACAGTAGTGTGGCGTCCTATTCTGGTCGGTGGCGTTTTCAACGCCGTCAATCAGGGAGTTTATGAAGCGCGCGAGTCCATGTTCAACAACGAGCGTCGCGTCACCCACTACATGAAAGATCTCGCCGACTGGGCCCGCTACTACGACCTCAAGATTGGCTGGCCCGAGTTCCACCCAGCCAATGCCGTGAAGGTTATGCGTGGCTGTTTTGTTGCCGAAGAGCAGGGCAAACTTATCCCCTATGCCCGTCGTGTTTTTGAGAGCTACTGGAGCGAAGGCCTGGACATCAGCAAGGATGAAATCGTCCGCGGGATTGCCGTCGCCTGCGAGCTCGACGAAAGCGATTTTTTTAACAAAATCAACGACCAGGACTATAAGATCCGCTTGCGAAACAATACCGACGAGCTCATTGAGCGCGGCGGGTACGGTTCACCCACCCTGTATATCAATGGCGATGACATGTACTTCGGCAATGACCGTCTTGTTCTGGTGGAAGCCCGCCTCAAAGAGCTGACCGCTTAGCTAACACTCCACCAGAGACTGGCTCGCCGGAAAATAAAGAGCTGCACGCACATTTTGCATACCTGTCGCCTCGGCAATCGTGCGTTTGTAGTGTGTCATCTTTTCAATGTAGCGATTGCGCTGCTCGGCGAGAAACTGCTCGCCGCTACCTCTCGCCGTTTTGTAATCGATGATCCAGCACGTGTCGCCATCCACAAAAAAGCGGTCAACAATCAGCTTCTGCCAACGTTCACCCAGTAATCGGCGCATGGCCTGCTCAGCGCCCGATTGCTCATAGTGATCAAGTATCCACTGGCCCTGCTCACAAGCCAGGGTGTTGTCCGCCAGAGCCACCACTGCGTCCACACTATCCGCCAGGGAAAATTCAGGGTGACAGTGATGGCGCAATCGGGTTGCAATCGTCTGGCGCAGCGCTTTCTTGTCGCCAAGCAGGTCTCGATGACCGCCGGCGATTCGACGCATCATTTCGTGATAGACCAACCCAACGGCACGCTCTTCAATATTGGCCTCGAGCACGGCCTGTCGCTCCTGGCGGGCCAATCGGTCAATGGTGGTTTCCTCCTCCGCATTTGTCACCCACTCGTGATGAATGGTCAACTGCCTTCTCTCTATGCGAGGCGCCAGCGGAACCTGCAGCTTCGACTCGGAGCCCTGCGTTGGAAGCGCCTCAAGCGCCTGGTAGTGGCTCTCCAACATGGGCCAGAGTCGATCGAGCAGGGTCCCCGCGCCAGGTTTTGCATTGTCGTCTTTATCGACGCCAGCGGTACCGAGCAGGTGCAGTTCTTTTTTTGCCCTGGTCAGCGCAACATACAACAGCCGATCAACTTCCCGATCCAGATCTGTCTGCTGCAATGACTGCAGGTAACGATACAGCTTGTCGGTATCCTCTTCATCTGAGCGTGGCGAGCGCGGTGCTATGAGCAATTGCTCGCCCAGTCTACGCCATTGAAAAAGCGCCGCTTCGCCCTTGCGACTGGGACGGCCCAAACCGGGCAATATCACCACATCAAACTCAAGGCCCTTGGCCTTGTGTACCGTCATAATCTCGACATTGGAAGGCGCGCTCTGGGCATAGAGTTTATCCAGCGCCCGCTCAAAAGCGGCAACATCCGTAAGGTAGCCGCCAGGGGCGTGCTCGCCAAGCAATGCAAGAACGCGGTCAATATTGCGCCTGTCGTGCTCTTCGATGCAGGCATTGCCCCCGAGACTATGCCATAGCGCCGGCACTGCCCAGCGCATATCGACTGCGCGCTCATGGTCTGCAATGGTTCGCCAGACAGACTGCAGACTCTGCAATCTTGTCCAACCATCACGGCTCAGTTGCAAGGTATTTAGCTGGTCGGCAAAGTTACCCGGTTCCAGCACCACTTCACTGAGCAAAACCTCTCGCGCAGTATTGGCAACGACCCAACAATCATCCCAGCTCAGGCCAACACAGGGGGCGCGCAGTAGGCTCATCCAACTGGCACGATCAGCCGGGTGCCACCATGCTCGCAGTAGAGCCAGAAAATCTGCCACTGCCGGAGCGGTCGCTAGCTTGTCGATATCCTGACCCGCAAAGCGAATACCCGCCGCTTTCAATGCGGGGACGATATCGGCGAGATGGGTGCGGCTGCGCACCAATATGGCTATCGACGCATTGGCATTTTCTGCTTGCGCTGCCCTGACCAGTGCAACAGTTTGCTCGGCCTCGGCTCGAGAACCGCTGACGCGATCCCCGACAAAGGCATGCACCTGCACATCGCCGCTATTCTCGCGTTGAGCCTGAGCCGGCACATACTGCCCACCAAACACGTCAACGAAGGCGCGATTGACCCAGTCCACCAACTGGGGCGATGAACGAAAATTGGAATTTAACTGCAACTGTTGCAGGGGGTGGCCGTTAAAATGCCCGAGCTGCAGCAAGCGCTCAAACTCGCCAACGAGCGCTCCACGAAAAAGGTAGATGGATTGCTGCAAGTCACCGCACAGAAACAACGAACGCCCGTCACCCGGCTGCCAGCCTTCCATCAAGTGACGCAAGAGCACAATCTGGTTAACGGAGGTGTCCTGCATTTCGTCGACCAAAATATGCTGGATGCGGTCTTCCTGCAGCAGCGCGTCGCCATAAACACCGGCACTGTCATTTAAGGGCTGCAGAGCGCGAATCGCCCGAAAGGCAACTTCCGGAAAATCCAGCTGACCACTGGTATCGAATTGTACATGCAACTCAGCCAGCAGATGAATCAAGACCTTTGCAAAATCAGCAATAAGGGTCTGGGCCCGCTCTGGTAGCCGCGGCGGGGGAAGGTCGCTCAATTCACACAGCGCTGCTTCAAGTTCAGCAAGCCCCGGACAATCCTGCCAGTCTTTCAGCAAAGTCTTCAGCGCTTCAGTGCCGTGTTGTTTGGGCGCGAAGCCCATGCGCTTGTCGACACGTTTTCGCAGTGCCCTGCCGTTGCCGCTGGTCAGAACCAACGCAGCAATTTGTGCGTGACTTTCAAGATTCGCCAGCTCGCAAGGCAATAGATCACCACAGCCGCCCGCCCAGGCCAGCTCTTCCTCATACGCCGAGTGCTCGCGCACAATATCAATCAGGGTCTGAAAGCCGAAGTTCGAAAGCTGCTCACACAGTAACTGATAGCGCTCACCGATGTGCTCCTGCAGTGCTACCTCCATCGCCTGCATATCGCCAGCGACAATTCCCTCGCCCCATTGATCCCGCTTTGCAAGCAGGCCGGCGAGCAGCGGCAGGAGTTGCTCCGTGCGATTACTCGCATAGTCAAGGACATTCCCCAGAGCTGTTTGCAGGTCGCTTTCGGCATTTTCCAGGCGCCGAAACAAGGAGAAAACGGCTTCGCGATAGAGACCGTCAGCATCGTCCGTCGTGGCAATTTGTCCCAGCCCGGACAGCAAGGGCAAGCGCCGGGCGATGCGCGCACAAAAGCTGTCGAAGGTGGAGATCCGGAGGCGAGAAGGATTGTGCAACAAGTTCCAGCCGCGTTCACGATCACGTTCACGTACGGCTTCACAAAGTCCGCTGAGCTGCTGCTGGTATGCGTCACTGCCCCTTCCCTCATGCGCCAATGCCTGCACGATGCGCTCGCGGATCTCGGCGGCAGCTTTGCGCGTAAAAGTGATCGCCACCACCGCTTCCGGCTCATCCACGGCCAGCAGGCAGTTGAGATACCTCAGCAGCAACACGCCCGTTTTACCCGAGCCAGCGGGCGCTCTTACCAAGACTGAATGTTGGGGGTTGATAGCGGCATCCCGGGCCGCCTGATCCGGAATCACCTTAGTCATCAGCCAGCACCTCTGCCCCACGCGCCAAGGTCAAGACGTAGGGGTCGTAAGCGAAGGCCGTTGCCACCTGCTGGTAGTCGTGAGCGATATCGCCGTTAAGAAAGCCCGACGCATATTGCTGCAAGACTTTACGCCAGGCTTCGCATTCCCCCTGCCACTTTTCCAGGGTATCTACAGGATTCCTAACTGACTTGGCCACCAGATTCGACGCCCAACTGGAACGCATATGCACCTTCATGCCGTCGCGCGCGTGAACCTGGGCCAGTGCAATACCATCGATCTCACCAGCAAAGCTGTCCGCTAGCAAAGCGTATAGGGGCAACTGTGGTTCCAATAAATTTTCTGCATTCAGCGAATTTGCAGCTACTGTGCCGGTTTTATAATCGATAATAAGCCGGTGGTCGCCGATGCGGTCCAGCCGGTCGAATTGCACGCTCAGGGGAATACCAAAGGCGTCTACCCTGCCCCGCTGCTCGGTCGACTCCACCGTAAACTCTTCATCCCTGAGCTTTTCAAATTCCAGCCACTCCAACACCAGCGTGCGAATTCGGCGCTTCTCAATACGCATCAGCTCTTCACCGTGAATGCCCCCGCGCTTCATCGCCTGAGCAATCGCGCGGTCAACCTGCTGCTCCAGTTCTTCGCTGGCATAAGCTTTCAGCACATGACTGAACCTTACCTCCTGCCAGAAAAACTCCAGCACAGCATGGACCCAGGCACCCTGTAGCCGAGGCTCGAGCCCTTCCACGGGCGTTGGCATAGCCTGCAGGCCCAGGCGATATTTCAAGAAAGCATAAAAGGGGCTGAGTGCGTAGGCTTTAAACAGGCCGGTACCTCCTCGGAGCTGCTGCTTTTCCTCATCCGATACCGGTCTTACCAAATCGCGTTCCGGCAGCTGCAGTTCTGCCAAGTCGGCGTATCCCTGCTCGGTAATCGCTTCCTGCCACGGGGGATACGCTTGCCAGTCAAGCAATGAACACGGCACGTGCGCTATACCGTCAGCGTCTTGCCCTGGCACAGAGACGATACACTGTGGCGCCGACTGCATAAGCTCAGCCAGCAATGCGCGGTCGCGCTGCAGGGCATCGGCGTGATCGGCGCGCGGCACACCCGCTGCCCGCAATTGTTCGCGCGGCAGAAACGGTGAAGGCTCAACCGCAATTGGCAAGGCGCTATCCGTCAAACCCAGAACCCAGATCGCATCAAAAACCTGTCCGCGCGCTTTTTCAATATCGAGTATCTGCAGCGGCGGCGTCTGATCACGTTTCAACTCAAAGCGTTTGCCTTTGAGGACATGCTGCAGCCAACGCAAAGCTTCTGCCCGACCGACCGCGCCCAACTGCCTATCCAGAGCCCTGAGGGTATCCATCACCTGACTGAATCCCTGCCGGCATTGATCCAGCACTGCGTCGCCGGCCTCCCGGTTGGGCCAGCCTGCGGCAAGTAGTTCCGCGTCAAAACATTCGACCCAGCGCGACGGCATCGCCCTTCGTGCGTGCTCCGCCACCTGCCTGCGCAGTGATTCAAGAAAAGCGGTGGCATCGCCAAAGTCGGAATACTGCGCTTCATGCAAAGCCTGCGACAGTGAACATCGGGGACTCAGGTGTTCACGCCAATGCAGGTCCAGGCGGGCACGCCGAGCACGCATGGCTGTCGCCTCTGCCACGAAGGGGCTGCGCAGCACGCGGCTAAGCATCTCGAGCTCAACCTCTGCCCCGCTGACCATCAGAATATCGAGTGCGCTTGCAACAACCGGATAGTTGGCAAGATGGCCCGAGCCTATGCGCCAGGGTTCGGTAAGCAGCTGTCCGGGCGCTTCACCGGGATACAGGGCATAGGGGTAGACATAGCGCTCCAGAGCCCGGCGCAGGGCTTCTTCATAGGGGCGAATATTGGTACCGACAATCGCCAAGCGCGGCATAGCATCAATGCCTGCATCAGACTGCGGGGAAGCAAGCTGCGACGCAGCCCAGGAAGCGGCCGCAGCGACCTCGCTGGCAAAGTCGGGCGCGCAATACTGTTGCACCCTTCCCTGACCCGCCGGAAATGCCTTGAATGGCTGCAAATCAACCCGTTCCACTCCCTGGCTAATAAGCGCATCAAAGAAATGACCCTCCAGGGGGCTGATCTCGAGCGCATGACTCATGGCCAGGCGCGCTGGCAATTCCAACTGTCCTGCCTGCAGGCTTTCAAGCAATGCCCGAGGCAACTGTCCAGCACTCAGCAGGGCCTGTTCGGAGAGCGCCGACCGCAAGGCCTGCTGCCAGTCGGCAAACGCTTGCTGCTCGGCCGTACTGGAGAACTCACGGCCGATTTCCAGCTCATAGCGTTCCGCCAACTCAAAAGCATCCACAAAGCGCTGGGTGATACCCTGACTCCCGATGACGGTTTCGGGCAGTAAATTGCTGTCTTCGACACAGCGCTCGGCCAAAACTAGGAGCTGAACCGGGCGCAGTACCTGCCGATTCGGAAAACTGCTGTCCCAAAGCTCGACCAGCCACTGCGCCTTGGGAAGCACCCTGACCTGCTCCAGATAGGCCTTTTCACCCTGTTGCGCGGCTATCCATTGTCGGTAAGCTGCCGCCTCACCCTCGTGGTCGACCAGAACCACGGTGCTAGCATCGTCGTCGGCTAACCATTGCGCCCAAGGCGCTTCGTTCTGGTGCAATTCGCTGCTCCCTCGCTCACTTTTCTCGCTGTATTTCGGTAATTACCTATACAGCCAAAAATTTTTGATATAAAACAGATGGATAGAATTTTGCACTGCGATGCTAAGCGACTTTCTCTGCAACGACAGTGTATTGCAGACCAACAATAATTTTGCAAAAGCCGTGATGAGGCGCTACTTTCGTGCGCCATCGAACACACCAAGCCCCGACAGTTACACGGAGTCATCTGCAATGACCAGCAAAAAGCCCCGCACATGGCACACCGTACTTGAAAGCCGCGTTGCCTTCGAAGCCCTCGCCCATTTATCCTCGCGGCCGCTACACCGCTACCTCCCCAAAGGAGACGGCCACCCGGTGTTAGTTATCCCGGCTTTTCTGACCAGTGACGCCTTTACCGCCACCTTAAGAAGCTCGCTCGCGAAGCTGGGTTACGACCCCCACCCCTGGGGCCTCGGTCTCAACACCGGGCTACACCAAAGCAAGCTGGAGCAGCTTCAAAAACGATTGAAAGAGATTGTGCTGCAACGACAGCAAAAGATCACGCTTATCGGCTGGAGTCTGGGCGGCCTCTATGCCCGCTCGCTCGCCAACCTGAACAGTGAACACGTACGCCAGGTCATCACCTTGGGATCTCCCTTTGGGATTCCCGCCGTTGAATCAGAAGGCGTGCAAAGCGCCGTCGGTCGCATTTTTATGCTCCTTAACGGCGGCGGCACCGATCCGATGATGGACAAGCCGGAACTCTGGCAGGATACGCCGCCAGTGCCCTTTACCGGGATTTTTACCGAGAGTGATGGCGTCGTGCACTGGCACTACTGTTTAGACGAAAAGCATCAGCACAGCGAAAATATTCGCGTTCCCGGCAGCCATGTCGGGCTCACCCACAACCCCGTTGTGCTCTACCTGCTGGCCGACCGCTTGAAACGCCGGCCGGAGCGCTGGCGGGCCTTTCACTCCCGTGGTTGGCGGGAGCGCTTGTTCGATAATCAGGCCTGTGCCCGGGCCATTGAGCTTTCCGAGCAGGCCGCCACAGCCGAGGCTACGACCGCGTAAGACCTAGGCGCCGCCAGAACTGGCGGCCATTGGCTTGATGCTCTGCACCGCAACCGCTTTGGCAAGCAGCGCTCCCGACTCATCGCGAAACTCCCCTTCCACGTGCATCAGCGTGCGACTGCGATTAGTCACGTCCGCACGCATGCTTACGCGCCCTTCGCTGGCCGTGCGAAAAAAGCTCAACCTCAAATCATTGGTGACAAAGTGCTCGTCATCATGCAACTGGGTCATCGTCGCCAGGGCAAGCAAACCATCCGCGAGCACGCCATAATAGCCCCCAAAAATCGTTCCCCGGCTATTTAGCGAGCGCGGGTCAATATCCCAGTGTGCCTTAACCCAATTATCGCCGTAGCTATCAAGCCGGGGGAGCGTCAACCACTCAGCCGCCGGCGAACGGATGCCAACATTAGCGGTATCCGGCTCTACACCCGCCGCCAGAATTTTCTGCCAATCCATGCTGATGGAACCCCCATGCTTGCCCTGTCCACTTCTGCACTAAAAGTGCTATTTTCGCCACTATTTACCACCGAATCACCCTCGCGGCATTGTCTCGTGCAGCTCTGGAATCAGCGTGAGCAAGCTGCTACGCAGGGCCAGCGGCTGATCCAATAACACATGATGATAAGCATCGGCGACGCACAGAGCGGGGCGCTTAGAATCCATGCAAGCCGCTGTTTTATCGGCAATTTCCCGAGGCACTACGGTGCTGTACTCCCCATAGATAAAGGCCATGGGCACACGGATGTCGCGCAGCATCTCTGCCTCGCTGATTTCGGTATAATCCAGGCTGTGGGTGATACGATCGTCAAATTTCCAGGCCCAGCCCTCAGACTGGGGCTTAAGCGACAAACGGGCCACGTGCTGAAATACAGCCGGGTCTGCTTTATTTTCTTCGGGGATCAGGCGGAAACGCGCCATCGCTTGTGCCAAATCCGGATAGATGCGCTTGGGGCGCTGCTCGCCGGAGCCTCGTGGCCGCGGGGTAGGCTTGCCAGTCTGTGGAAAATTAATACGCGAGTCGACAATGATCGCTGCCCTGAAATATTCGGGATAGCGATACAGCGCCTGTATGGTCATCAAACCGCCGAAACTATGCCCAACAACCGTTGCCGGCCCGATATCGGCGTCGCGAATAACCGCGGTGATCTCTCGGCAGTATGTCTGTATCCGGTATTGTTCGCGATGACCGCTATCGCCCATGCCACTGAGATCCATGGCGTATACGCGATAGTGTTTCAGCAGGGCCGGGGCAACAAAGTCCCACCAGTGGGCGTGAGCACAGAACCCATGTACCAACAGCAAACCGGGTTTCTCACGCTCCTGAGCATTCCAACTGAGGTAGTGGATGGTGCACGCGTCTACGGAAAGGGTGTGCGAAGCAGGGGAGTAGCGCAATGCGTCGGCCGCCCAGACCGGCGCATTGTCGTAAGCTGAAGACAAAGGAGTGACCTTTCTACAGAGCGTTTTACAGAGAGCCAGCGCGCTCCAGTTCGACAAGATGCTCAACCACCTTAAGCATCGCACCCTGGCCGCCGGCAGTGCGGGTACTGACCCGGAATTTGCCATTGACCACCATCTCCGGCGTGCCGGAAATACCGTAACCACGAGCACGGGCATCGGCCTGAGCGACCTGGCTTTTTACTGAAAATGAATTAAAGACTTTGCGGAATTTGCTTTCTTCAACGCCGTGCTTGGCAAATAGCTCGGCCAAACTGTCCTCGCTGCGCAGCATATTGCGCTCGAGATTGATCGCATCAAAAATCGGCTGATGCAGCTTATCTAACACGCCCAAGGCTTTTGCGGTATAGAAGGCCTGGGCGTGAGTTTTCATCACGCCGTTCCACATCGCCGGCGACTGCACAAAAACCACATCATCGGGCTGTTGCTCTGACCAAGCGTGAACCATGGGCTCGAAGTGAAAACAGTGTGAACAACCGTACCAGAAGACCTCGGTCACCTCGATCTTGTTGGGGTTTGAAGTGCGCACTGGCGTATCAAGGCGGACATAGTGCTCGCCCTCACGGTACTGCTGACCTGAATCAGCGCAGGCGGCCACCGGCATCAGCAGTGCGATCAGAGAAGCCATCAACCATCGGCGTTTGAGCATATCAGTCTCCTGGGAAATTGCTTGCTATGGATTTGTTGTTGCAGGTAGCTGCAAATTGTCAGTCAATTCAGAGTATTGTGTCGCGTTTAGGTTCCCGCGCAAAGCATCTTTGTCGCTGGCAGAGACAAAAAAGGCGGCAAAAGCCGCCTTTATTCTGAAGACCACTACCTTTCCTTTAGTGCAGGCCTTGAATATAACTCGCCAACGCTCTGATTTCGCTGTCGCTAAGCGCAAACGCGATTGTTCGCATGGTTTTGGTTTCTTCGCCATCGTTCATACGGCCAGAAGCGTCGCCGTCAGCGGCCGCACGGAAAGATTTCAGCTGAGCTTCGGTATACTCGGCATGTTGGCCGGACAGGGCAGGGAAGCCCGCAGAAGCACTGCCTTTACCGGTGGGCGAATGACAGCCCGTACAGGCCGGAATGCCGCGATCACTGATGCCACCGCGATAAATATCCTGGCCCCGCTGCACTAGGTCAGGATCGGCCTGTCCAACGCTACCTTGCTGGGCAGCGAAGTAGGCGGCGATATCAGCAATATCACCCTCTGTCATGCCGTCGAGCTGACCTGCCATAGTAGGCACCGGGCGTAATCCTGACTTGATATCTTCCATCTGCTTGATCAGGTAGCGAGCATTTTGGCCCGCGAGCTTGGGGAAGGTCGGGGCAGCACTATTGCCATCAGCGCCATGGCAAGCTGCACAGGCTTGAGCCTTGGCTTTCCCTGCGGCGGCGTCAGCGGCAAAAGCAGAAGCAGTCAGCGCCATGGAAGTCAGCATTACCAGCAGTGTTTTCTTCATCGTTCCTACTCAATACTCAATAATTGTCGGGGTCGCTTAGCGAGGCTTGGCCATGTATTCGATCAAGGCTTTAAAGTCTTCGTCGCTACAGTCGAAGCACATACCTTTGGGAGGCATTGCGTTGATGCCCTTACTGGCGTTTTTAACCAGCTCGTCCATGCCTTTTTCGTCCAGGCGCTTGGCCCACGCGTCAGCATCGCCAGTGCGCGGCGCGCCGGCAGCGCCCGCTGCGTGACATATCGCGCAGGTTTTATTGTAGCGATCTTCAATGGCGTCGGCATTTGCGCCAGACAACAAGAGTCCGGACAAAGCGATGGCAGCAAGAATTCTATTCATGTGCAGTTTCTCGAACGTATCAGACCCAACAGAATGGGCCAATTTAGCGGAAATTTCAGTGCCTGGATGACCGCGAAAAAAAACTGCGGCATTATACACAAAGCCAACGGGGTGAGGCCATCCCTTCGCGCCGCACCTGCATGGGGGTTGAACTATACCCCTTTAAGTAATGACTATCCACTTGAGAGGCCCACCCGCCATGGATGATATTCCTGCCATAAGCTACCGCCGCGCGCGCTTTACCATCAGCGCGCCGTCACTGCGGGAGTGCCCGGCAGACCTCGGCGCTGAAGTCGCCTTTGCCGGCCGCTCCAATGCCGGCAAATCCAGCGCCATCAACCGCCTGACCGAAAACAAGAAGCTGGCACGCACCAGTAAAACCCCGGGGCGCACCCAGCAGATCAACTTTTTTGAACTGAGCGATAACCAACGCCTAGTCGATCTGCCGGGGTATGGCTTCGCGAAAGTACCACCGGCGGTCAAGCGCAAGTGGGAAAAGCACCTGGAGGAATACCTGCGGCAGCGACGCTCTCTGAAAGGACTTGTGCTGCTGATGGATATCCGCCGCCCGCTTGGCGTCTTTGACAGCACCATGGTCAACTGGGCCGCAGAAAGTGATATGCCTGTGCGTATCCTGCTGACAAAAGCCGACAAACTCAGTGGGGGAGCCGCCAAGACCGAGCTCCTTAAAGTAAGGAAGCAATTACTCCCCTATGGCGAGCTGGTCCAGGCCCAACTGTTTTCGGCTCTGAAAGGCACCGGGCTTGATGAATTGCGCGAGCAGCTGGATAGGTGGCTGGCTGAGTGCGAGCCCGAAGGCGAATGCCTGGCGTCTGACGTCTGACGCCGGTTCCGTCGGCAGCGGCATTTGCCGGAAGGCAAGCAAAAAAAGCCCGGCGTATGGGGGACACCGGGCAACAGCTTCTCTGGGGAAAAACCGACTCATGGAGGAAGTCGGCCAACAGCATTGCTGTTGTATAGGCTTAGAAGGGTGCAGGGGTATTTAGTTCCCCAAACACTTTAAAAATCGGCATTTTGAGCACTATTACCAAAACTGCCATCGCCAGGGGGCGCCTCAGTGTGCCTCATCCCAATTGTCGCCGACACCAATACCCACCTCAAGGGGCACCGCAAGCTCAGCCGCCGCGGACATCAGCTTTTCAAGCTGGGCCGATACCGCGCCCAACTCCTGCTCGGCGACTTCAAGCACTAACTCATCATGCACTTGCATAATCATTTTGGCGTTCGGCTTTGACTGCTCAATCCAGGCATCCACACTGATCATAGCCCGCTTGATAATATCCGCCGCCGTACCCTGCATGGGCGCGTTAATGGCGATACGCTCTGCGGCCTGACGTCGCATACCATTGCTGGCCTTGATGTCGGGTAGATAGAGCCGACGCCCGAACAGGGTCTCAACATAGCCCTTGTCCTTGGCGCTGGTACGAATGTCGTCCATAAACTGGCGCACCCCCGGATAGCGCTCAAAATAGCGATCAATGTATTCCTGAGCTTCACTGCGGGGAAGATGGAGTTGTCGCGCCAGACCGAAGGCCGACATACCGTAGATCAAACCAAAATTGATTGCCTTGGCACTGCGACGTTGATCGTCACTGACCTCAGCCAATTCGCACCCGAAGACTTCTGCGGCGGTGGCCCGGTGAATATCCTCACCGTTGGCAAAGGCCTTGATGAGCCCTTCGTCACCCGAGAGATGGGCCATTATCCGCAGCTCTATCTGCGAGTAATCTGCCGCCAGTAGCTTATAGCCTTTCGGCGGCACGAAGGCCTGCCGAATACGGCGACCCTCGGGCGTGCGGATGGGGATATTCTGCAAATTGGGGTCTGTCGACGACAAACGCCCGGTCGCAGCCACGGCCTGGTGGTAAGAGGTATGGATACGGCCGGTATTGGCGTCGATCATTTGGGGCAATTTGTCGGTGTACGTCGATTTGAGCTTGGCCATGCCGCGAAAATCCAGTACCAGCCGGGGCAGGGCGTAGTCGTGGGCCAGCTCAGCGAGCACTTCTTCAGCCGTGGAAGGCGCGCCTTTTGGCGTTTTCTTTACCACCGGCAGCCCCAGCTTTTCAAAGAGGATTTCCCCGAGCTGCTTGGGCGAAGAGAGATTGAACGGGCCTCCGGCCTCCTCGTATGCCTCCTTTTTAATCGCCTCGATTTTTTCACCGAGTTCGTGGCTCTGCTTGTCCAGAAGTGCCCGGTCAACCAGGGCGCCATTGCGCTCAATACGCGAAAGCACCGGCACCAGGGGCAGCTCGATCTCTCGATACACAGCATCCAGCGCTTTTTCAGCGGCAATCTGGGGCCGCAAGGTCTGGTGCAGACAAAGCGTGATGTCCGCGTCTTCCGCCGCATAGGGCCCTGCTTCTTCCACCTTGATCTGGTTGAAAGTCAGCTGCTTGGCACCCTTGCCAGCAATATCCTCGAAATGAATGGTGCTGCGACCAAGGTATTTCAGGGCCAGAGAGTCCATGTCATGGCGATTACCGGCGGCATCGAGCACGTAGGACTGCAGCATGGTGTCTTCCTGAATACCACGCAGCCTTATCCCGTGATTTGCAAGCACATTGGCGTCGTATTTGAGGTTTTGGCCCAGTTTGGCCTTGTCCGGGTTCTCGAGTAGAGGCTTAAGCGCACCAAGCACCACCGCCTGATCAAGTTGATCGGGCGCACCCAGGTAGTCGTGCCCAAAGGGCACATAAGCCGCCTTGCCCGGCTCAACAGCAAAGGAAACGCCCACCACCCGGGCCTGCATGTACTCCAGGCTGGTGGTTTCGGTGTCAAAAGCAAACAGCTCCGCCGCCTCAAGCCGCTCAATCCAGGCGCCAAATGCCTCTTGCGTTAACACAATGTCGTATTCGACATTTTCTGTGCTATTTTCGACAGGGCTAGCCTCGCCGCTGCTCAATACCTCGTCGATCCAGGTATTGAACTCCATCTCGCGATACCAGTGCAGCAACTGGTCCGGATCTTCCGGGCCGTGCTTGAGCTCGTCAAAGCGCAAAGGCAAGTCAACATCCAGCTTGATCGTTGCCAGCTCATAGGACATTTCCGCCTTTTCTCGCTCTGCCTCGAGCTTTTCCGGCAATTTTTTCGCGCCCCGAATGGGTAGCCCAGGGATTTTATCCAACGACTGGTAGAGATCCTTCAGTCCACCCAAGGCCTGCAGCAGCGCCAGGGCGGTTTTTTCGCCCACCCCGCTGACCCCAGGAATATTATCGACCTTATCACCCATCAGCGACAGGTAGTCGATAATCAGCTCGGGCGGCAACCCGAATTTTTCCTGTACTCCCGCCGGGTCCAACACCTGCCCGGTCATAGTATTGACGAGAGTGACATGGTCATTCACCAGCTGCGCCATGTCCTTGTCACCCGTTGACACTAGCACAGGGCGCCCGGCCTCGGCAGCCTGAGCGGCCAGCGTGCCGATAACATCGTCGGCCTCTACGCCTTCAATCGCGAGCAGGGGCAGACCCATAGCCTGAATAATCGCGTGGATGGGCTCCACTTGCTCACGCAACTCCTCCGGCATAGAGGGACGGTTTGCCTTGTACTCCGGATAGAGCTCATCGCGAAAGGTCTTGCCCTTCGCGTCAAATACCACAGCAATGGTTGCCTTGGGGTAATCCTTCTTGAGGCGCCGAATCATATTGATGACACCCTTGGCAGCGCCGGCATTGCGGCCGCTGGAGGTCGTCAGCATGGGCAGGGCATGAAAAGCGCGGTAGAGATAGGAGGAACCATCCACCAGCACCAGCGAAGGGTCTTGTATAGCCTGAGTCATTGATCGTATGCGCCACGGTCTAGGAGCGCGAAAGTGTAGCACGGGGCCTGGCCACAGCGCAGAGCCTAGCGCTAAGCCTCATTTATTACAAAAATGTTACCTTGGCCTGGCAGAAGTAACACTTTGTGCAGTCCGAGCGGAGCAATCTGCATAATTACACCGATTTAATGGGGACAGGTAATCCATATTGTGTTACCTTGCGTAACATGAGATGTAACAAACGTCTCATGACGGGCATAGGGCCCATTTGAAAGGAGGAACCAAGCGATGAAAAGACTTGCAAGCGTAATCACTCTGTTGATTGCCAGCACTCTGGCGACTGCCGCCGATCCGCAAGTTCGTGTCGACGAGTCGCTGGTACTGGCATACAACTCAAGCGAAATGCCTGCCTCAGTTGTGCGTGAAGCGGTAATATCCGCCGAGCAAAGCGACGAGGTCATCAACAGCACTCTGGACGAGGTTTCTGCCTCCCTGGGCGCTGAACTTGATGCGCGTATTGCCAAGTTGATGACAGCGCAAGCTGAATAACAGCCTGCAACACCACTTCGCGGTCGTGTAGATTTCTACATGGCCGCCAATGTATTACGTCGGATTGGCTAGCCTGGATCTGCCAGCCTGACAAGCCCCGCCTGCCGACAGGCCAAAAAGGCCTCGCCCAGCTTGCGGTAGTAGCGCTCAAAGCCGGTACCGTTCGTTGTATCGGCCTCAGACAGAGTCGCACCCATCGGGTCCAGAGGGACCACCTGCACATCCACACCGCTCAACAACCTGTTGATTAGCCGAGCGGATTGCTGGGGCTCGCGAAACACACAGTCAAACTCACCCTTGAGCAGACGCGAGCGCAGCGCCGCGAGATGGGCTGTACCCGGTAGATGCTCATCGCTCTCACTGAGCAAGGCCCCCGCAACCAGCCCATACTGGCGCTCAAAGTGACTGTAGCCATTGTGCGGTAACAGATAGTGCGGCAAATCCTGTTTTAAGCCCGCAGCGAAACTCGCCCCAAGTGCTTGCAGGCGGATCAGAAACTGCTCCGTGTTGCCATGAAAACGGGCGGCCTCGTCCGGTCGCAACTGGCTGAGGCGATCCCGTAGCTGATGCGCCATCGCCGCCACATGAGCCAGACTCATCCAGATATGCGGATCGTCAGCGCCAACCGCACCAATTGCCGCCTGCAGACCCAACACATTACCGCGCCCCTCCATGGCTGTAGCCAGGAAGCGCTCAAGCTCAGGCCCAACCCAGACCAGCAGTTCAGCGCTCTCAAGCATTTGCCACTGTGAGGGTTTGAGCCGGGCGTCATGGGGCGAAAAATCCGGCAGCAGCAGCAGGCGGCTATCCACGGCAGGACCGCCTATCGCGCTTACCAGCAACTGCAAAGGCTTGATACTGCTGACGACCCGCAGGGGCTCAGCGTGAGAAATACAGGCAATACCCGCCAGCAAGCAGGCCAAAATCAGGCGGCGCACGTGAACTCCCGTGAAAAATGCAATATTATAACATT
>JBFKDP010000041.1:0-17559 GCA_041619575.1 Litorivivens sp.
GCCCTCGAGGGTTTCGCGCGGGGAAACAGCCGTCAGCAAATGGCCACCGCGATCAATTTCAATCAGAAACATACCGGGCAGTTGTCGTAAGCCCGCATCTTCGATGCTCTTACCGCAGAGGGGGCTCGCAGGCTCGACCAGCATTTCCACCACATACTGCCGTACATCCTCGAAGCGCTGCACCTGGCCACTGCGATCCGGCAGCAACCAACGGCTCGTAAGAATCGTGAAGAGGATGACCACCAGCACACAGGGAACGCCGACCCAGGCCAGCTCAAACAGAGACAAACCCAGCCCTCGGCCGTGCTCCTTCAACATATCGTTAATGACCAGATTAGTGCTGGTGCCTACCACAGTACAGGTACCACCAATAATGGCGGCATAGCTCAGCGGAATCATCAACTGAGAGCTGGAAATATTATTGCGCCGAGCCCAGTCCCGTACTGCGGGCACCATCATCGCAACCACAGGTGTATTGTTAAGCACAGAGCTAAAAACAGCCACAGGGGCCATTAAACGAAACTGCGCGGCGCCAACCGAGCGCGGACGCCCCAAAAGGTTATGACTGATCCAGCTCACAACGCCCGTATCAGCCAGTGCCTGAGCAACCACAAAGAGCACCGCTACTGTCGCCAGACCTTCACTGGCTGCCCCTGCCAGCGCTTCAGCAGGAGTCAGAATATTGGCAAAAACCAGTAACGCCACACCGCCAAGCAAAACGACATCTGCGGGAATCCGGGTAAACACGAGGAGTCCGAAGCATCCTGCTATCAGGAGAATCGTCTGTATGGCTTCGGGTGAAAACATATTCAGCTCAGGCGAGTGAAAAAGTCAGTGAATTGGTCGATAAACTGCCCCAAGGCATCTGCCGGCAAGTCATTGACACCTGCTGCTGCAGCTCGCCCACCACCTGTTGGGAATTGACGGCACAATTCATCAGCGCCCTGCTTGTTGCTCAGCGGCGCTCGCACACTGATGAGGTAGTTGCCATTATCTTTATGGGTCAGCACCGCATGGGCTCGATCGGGGCTGCCATTGGCAAGATCATTGCTGTAGACGCCGCTGACACGCCGCGCCCAGGCCTCGTTGGGGAGGACAAAAGCAGCGGCCTTGTCTGTCGCCGATTGAGGCCCAATATTGGCGGCAGCAGACATATCCGACTGGTAGCCCTGCTCCAGTTTTTCATAAGCTTCACGATTATCAGAAACAAACTCGAAGGGAGAAGCATAACCTGCCACTTGCCGATAGAGTTCTGCGGGGTGAAAGTGCAAATCCTCCAGATTTGAACCGTAACCATTGTAATTGATGTAGATGCCGAGGTTTTCCAGGGTGATTAACTGTTCCTCGCTCAGAGACAAGGGTTTGGCCGCTGCAATCGCTGACTTTTTCAGGTTGTCACCAAAGGCTCCAGCTACGGCCCATTCGGCAAACTGGCCTTTCAGTTGACCATTGATCAGCAGGCTGGTGCAGACATCAGACGCCGTATTGATCAAGGCGGTCAAGTTGGTATGTTCCGGGATATCACCCGCAAAGTGATGATCAGAATAGAAAACTATAGCGCCCTCTTCCAATACTTTCAGCAAGGGCTGCTTGTTCTTGTCCATTGAGACATCCAGCACGGTGACACGATCACCAGCCTTGGCGGGTACACGTTCAAGTAGAGCTATATCGCGCTTGACGCCAGTGATCAGCTCGCTGTCACGCGGCTCGGCATTGCGAAGCTGCACCAGTGAGCAGATACCATCTGCATCACCGTTGAAAACATCATAATCTGTCATTCAAAAACCCCAAGAGCCAAATTATTTTGCGCAAGAATATCACGGCCGGTTTTGCTCACGGCATTACAAAAGTGCCACGCAAACTAGCACAAAAATGCCGCCCTGAGGCGGCATAGCTTATACAGATTGTGCGCAAGCTTATTCCAATACGATGCGTTCGCGATTTTTCTCCAGGACTACAGTGCCAACGCCCTTAACCTCCGCCAATTGATCCGCGCTGGTAAAAGGTCCATGAGTTTGGCGCCATTTGACAATGGATTTGGCTCGCACCTGCCCTACCCCCGTGAGCACAGTGGCAATCGTATCGGCATCGGCCGTGTTGATATTGACTGTGGGAGATTGCTCGGTGGCGAAGCTGACACCAGCAGACAGCAGTAGTACCAGCAGTAGTTTTTTTACCATTATTTTCATCACACACTCCTTTGTGTTTTGTGAAAGTCCTTTTTCAGCCCTTCTTGGGCTGCGCTCGATATTAACTCGCTTCCAAACTTGCTGCAATTTTCCGCAGACTGTCCAAGGGGGACTCTGCACGAGTGATCGGCCGACCAATAACGAGATAATCACTCCCTAGCGCCAACGCCTCCTTGGGACTTGCCACGCGCCGCTGGTCACCACGCTCACTGTCTGCAGGCCGAATACCGGGTGTAACAAGCGTAAAATTTTCGCCTTGCGCCTGCCGCAGCGATTGCGCCTCCCGAGCAGAACAGACGACGCCGTCAAGCCCACACTCTCGGGTCAGCTGAGCCAGCACCATTACCTGCTCTTCCAGTGTTCGCTCCACACCAATTGCCTGTAGCTCGGCCTGCTCCATACTGGTAAGGACGGTCACCGCCGTCAGCAAGGGCGCATCGGATCCCAGTCCTTCCAGAGCCTCTCTGGCGGCCGTCATCATACGAGGTCCACCACTCGCATGTACGTTTACCATCCACACACCCAATTCGGCTGCCGAGACCACGGCCGCTGCAACAGTATTGGGTATATCGTGAAATTTCAGATCAAGGAACACCTCGAAACCGGCATTAACCAGGGACTTGACCAGAACCGGTCCCTCCCGGGTGAACAGCTCCTTCCCGACCTTAAGGCGACACAGCGCCGGGTCAAGCAGCTCGGCAAGGCTCAGCGCTTCGGACGCCGAGGGAAAATCGAGAGCGACGATAATGGGTGAATCTGTTGCCAATGTTCTCTCCTAAATGAATAGCTGGCACTCAGCGGTGCCCGAACAGTATTTCTCAATCGCCTTCAGCGCCACGTATGGGGGCAGTGCGCCCCCAATGCTTGCAGCTTGGACATAACCAGTGCAACTGCTGACCGGCAAAGCCACAATGGTCACATTGGTAGACGGGCTTCGACGACAGCAGCTCTCCCAACATACGCTGCAGTGCTTCCAGATTCTCCCGGGCGCTGTCACTCGCTTTGGGCGCCTGAAAATTGACCAATTGCAAAAGGCCGCGCAAGGTGGGCCGACGCTTTAGCTGCTGCGCAAGGAAGATCTCTGCTTGATCTGCATGCTGGTGGCTGTCGATCAACTCTACCAGCTTTATCAACACCGATGTGCTGGGGTATTCGTCATAGCATGCCGTCAGGTAGTCGATCAGCTCCATCTCCTGCGCCTGCTTGTGATAAGCCCGGTGCAGGCGCTCAAGTACCTCGCTGACGAACAGACGATTTTGGGTAAACACGCGCTTGTAAGCCTTTATGGCCGCGGCGCCATGACCACATTCGAGCTCTATATCGCCCAGCAGTATCGAGGCGCGCACGCAGCGACGGTCGTAATGCAGTGCCTGCTTCAGGGCACTGCGAGCCGCATGAATATCCTGCCCGGAAAGAGCAATTTCCGCCTTCTCACAGAGAAAGTGGGCTAGCGAGCAATGAATATTGTCATCGACGCTGGGACTGGATCGCAGCCAGCTCTTTTTGGGGACGAGCTCCTTGCCAATGTCGATGGCTTTGTCCCACTCACGCTCGTCCTGATAGATCTCCAGCAAATGCCTCAGGGCAGTTCTCCGCCAGGCCTGTGATTGTTGCATCAGGTCACGCAGCATACGCTCAGCTCGGTCAAGCAGGCCCGCACTGATATAGTCCCGCGCCAGTTCCATATGCACCTGATGCAGCTGGTCGCCACCAAGACTGGGCCTGGCCAATAAATTCTGATGAATACGAATAGCGCGATCCACTTCACCCTTGCGCCGCAAAAGGCTGCCTACCGCCAGGTGGGTTTCGAGGGTGTCACTGTTGACTTCCAGAGAACTAACAAAACTGTCAATCGCAACGTCTGGCTGTTCATGCAGTAAAAAGTTGAGGCCCTGATAATAGCTGACGCTGGCGTCCGGAGACTCTGATTGCTCAGACTCACGCGCGAGGCGGCTCCATTTGCCTAGCATCCAACCTATGGCAATGGCCACCACCAGAATGAGTAAGTGGCTTAATTCAGGCATATCAGGATTTTGGGGAGTTCACTCTGAGCTGATTGATCTCTTTTTCAGCTTTGGCCAGTTTGCGGGACAGAAGTTGGTATTGGCCTCTGGATTGCAGAAGTTTCAGTGAGCTGATAAGCAGGCCAATGCCACAACCCAGAATAAATGCCGCGACCAGCCACAATGAGACTCTCAGCGCAGGCATCTCCAAAAACAGTAAGTCGAGGGGTACCGCTGTATCATTTTCGACCGCAAATAGCGCACCGTAAACAACAATGGCGATCAGGAAGATCAGAAACAGGATTTTTTTCAGCAGGCCCATCACATCAACGTCCATAAAAAAACGGTACAGCCTTTAGACCATACCGTTTATATCCGGCTTTCACCAGCAAATCAGTTCTTTTGCAGGCCCAAATTTACCCGCTCACGCATTTCCTTGCCCGGTTTGAAATGTGGCACGTACTTGCCGGGTAGCTGCACGGTATCGCCGGTTTTGGGATTGCGTCCCAGACGCGGCGCTCTGTAATGCAGCGAAAAACTACCGAAACCCCGAATCTCGATTCGCTCGCCAGTGGCCAGCGTTTCGGACATATGCTCCAGCATGGTCTTTACCGCCAACTCAATATCCTTGTGGGACAACTGAGATTGCATACCCGCTATGAGTTCTATGAGTTCTGATTTTGTCATCGTTTTATCCCGTTAATCTGCTACTAGATTAGTAGTAAGCGCAGGATTTAACAAGGTTTTCTATTATTTTCGAGGGCTTGAAACAAAAGTGGGCGCTTTCGCGCCCACCCGGTTTTAGTCCTTGTCCATCTGCGCCTTGATCAGGTCGCCAATGGTGCCAGGGCTGGCAGATTCCGTCGCTTGGTCACGCAGTGACTTGACGGCCTCTTTCTCGTCTTCAATGTCCTTGGCCTTGATGGACAGGTTGATAACGCGGTTTTTACGATCGATATTGATGATCTTAACCTCGATTTCGTCACCTTCCTTCATGGCATTACGGGCATCTTCAACTTTGTCGCGGCTGATTTCGGAGGCCTTCAAGGTGCCTTCGATCTCTTCGGCCAGAACCAGAGTTGCTGCCTTGGCATCAACTTCCTTGACCACGCCTTTAACGATACTGCCCTTGTCGTTCAGAGACACATAGTTGGAGAAAGGATCGTCTTCCAGCTGTTTGATGCCCAGCGAGATGCGCTCACGCTCGGGGTCGATAGACAGGATCACAGTTTCAATTTCGTCACCTTTCTTGAAGTTGCGAACCGCTTCTTCACCAGCTTCATGCCAGGAGATGTCGGACAGGTGAACCAGTCCGTCGATGTTGCCTTCAAGACCAATGAAGATACCGAAATCAGTAATGGACTTGATACCACCGCTGATTTTGTCGCCCTTGCTGTAAGTGGCGGCAAAAGCATCCCAAGGGTTTTGCTGACACTGTTTGATACCCAGAGAGATACGACGACGCTCTTCGTCGATGTCCAGTACCATGACGTCTACTTCATCACCAACCTGAACAACTTTGGAGGGGTGAATGTTTTTGTTGGTCCAGTCCATTTCGGACACGTGTACAAGACCTTCAACGCCCTCTTCAATTTCGGCAAAGCAGCCGTAATCTGTGAGGTTGGTAACACGGGCCTTGGTGCGAGTGCCTTCGGGGTAACGGGCAGTGATTTCAACCCAGGGATCTTCACCCAGTTGCTTCAGACCCAGCGATACACGGTTGCGCTCGCGGTCGAATTTGAGGATACGAACTTCGATCTCGTCGCCCACATTGATGATTTCGCTGGGATGCTTAATACGCTTCCAGGCCATATCGGTAATGTGCAACAGGCCGTCGATACCACCCAGATCTACGAATGCACCGTAGTCGGTCAGGTTCTTGACGATACCTTTAACAACCAGACCTTCCTGCAGAGAGGCCAGCAGCGCTTCACGCTCTTCGCTGTTAACACTTTCCATCACAGCGCGACGGGAAACAACGACGTTGTTGCGTTTTTGATCGAGCTTGATGACTTTGAATTCAAGCTCTTTACCTTCCAGGTGCGCGGTATCGCGAACTGGACGGACATCTACCAGTGAACCAGGCAGGAATGCGCGGATAGAGTTCACGTCAACCGTGAAGCCGCCTTTTACCTTACCGTTGATAACACCAGTAACAGATTCTTCATCAGCGAAGGCTTTTTCTAGGTCTTTCCAGGCTTCAGCACGCTTGGCTTTCTCACGCGAGAGGCGAGTCTCACCAAAACCGTCTTCTACGCTTTCCAGCGCAACCTGTACTTCGTCGCCAATATTCAGAGAGAATTCACCAGCGTCGCTCAGAAATTGAGCACGGGGAATAACGCCTTCTGATTTCAGGCCAGCATGTACTGTGACCCAGTCGCTGTCGATATCAATAACTACACCGGTTACGATGGAACCGGGCTGCATATCGATGGTTTTTAAACTTTCTTCAAATAGTTCAGCAAAGCTTTCGCTCATGTGTAGGTTACCTGTTGGGTAGCATTGCTACCGTTTCTCGCCGCAAATCCAGCTTATGCGGGTCAATGGATTCTGCTGAAGGCCGGTGCCAGCTGGAATCACCCAATCTTCAACACTTTAAATACGCCTTTCTGCGTGCCGATCTGCACGCAAAGAAGCGCTAGTTCAAGCCCCGCTCTTGCACTAAGGCAAGAACTTGCTCGAAGACTTCATCAATACCCAAGCCGCTGCTATCAACCACCACAGCGTCTTCGGCTGGCTTTAGAGGCGCCACTTCCCGCTCCGAATCTCGCTTGTCCCGGGCGCGGATGTCCTCCAAAAGGGCGGCAAGGCTAACACTTTCACCCTTATTAATCAACTGTTTATAGCGTCTCTCAGCCCTCTCTTCTGCACTGGCCACCAGAAAGATTTTTAACGGGGCGTCGGTAAATACCACAGTGCCCATATCACGGCCATCCGCCACTAGCCCCGGCGCACTGGCAAAGGCCTTCTGACGCCCCAACAGCGCCTCACGGACACCCGGCAAAACCGCCACCTGAGAGGCCAGTTCACCGGTCGATTCGCTGCGCACTTCATCACTGACATCTTCTCCTTCCAAGATGACAGCTGTTGGCTCACCCGGCGCGCCTGGCTCGAAACGAACATCTAGGTCTCGGGCCAGCTCAGACAAAGGCTCTTCGCTACCAAGCTCAATACCGTGCTTTACACCGGCCAGACCCACAAGGCGGTAGAGAGCACCGCTGTCGAGCAAAGACCAGCCAAGATGCTGGGCAAGCCGCTGACACAGCGTGCCTTTTCCGGAACCGCTGGGACCGTCCACGGTAATCACGGGCGCGCTCACGCCACCACCTCAAGCTGCATACCCACTTTTGTCGCGAGCTGAATAAAATTGGGGAAAGACGTCGCCACGTTGTCGGCGCCTTTTATATGGATGGGAGCACCCGCACGCAGACCAGCTATGGCAAAGGACATGGCAATACGGTGGTCATGATGGCACTCCACCTCGCCGCCACCCAGTACTTGAGCCTCCGCGCCGCGACCTATGATTTCAATACCGTCAGGGGTCGGCTCTGCCGATACGCCCAGTGTTTGCAGACCGTCAGCCATTACCTGAATTCGGTCACTTTCCTTTACACGCAGCTCTTCGGCGCCGCGGAGCACAGTTTTTCCTTCGGCGCAGGCGGCGGCAATAAACAAGGCCGGAAATTCATCAATGGCCAGAGGCACCTGATCTTCAGGAATATCAATTCCTTTAAGTCTGGCAGAGCGCACACGGATATCGGCCACCGGTTCACCACCGACCTCTCGCTGGTGTTCTAGGCTAAGATCGCCACCCATTGCGCGCAGAATATTAATCACACCTATACGCGTCGGATTAATGCCCACATGCTCCAGCAGGATTTCCGAGTCAGGCGCGATACTGGCAGCCACCATAAAAAAAGTTGCCGATGAGATATCGGCCGGTACATCAATATGCACACCCTGCAGACGCCCGCCACCAACCAGACTGATGGTATTCCCACTGCGCATAACCGGATAGCCAAATCCACGCAGCATACGCTCGGTGTGATCACGCGTGGGCGCCGGCTCACTGACTGACGTTTCACCTGTGGAATACAAACCAGCCAGCAGCACACAGGACTTCACCTGCGCACTCGCCATAGGCATGTCGTAGTGAATGGCTTTCAGAGCGGAGCCGCCTTTAATACGCAAGGGCGGCCTGCCGCCCTCACCCGTTTCAACGCTCACACCCATTTCTCGCAGCGGCTTGGCAACACGCTCCATCGGGCGCTTATTAAGTGACTCATCACCACTCATGGTGACAGCAAACTTTTGACCTGCCATTAGCCCCGACAATAAACGGATTGTGGTACCGGAGTTGCCCACATACAACTCGCCTTCAGGGGGCTGCAAACCATCACGACCTACACCGTAGATTTTAACGCGACCACCCTCTGGGCCCTCGATTACGACACCCATGGCCTTGAACGCATTTAAGGTTGCCAGCGCATCTTCACCTTCGAGAAAGCCATCCACGGTGGTCGTGCCATCAGCGATGGCGCCCAGCATGATTGAACGGTGTGATATCGATTTGTCACCGGGCACACGAATACTGCCATTAACAGCACCGCCCGGTCGGCTAATAAAATCCAAGCTATTCTCCAGATTTGATCTGATATTGCGTCAGAAAATGTTCGTCGCGCGCCTTTTTGGCTCGCTCAAAGGTCGCCAGAATGTCGGCACTTTTGTCAGTCTCTATGGCGGCACGCAGCTCGCTCAAATTGGCACTGAAATTATCAATGGACGCCAATACCGCTTCTCGATTGGCTCTCACAATGTCATGCCACATAACCGGGTCACTTGAGGCAATGCGGGTGAAATCCCGAAAACCACCGGCAGCAAATTTGAAAATTGCCTCGGCAGCGCCGTCTGCCGCTAGCGCATCTACCAGCGCATAGGCCAACACGTGGGGCAGATGACTGGTTGCTGCCAGCACCCGGTCGTGATCGACAACAGACATTTCCAGCACTTCGGCGCCAGTGTATTCCCACATGCTGCGAACAATCGACAGAGCTTCGTTATCGGTCGTTGCGAGCGGCGTGAGAATGACGCGATGATTGATGTAGAGATCCTCGCGCGAGGCCTCCACACCGCTCTGTTCAGAACCGGCTATGGGGTGCCCCGGCACAAACTGGGGCGGCAGCTCGCCAAATATCTTTTCAGCTGCAGCAACCAGGCTTCCTTTGACGCTGGCAACATCAGTTACCACCAGACCCGGCCGCATATAGGGCTTTAGATCAGCCATCACTTTCTCGGCCACCAGCGTCGGTGTGGCAATGACCACCACGTCAGCTTCAGCTACCGCCTCACCCAGATCCAGGGTCCAGCGGTCAATAACCCCAAGCGCTTGGCCCCTGATCAGGGATGCCTCACGGCGACCGGTGCCGATAACCTCGCCCACCTTGCCCTGCTTTTTTAATGCGCGAGCCAATGAGCCACCGATCAGGCCCAGTCCGACAATGGCAAGCTTATTAATCACGACAAGGCACCCAGCACTTTAGGAAGCGCATCGAGGAAGCGCTGGTTTTCCGCCTCCAGACCCACCGATACGCGCAGGAAATTGAGCATGGCGTATACACCCACAGGTCTGACAATCACGCCTTCACGAAGAAGCCCCTGATAAACTTCACCGGAGTCTGCAGGTACCTTAAAGGCAATAAAATTCCCAACCGACGGAATCCATTCAAGGCCCAGCGCATCCAGACCGGCGCCCAATTGCTTCAAGCCCGCAGAGTTTACCTCTCGGCTTTTATCCAGGTACTCTGCATCATCCAGTGTGGCCAATGCCGCGCTCAGTGCTACCGTGCTCACGTTAAAAGGCGCTCGCACCCGATTCAACAGATCACAGACTGCCGGCGATGATATGCCGTAACCAATGCGCAATCCGGCAAGGCCGTAGGCTTTTGAAAACGTGCGGGTAACAATGACGTTCGGGTATGCATTCAGATAGTCGAGACCATTAGGGAAATCCGGCTCGGCAACATATTCGGTATAGGCTTCATCGAGGACGACAATAACGTTTTCTGGCACTTTCGCGAGAAAAGCCTCCAGCGCATCCCTGTCAACCCATGTGCCTGTCGGGTTATTGGGGTTGGCGATAAACACAACGCGCGTATCGGCCTCAATGGCAGCTGCCATAGCTTCCAAGTCATGCCCCCAATCCTTTGCCGGCGTGACGATACCCCTGGCACCACAGGCCTGCACCGCGATCGGATAGACGACAAAGGCATGAGCTGAGAACACAGCACTTTTACCTGGCTCCAGAAAAGCGCGCGCAATCAGGTCCAGAACATCATTCGAACCGTTTCCCAGGGTTAGCTGATTTGCCTGTACACCGTATTTTTGGCAGAGCTTCTTTTTCAGCTCAAACCCACTGCTGTCCGGGTATAGGTGAATGCCCTGCGCCGCGTCGCGACAGGCTTGCACAGCCAGTTTACTGGGCCCCAGCGGGTTTTCATTACTGGCGAGCTTGACCACGTGGCTCAGGCCCAACTCGCGCTGTAATTCTTCAATGGGCTTGCCGGCCTGATAGGGGTGCAGCGCCTGAACACCGGCGGCCGCGAGCGCTATATAATCGCAGGACATAGTTGTTCCACAGCTCGTTTTACACGGACTAGAGTGCGGCCTTGGGATAGGAGCCCAGCACTTTAATCAAAATAGATTGCTCTTCAATATCGCGAAGAATCCGGCTGATCACAGGATCTTCACTGTGTCCTTCGAACTCGATAAAGAACACATAGGCCCAAGTCTCCGTGCGCGAGGGCCGGGTATCAATGCGCGTAAGCATGACACCATCTTTGTGAAAGGGCTCAAGCAGTTTGAACAGAGCCCCCGGCTTGTTGCGCGTCGACACAACAATAGAGGTCTTGTCACTTCCGCTGGACGGAACACTCTCTCGCCCGATAATCAAAAAGCGCGTCGTGTTATCTGCTCGGTCTTCAATATTGGAGGCCAGTTTAGAGAGTGCATATTGTTGCTCGGCCATATCGCCGGCAATGGCTACAATCCCCGCTTCAGCAGCCGCCATTCGCGCAGCCTCCGCGTTGCTGCTGACCGCAATGCGCTCCACCCCGGGGAAGTTTTTATCAAGCCAATTTCGACTTTGCGCCAGGGCCTGCTGGTGTGCACAGATACTTTTGATATTGTCCTTGGTTGTTGCTTTTCCCACCAGCAGGTGCAAACGGATACGCAATTCCACCTCACCACAGATTTTCAGCGGTGAATTGATGAAGTTATCTAGCGTATGGGCCACCATACCTTCCGTCGAATTTTCGACCGGCACGACGCCGTAATTACACTGCTCGGACTCGACTGCCGCAAACACCGCCTCGATCGTAGGCTGGGAAACTCCTTCCACAGCGTGGCCAAAATGCTTCAAAGCCGCAGCCTGAGTAAATGTACCTTCAGGACCAAGGTAAGCGACCTCCATTGGCTTTTCGAGAGCCAGGCAGGCAGACATGATTTCGCGAAAGATGTAAGCCACTGCATCGTCTGACAGCGGCCCCTTGTTCGCCTCTTTGATTCGTTTTAGAACCTGAGCTTCGCGCTCCGGACGATAAAACAACAACTGCTGGGTGCTGCTGCCCTTATCGTCGGTAGATTCAAACTGCTGAGCCTGCTCAAAGGCTTTGGATTTAACGACCGCGACCTGCTGGGCACAGCCAGCCCGTCGATTCAGCAGTGCGTGAATCTCCGAGTCGATAGTGTCAATCTGCTCGCGCAGCTTGTTCAGCTCGGCCTGTTCATCCATAGCGCCTTTAGCCATTTCGTTGAGCAAAGTCCTTCATATAATCAATAAGCGCATCAACCGCCGCCTCAGGCACCGCGTTGTACACGCTTGCACGCATACCGCCTACCGAGCGATGACCTTTCAGATTAAGCAGGCCGGCTTCATCAGCGCCTGCCAAAAACGCCTTGTCCAGGTCCGCGTTCGCCAGCGTAAAGGGAATATTCATCAAGCTGCGGCTGGCAAGCTCAACAGGGTTGGCGTAGAAACCACTATTGTCGATGTAGCCATAGAGTTTTTCGGCTTTGCGGCGATTGACCACTTCCATCGCCTCAAGGCCACCCTGAGCTTTGAGCCATTTAAAGACCAGCCCTGCCAGGTAGAGCCCCATTGTCGGTGGCGTGTTGTACATGGATTCATTTTCGGCAGCTACCTGATAGTCCATGCCAACCGGACACAGGGGGTGGGCATTGCCAAGAAGATCCTTGCGCACAATGACGATGGTGAGGCCGGCAGGGCCGATATTTTTCTGCGCGCCGGCGTAAATCAGACCGAACTTGTTTACATCAATGGGTCGCGACAGAATCGTTGACGACATATCTGCCACCACAGGCACGTCAGCTTCCGGCGTCCAAAAAAACTCAACGCCCCCGATGGTTTCATTCGGCGTGTAATGCAGATAGGCTGCATCTTTATTCAACGCCCACTTTTCGAATACAGGAATAGTCGTAAAATTGTCGGCTTCAGAGCTGGCCACAACGTTAACGTCGCAGTAACGCTTGGCTTCTTTAATGGCCTTTTTGGACCACTGCCCGGTATTAACGTAGTCAGCGGTTTTGCGTTCGCCCAGCAGGTTCAGAGGAACCACTGAAAACTGACCGGTAGCACCACCTTGCAGAAACAGAACAGCGTATTCGTCACTGATGCCAAGCAGCTCTCGCAGATCTTTCTCAGCCTGATTGGCTATGCCTACAATTTCTGACGATCGGTGGCTCATTTCCATCACAGACAGGCCACTGCCCTGCCAGTTCACCAGATCGCACTGGGCTTCTTCCAGTACTTCGAGCGGCAATGCTGCCGGGCCTGCACAAAAGTTGTATTTACGGTTCATTTTTCTCACTTAACGTATATCAAAATTACGGTGGTAATCTGCAGTACGGATGTTTTTGTTTTAGCGCCAGATGTCGGACGCTAAACAATCACGCTTCCGGTTCGGCGATCACTTCGCCCGCAACCTCTTCATCACTTTCCTCAATGCGCTCAACGCCGACGAGGTTCTCGCCCTGCTTCAAGCGGATCAAGCGCACACCCTGGGTGTTGCGACTCAACACAGAGACTTCATCAGTGCGCGTGCGCACCAGGGTTCCCTGATCTGAAATAAGCATCAGCTCGTCGCCTTCAAAAACCTGTACCGCACCGACCAGAGCACCATTGCGCTCACTCGCTGCCATCGCAATGACCCCTTGGGTAGCACGCCCCTTGGTGGGAAATTCGCTGAGCTCAGAACGCTTGCCATATCCGTTTTCAGAAACGGTCAGAACGCGCCCACCCTCTTTAGGAATGATCAAGGAAATCATCGAGTGGCCTTCCGGCATCCTGATGCCACGAACACCTTTCGCCGTCCGCCCCATGGAGCGGACGTCTTCACCTTTAAATCGCACTGCCTTGCCATTGGTCGCAAACAACATGACATCGCTGTTGGCATCAGTAATTGCAGTTCCTACGAGACGATCGCCTTCTTCAAGGTCTATTGCGCGCAAACCAACACTGCGCTGGCGCGAAAAGTCTTTCATAGGAGTCTTCTTCACCGTGCCATTTGCTGTAGCGAAGAAAAGGTAATGATCATCCAAGTATTCAGTAATACTCAGGATAGAAGTGATTTTTTCACCTTCTTCAAGCGGCACCAGATTCACTATCGGACGCCCACGCGAGTTGCGCCCGGCGACAGGGATTTGATAAACCTTAATCCAGTATACCTTGCCCAAATTCGAGAAAAGCATCAGCGTATCATGCGTATTTGCAATCATCAGATGTTCGATGAAATCTTCGTCTTTTACCTGAGTCGCCGACTTACCCATACCGCCACGTTTTTGAGCCTGATAATCATCTAACGGCTGCGTTTTGGCGTAACCGGCATGAGAAATGGTCACGACCCGGTCTTCCTCGTTGATCAGGTCTTCAACGGTCAAATCCAGCTGAGATTCAATAATTTCACTACGACGCTCATCGCCGTACTCAGCGCGTACAGCTTCCAGCTCGTCCCGAATAACCTGCTTCAGGCGTGATGAATCCGCGAGAATATTCAGATACTCGGTAATCTCATCAAGCTTTTCCTGATACTCGCTGATCAGCTTTTCGTGCTCAAGCCCCGTTAATTTCTGCAGACGAAGATCAAGAATCGCCTGCACCTGTTCAGGCGAGAGATAGTAATTACCTTCGCGTACGCCAAAGTGTTCGGGCAGTTCGTCCGGACGACAGGCGGTTTCGCCGGCACGCTCGAGCATCGCCGTGACGTCGCCGGGCTGCCAGCCTCTGGCAAGCAAGGCTTCCTTGGCATCTGCGGCCGTGGGAGAGGCCTTGATCAGGGCGATAACCTCATCAATATTGGCAATGGCTACCGCCAGACCTTCAAGAATGTGGCCGCGCTCGCGTGCCTTGCGCAACAAATAGATTGTGCGACGGGTAACCACCTCGCGACGGTGCCGCAGGAAGTATTCCAGCAGGCCCTTGAGGTTGATCTGCTTGGGCTGCTCATCAACCAGCGCCACAATATTAATACCGAATACGCTTTGCAGCTGGGTTTGGCTGTAGAGGTTATTCAGCACCACTTCGCCACTTTCGCCGCGTTTCATCTCAATGACAACGCGCAGGCCGTCCTTGTCAGATTCATCGCGCAGCTCGGAAATACCTTCAATTTTCTTTTCTTTAACCAGCTCGGCAATTTTCTCAATCAGCCGGGCTTTGTTCACCATATACGGCAGTTCCGTAACGATGATGGTGTCTTTATTGTTCTTTTCGTTGGTTTCCACCTCGGCGCGCGCGCGCACATAGATGCGGCCACGGCCCGTGCGATAGGCCTGCACAATACCAGCGCGACCATTGATAATACCGGCTGTCGGAAAGTCGGGGCCGGGAATAAATTCCATCAACTCGTCAACGGACATATCCGGATTGTCGAGCAGGGCCAGACAGCCACCGACGACCTCCGTCAGATTATGCGGTGGAATATTGGTCGCCATGCCCACAGCAATGCCAGAGGAGCCGTTAATGAGCAAATTGGGGACTTTGGTCGGCATGACAGCCGGGATTTGCTCGGTGCCGTCGTAGTTGGGCACCCAGTCGACAGTTTCCTTGTCAAGATCCGCTAGAATCTCATGAGAAATCTTGCGCATGCGAATTTCGGTATAACGCATGGCTGCTGCCGAGTCGCCGTCTATCGAACCAAAGTTACCCTGGCCATCAACGAGCATGTAACGCAGAGAGAAGGGCTGTGCCATGCGGACGATAGTGTCGTAAACCGCAGAATCACCGTGCGGGTGATACTTACCGATGACGTCACCAACAACACGGGCAGACTTTTTGTAGGCCTTGTTCCAGTCATTGTTCAACTCGCTCATGGCAAACAGAACGCGCCGGTGCACCGGCTTGAGGCCGTCGCGCACATCGGGCAAAGCTCGCCCAACGATGACGCTCATGGCGTAGTCGAGGTAGGACTTTTTCAGCTCGTCCTCGATATTGACCGGTAGAATCTCTTTCGCTAACTCACCCATGCAATCCGCTGTCCTCAGTGAACATATTTTGTTATTGGTTAACCGCCCTCAATTACAAAAACCTACCCACCCGGGATCAGTTAATGACCTCAGTCGTAGGGAAGAAAAGCGATTGGGGACAACCCCTCGGAACAGATACCTAACCGGCACCACGACCCCGAAATCAAGTCCGCTAGAATAGCACAAAGGGCCCAATTTCTCACAGTGAATTACCGGCTTTTACAAGCTGTTAGCGCGGTTTTGGCAGCAATTTGGCAGTCAATGCGGTTATACTTGCGGCTTTTAGTCTAGGGGAAGCCCGCGCACGATGACTGCAAGCTACAGCCAGCAGGCAGACTGCCTGATTTTTGCACAATGGATCATTCCGGTAGGGCCGGATTCGCCCGCACTGAAAGACCACGCCCTGACCATTACCGGCAACCGGATCAGTGCCATTCTGCCCGCAGAAGAAGCCCGCCAGCTATCGGCCAAACGTATTGTTGAACTCCCGGAACACGCCCTTCTGCCCGGGCTGATCAACAGTCATGGCCACGCTGCCATGAGCCTTTTCAGAGGTATGGCAGACGACCTGCCGCTGGACACCTGGCTGAACGACCATATCTGGCCAGCCGAAGGCAAATGGGTCAACGAAGAGTTTGTGCGCGACGGCGTTAACCTGGCCATGGCTGAAATGATCCGCAGCGGTACAACCACCTTCAGCGATATGTACTTTTTCCCCAATATCACCGCCAAGACAGCGACTCAAGCCGGTATGCGCGCCCAGCTGGCCTTTCCGGTATTTGAATTCCCCAGCGCCTGGGGACAGAACCCCGACGACTACATCCATAAGGGACTGCAGGTACACGACGACAACAAGCACAACCCGCTGATTACAGTCGCCTTTGGCCCCCACGCACCCTACACAGTTGGGGATGCTGCAATGAACCGCATTGCAACCTTGGCAGCAGAGTTGCACGGCGGCGAAATCAATATACAGGTACACCTGCATGAAACCGCGTTTGAAGTCGCCCAGTCCGAACAGGAATACGGCATGCGCCCGATTGCTCGCCTGGCTGAACGCGGGATTCTCGGGCCACGGACCCAATGTGTCCATTTGACGGCCGTCAACGATGATGACATCCGCATGCTAGCCGACCACAATTGCCATGCCATCCACTGCCCGGAATCCAACATGAAGCTTGCGAGCGGTTTTTCGCCTGTACAGGCCATGCTCGATGCCGAAATTAATGTCGCCCTAGGCACTGATGGCGCCGCCAGCAATAACACCCTGAATCTGTTCAATGAAATGCGCAGCGCGGCACTGCTCGCCAAAGTCCTTACCGGCGACGCCGCCAGCCTGCCCGATAGCCGCGCACTCGAAATGGCAACACTCAACGGCGCACGAGCGATGGGCATGGAGAGCGAGCTGGGCAGCCTGGAAGTTGGCAAACTGGCCGATGTCATTGCCGTTGACCTCTCCGGAATAGAACAGCAGCCCGTTTATGAACCCATCTCGCAGCTGGTCTACACCCATGTCGGCAGCGCCGTGAGCCACAGCTGGATCAATGGTCGGATGGTGATGGAAGATCGTCGACTGACCACCCTCAACATAGACGACGTACGCGAGCGCGCGAATTTTTGGCGCCAGCAAATCAAGAAGGAATCCTGAAGCCGTGTCACACGAGAATGTAGACCCCGCCGAAATTGCTAAATTTGAAGAGCTGGCCCATCGCTGGTGGGATCGCGAGAGTGAGTTCAAACCTCTCCACGACATCAACCCACTGCGCGTAAATTATATCGACGAGCGCGCGCCACTGGCAGGCAAAACCGTTGTCGATATCGGTTGTGGCGGC
>JBFKDP010000042.1:0-17500 GCA_041619575.1 Litorivivens sp.
ACGGTAGCGTCTTTCAGCCTCGTCATTACTCAGGGCTGTGGCGCCAAAGGCAGCGCTGATATCATTTGCGCCAATATAAACCGCTATAGCGCGTGGCTTCAGTGAGCCGATGAGTTGACCAGCGTAGTAATCAATATCGTGAATCTTGGCACCACCAAAACCTCGTCCCATCGCGCCAACATCAGCCAGATCGGTCTGCAGGTCATCGCCCCAGAAACGAATACTGGAACTGCCCAGAAATAATACGGGGTTCTCAAGCGTCGATGCTTTGGTGGTCAATTGGTCAACGGTTGATTGCCAGACCTGCGGGTCGTCAGACGCCACCCGATCTCTTTCCAACTTCAAACGCCAACCGCCATACACACCAACCAGAATGATGGCGGCGAGTACAGTCAGCACCGCCTTCTTGATCACTGCGGCTCTCCATCGTCGCTGGTCATCTCCTGCAGCGACAAACGCGGATCTCGAATCAACTGTTGCATCCCCTGCTGCACAGCCGGGCCCAGCAACCAGACCCACTGCTCGGCCAGTTCCTGCAGGCGCGGGTTGACCGTCAGTATGTTCTGCGCAATGTGCTTTTGTTCTTCAAGCAGCCCCTGATCAATCAGCGCATCGAGATAAATACGGAAAAGGTTTTTGTCGAAATATTCCGGCGCTTCACGGCCCGTAAGAATAGCGAGTCTTTGTGCCATGTGAATAATATGCTGCTCAATAGCTGAACGTTGTGTCGGCTTATCACTTAGCTGATGCACCAGCAGCAGACTGCACATGGTATAGCGCTCAAATGTTTCCCGCAGCAACCGACCCAGCCCAATAAGCGCGCTGTAGTCGCTGGTCCCCATCTCGGGTCGTTCAAGATTTTTGCCCTTGCGCAGCAGCAGGCCCAGTTCAACCATCGCATCGATCAGCTCTCGCACACGCGCTTCGGCCTCTCGCAGTGGCCAGTGCAGATAGAGCTCTCGTTTCAGAAAGGGATAGAGACCCACACAGCGCTCCACCAGCACTTCTTCTTCTATCACCGGGTTGTGCCGCAAAAAGCGCGCAATCAGGGATGGCAAGGCAAATACGTGCATGACCGAGTTGCGGTAGTAAGTGAGCATCACAGCTTCGTTGCCCGTTACCGTTATCAAAGGCCCCCAAGCGTGGTCAATGCGTGACAAGCCAGCGGTACGGGCCGCTGACTCAAACACTTCAGCCGCTGTTAACTCAGGTAAAACAACATCTTCGCTGTAGGGGAGCTTTTTGATCAAACCCAGAAAACGATCAATCTGCTCCAGCAATTCATCTTCGGCCATGGCCCGCTGGGGACTGGAAAGCAAAATTGCCGAAACCAGGCCAATCGGGTTAACCACCGCAGCCTGATTAACCCGTTCCATATTCAGCCGCGCCAGACGCTCAATGGCAACCGGCAACCAACTCTTGTCATCACCCTGCAGCTTGTTGCGCCATTGCGGCTCAATCCGGTTTAGCGCCTCTGACAAAATGATAGGTTCACCAAAGGCGACATGGGGGCTGCCGTAGGACGACTTAAATATTTTTCGCGCCTTCAGCAATTCCCCGGCGGACTCCTTCGCCTTTTTACCGCCCTGTAGCTCTTTAACGTAAGTACCACTTTCCACCAGCTTGTCGTAGCCAATATAAACCGGAATCAAGGCTGCAGAGCGGCTGGGTTGGGCCAGAAAACTCTCAACCACCATGGCCATCATGCCGCGCTTGGCAGGCAGCAGGCGCCCAGTGCGGCTGCGTCCCCCTTCCGGGAAAAACTCCATGGGATACCCGTGGCCCAGCAGCACATCCAAATAAGCCTTAAACACAGCGGTGTACAACGCCTGCCCCGTAAAACTGCGTCGCAGGTAAAAAGCGCCACCACGCCGAAGCAATCCACCCACTGGCCAGAAGTTGAGGTTAACGCCAGCAGCAATATGTGGTGGCACCAGTCCCTGACAATAGAGTGTCCAGGAAATAAGGAGATAATCAAGATGGCTGCGGTGGGAAGGCACGTAGATCACATGGTATTTATTGGCCACCGTGCGCAAGCGATCGACATTGTAGGCCTTAACGCCACTGAATATTTTGCGGAAGACCCAAGCCAGTACAATATCGAGAAAACGGATCATGCGCGGATCAAAATTGGCCGCCACCTCGTCAGCCATTTTTCGAGCCCTTTTTCGCGCTTCATCACGGCTGATATTTTCATCAAAGGCCTCATCGCGCACGGCTTGCTGCACTCCGGGCCGGCGTAAGGTGGCATTGATCATTTGCTGGCGTGACAGCAGGCTCGGTCCTAGCGTCGCCGTTTTCTGCCGCAGAAAATGGAAGGAAAGCCCTCGATGCAGGAGCTCCGCAGCCTTGACATGGTCACCCTGCTTTTTCAGGAACTTGGCGAAATCCACGGGCTGGGCAAAATTTACCAGTGCCGAACGCCCCTGCACGAGCATGATCAGCAACTTCCGCAGGCCGCCGGCAAACTCTGCATCACCCACCAGCAACTTGAGAATCGACGTCTCGCTGCCTGGGTCGCGCCCCCAGAAAATCGAGACCGGTACCAATTGCAGCGGAGACTCGACGTTATCCGCAGCGCGATGGATGACATCCAACAGGGATTCCTTGCCGTCTTCGAGGTGCGAGAGCACCGGCAGGTAAAGGCAAGCCGCATGCTGTTCATCGGGCAAATCACCTGACCTGACTGACACCGGAGGTAGATCCAGCTGACGGCACAATCGCTCCAGCACAAGGCGGTCAGACCAGCTGTGGTAGTGCAGGACATAACACACCGGGCTGCCTGCCAGCTGTTCTCGCAGGGCGGCCAGGTCTTCCGGGATCACCTGCGGCTTGACGGCAAACAGCACCGGCTTCATCAATAGCCGAAAGAGGGTGAATGCCAAACGTTTTAGCCAACTCATCTAGTAACCCTTGTAACAGCTTCGTCAGCGAAGCCGCCTTATCGATACCTAATCATAGCAAACCGGCTGGGATCGGCTCAGTAGACAGAAACCCGCCAGCGCGAGCGCAGAACCCGCCATCATGGTCAAGGCCATAGGCAGTGCCGAACCGTCAAGGCTGTGACCAACCAGCAAGCCCACCAAAGCAGCGGCTCCCATTTGCAAAAAACCCAGCAGCGCCGACGCGGTCGCCGAAATTTCAGCGAAGGGCGCCAAGGCCATCGACATCGCCTGAGGCATGGTAATGCCCACCGATGCAGTAAAAAAGACCATGGGACCAATCACCGCAAGGGGATGATGCCATTGCACCACAGCAAACCAGGCCATTGTGCCTGCAGACGTCAGTCCGAGCAGCGCTCCGCCAATCATCGTGGGCATGGGTGAGAGCCGGTGAGAAAGACGAGCAGTAAACAAACTACCGCCGATATAGCCAGCAACAATCAACATAAACCACCAGCCAAAATTGGCCGGGGAAACCCCCATAAAATCGATAAGGATAAAGCTGCTCCCAGAAATAAAGGCAAAAGCACCGGAATAAAGCCCGGCAATGCCCATAACCGCCACTACAAAATAGCGATCAGAGAGCAGCCTGAGGTAATTAGTGCTAATCGACTTCAGATTAAACGCGCTTGCCACCGGCAAGGTTTCCGGCAGCAAGAACCAAACACACAGCCACGCGATCAAGCCATAAAAGGCCAAGCTGTAAAAGATCGCCTGCCAGCTGGTCCAGGTCAACATCCAACCACCTAGCAGGGGGGCAATGACGGGCGCAAGCGCCATAATGGCTGCCATGTAGCCCAAGGCTTTGGCCGCCCGCCGGGGCCCATAGATATCCCGCGCCATGGCACGTCCGAGCGTTGGCCCGACGCAGGCTGCAATACCCTGGAGGGTTCTGAATACAATCAACTGTTCAATGGTAGTAGCCAATGCGCAGCCAATGCAGGCCAGTGTAAATAGTGCAATGCCAACCAACAGAATCGGTTTGCGACCAAAACGGTCTGCCAGCGGCCCGCACAGCAGGTGGAACAGGGCAAACCCTATCAAGTAGCCGCTCAGCGTCCACTGCACCATAGGCAGTGTGGTGTCGAAGTGGGCAACCAGTGAGGGCAAGGCTGGCAGGTACATATCGGTCGACAAAGGGCCGAAGGCGACAAAGGCCGACATCAGCAACAGTGTCCAACGCGATTCCGGGTTCAGGGATTTCATACCGTGTCCTGAAAGAAAAAACGGGGCCTACAGGCCCCGTCTTGATGCAAGTGAACGGATTTTACAGGACTTCGAACAATCCGGCAGCACCCATGCCGCCACCCACACACATGGAGATCACCACATATTTCACACCGCGGCGCTTACCTTCAATCAGAGCATGACCCACCATACGGGCTCCACTCATACCAAAGGGATGACCAATGGAAATCGCGCCGCCATTGACGTTGAGCAAATCATTGGGAATGCCCAATTGATCACGGCAATACAGCGCCTGACAGGCAAACGCTTCATTGATTTCCCACAGGCCGATATCGCCCACATTCAAGCCATGGCGCTTCAGCAGTTTGGGAATGGCAAAAACTGGCCCGATGCCCATTTCTTCCGGGGCCAGTCCGGCCACCGCCATTCCACGGTAGGCACCTAGTGGCTGAAGACCGCGTTTTTCAGCCATTGAAGCTTCCATCAAACAAACCGCTGATGCACCGTCTGACAACTGGGAGGCATTGCCCGCGGTGATGTGCTTGCCCTGTTTGATGACAGAACCGTCTTTATAGACCGGCTCCAGGCCTTTCAGGCTTTCCAGTGTCGTAGACGGACGATTACCTTCGTCCTTGGTCAGGGTTACGTCTTCGTAGGTCGTTTCCTTGGTTTCCTTGTTAAAGACCGCCTTGCGCGTGGTCAGCGGCACGATCTCGTCATCGAATTTACCGGCTTCCTGAGCAGCCGCCGTACGCATCTGACTCTGATAGGAGAACTCATCCTGGGCATCGCGCGAGATATTGTAGCGCTCTGCCACAATCTCAGCGGTTTCGATCATGGGCATATACATATGCGGCGTTTGATCTAGCACAGCCTGCGAGACATTGCGGTAGCTGTTTTTGTGTTTGTTCTGCGTCAGCGAAATCGACTCGAGTCCGCCGGCCACGGCGATATCAATTTCATTAGTCATAATCGCTTTCGCCGCATAACCAATGGTCATCAGGCCTGATGAACACATACGATCCAGAGAGGCGCCGGATACAGTCGTTGGCAAACCGGCCGCCATCGCGCTCAAGCGGGCAATGTTATAACCCTGGGTGCCCTGTTGGGCAGCGGCCCCCATCAACACGTCGTCCACTTCGGCGCCATCGATACCGGCGCGCTCAACAGCGTGACGGATTACATGGCCGCCTAATACCGGTGCGTCTGTGTCATTGAAGGCACCGCGAAATGCTTTGCCCATACCGGTGCGGGCGGTTGATACGATTAGTGCTTCTTTCATAATCTGTTCCCTTCCTGTTTATCTATGAGAGTCGTCGTTGCGAACGAAGTGAAGTAACCTCCTTCCGAATGCTATTGGACGAGATTACTTCGTCGCTGTTGCTCCACGCAATGACGGAAGTTCATTACGAACGTTGTGAACTGCAACTGATGGTTTCGCCTGTGAGATACGACGAATAGTCTGAGGCCAGAAACATCATTACATTGGCAACTTCCCACACTTCCGCTCCGCGGCCATAGGCTTCACGGCCTTCCAGCTCAGCCAGTAATTCTTCCGGTGCAGATTTTTTCAACATAGGATGCACGGCCAGTGAGGGTGAAACCGCATTAATACGTACACCAAAGTCCGCAGCCTCCACAGCAGCGCAGCGCGTCAAGGCCATCACGCCAGCCTTGGCCGCGGCGTAGTGGGCCTGTTCTTTCTGCGCGCGCCAACCCAGCACAGAAGCATTATTGACAATAACACCACTGCCACGAGTCTTCATAATACGCATCATGTAACGCGTCATGCGCATGGTGCCGTTGAGCGTCACGTCAATGACTTTGTTCCACTCATCATCTTCCATGTCGATCAAAAGCTTGCTAGTACCCAGACCCGCGTTATTGATCAGAATGTCGACACCGCCGAGCTGCTCTTCAGCAAAATCGACCAGAGCCCGCACCTGCTCTTCGTTGGCAACATTGCAGGTTTTACCCCACACTTTATCCAGGCCGGTTTCGGTCTTGAGCTTCTCAACGGAAGCCTCAAGGCGGCCTTCATGAATATCGCTGATTACGATAGCACGACAACCTTCCTCCACCGCTTTTTTCGCCGCGGCAAAGCCGATGCCGGCACCAGCGGCAGCTGTAATCAGAACGCTTTTTCCTTTCAGCAAGCCGTGGCCGTCTACGTAGGTCGGGTTTTTGATATCCATAGTTTCTCCGCTTAATGCTGGACGGAAGACGGTAGCTGCAATTGCGAAACCGACTTCAATAGTAATTTGCTTGGCTTGGCAAGCTCACAGGAAATCGGTCGGCGCTGCACCTTGTGTAAACTGACATCTCCCTTCTCCCGCTTGCCTCATCACCACTTCGGTTCTCGCGGCATTCCGAGCCCGCGCTCGGCTATAATATTGCGCTGTACCTGATTGGTTCCGCCGTAAATCGTATCCGAGCGCACAAACAGGTAGAGCGACTGCAGGCGCGTTAACTCATAAGGCTCTGCTTCCAAAACCTGTCCTGCCTCGCCCTGCACATCAACCGCCAGCTCACCCAGGTCGCGGTGCCAGGTTGCCCAGTACAGTTTGTAGATCAACGCTTCTTTTTGCAGGCTGCCGTCACCGGCATCGTCTGACAGCATACGCATGCTGTTGTAGCGCATGATTTTCAAGCGCAGATACAGGTCGGCTATTCGCTGACGCATCACCGGATCCTGGGCAGCGCCATTTTCTTTTGCAAGGGCTACGACCTGATCGAGTTCGTTTTTGAAAGCCATTTGCTGCCCAAGGGTCGACACGCCGCGCTCGTAGCCGAGCAGCCCCATGGCAACTTTCCAGCCGTCGCCGGGTTCACCGACGATATCCTCGGCGTCGCATTCAGCGTCATCAAAGAACACCTCATTAAATTCAGAGGTGCCGGTAATTTGTTCAATGGGGCGCACCGTAACGCCGGGCTGATCCATTTTTATCAGGAAAAAGCCCAGGCCCTTGTGCGCCTTTGAATCAGGATCAGTCCGTGCAATTACAAAGCAAAAGTCCGACTCGTGGGCCAGTGATGTCCAGACCTTCTGGCCATTGATAATCCACTTGCCCTTGGCCTCATCAAAGCGGGCCTTGGTTTTGACATTGGCCAGGTCAGAACCTGCACCCGGCTCAGAATAGCCTTGGCACCACAATTCTGTACCCGCAACAATGCCCGGCAGATATTTCTGTTTTTGCTTTTCGCTGCCAAAGGCGATAATAGTCGGTCCCGCCAGGCCTTCACCGATATGGCCGACGCGACCCGGCGCACCCGATCGAGCATACTCCTCGAAGAAAATGACCTGCTGTTCGATAGGCAAGCCCCGGCCACCGTATTCCTTCGGCCAGCCAACACAGGTCCATTTCCCTTCGGCAAGTTTCTGTTCCCAGGCTTTGCGCTCCTCCGGGAACATATGTTCGTCGCCGGGGCCACCGCGGAATTTGAGCTGCTCAAACTCGCCGCGAAGATTGTCTTTAAGCCAGCCAGCGATTTCTTCGCGAAACTGCTCGTCTTCCGGACTGAAACTCAATTTCATCGCTAATTCTCCTCAGTCCAGTACCACATGCGCCAGACGCTCGCGGTGATAGGCCGCATTGCCCAGCATATGTTCAGAGGCTTTGGCGCGCTTAAAGTAAAGATGCACATCGTACTCCCAGGTAAAGCCTACGCCACCATGCATTTGCATGGCCTCACCCGCATTCTTGAAGTAGGCATCGGAGCAATACGCTTTGGCGATACTGGCAGCTTCCGTCAGCTCTTCGGCAAGCGGACCACCCTGCAGTGCTTCATCGGCAACACAGGCCGCGTAGTAAACAGCGGAACGTGCTGCTTCTACCCGCAACATCATGTCTGCCGCCTTGTGTTTGATCGACTGGAAGCTGGCGATGGGGCGATTAAACTGCACGCGCTCCTTGGTGTATTCCACGGTGGAGTCCAGCAACTGCTGACTGCCGCCCATTTGCTCTGCGGCCAGGGCAATACTCGCCAGATCAAGCACACGATCGAGAACTGGCCAGGCAGCGCCTTGATCACCGAGCAGCGCCGACTTTTCCAGTTTGAGTTGGTTGAATGTAAGTGAGGCCATCTTACGGGTCTGATCCAGCACCGGAAGCTTGCTACGCTGCAGACCCTCAGCATCGGCGGCGACCGCAAACAAGCTTAGGCCATTTTCACCCAGGCTGCCCTCTTCTCGGGCTGCAATCAGCAGTAAATCGGCGCTCATGCCGTCAACCACAAAACTGCAATCACCGCTCAGGACAAAGCCGCCGTCCTGCTCACGGTAGGTAGCTGTAACCGCCCCGGCTTCGCGACCGCCACGGGCACCACAATAGGCCAAGGTCGCCGTCAGGCTACCTTCACAGATGGCACCGAGGTACTCGGCCTTCTGCTCGTCACTGGCACTCAACAGTAGTGTATTTACACCCAGGCAAACCGTGGAAAAGAAGGGCGCGCACAAAAGGTAGCGACCCATTTGTTCCATCATGGCAACCAGCTCGACATAGCCAAGGCCCATGCCCCCGAAATCTTCGGGAATATGAATGGCCTGCCAGTACATTTCGGCGCAAATTTTCTGCCACAACTCCGGATCAAAGCCAGACTCGGACTCCATTGCCTGCCGCACAGCTTCGCTGGTAGAAACTTGCGCCAGAAAAGATTCCGCCGTATCGCGGATCATCTGCTGCTCTTCGGTAAATACAAAATCCATTAATGCATATGCTCTTGATAACTGCGTTTGTAGCGATGTTGGAGCCAGCGATGCTGGCTCCAGATTACGCTAGAACAGGAGTTGCAATTTTACGTAAGGACCATCCTGAAAATCGTAGTCGCCGCGAACATCTTCGACCTCGACTTCGATATCCGACACGCCAAACTCCAGGGCTGAATTTTCAAACAGCATCAGCTGCGCGCCCACTCGCCAGTCCCGGTATCCATCCATATCGTCAAAGGCGGTGGTCGACGGTCCGTAAAAATAGGACATAACAAAACTGAACACGTCGCTACTGGGAACCTTAAGATCAAAGCCGAAGCTCATACCTGGCCCTTCAGCACCATCGAGATCGGCGTAGAAACCCTTGACCCCAACGCGACCTTCCAGACGTCCACGCTGGCCATTCACATAGAAACCGGCGTTGTATATTTCCACATCGTCGTCTTCGTTGTGATCAGCACCGAAGCCCACCGACGCCTTGCCGTCCGGAGACGTGGCATTAAACGACAGACCGGCAACATCATCGCTGAACTGAAAACTCAGATCATTGGCAAAAGCCGGTGCCGATAAAACTGCCAACATTAATAGCGCCTTTCTCATGTGGTATACCCCTGCATATCGATTTGTTGTACACCCACCCACGAAAAGGGATCAGGTGCCGTAAACTTTCTGCGCGGGAACTTCCTTTTTAAGAAGCTCTGCCATCGCAGTGCCAACTTCTGCCGGTTCCCAGCGAGCGCCTTTATCGACACCCTCGGTGGTCCGCCAACCATCAGCGATCGATATCTTACCGCCTTCTGACTCAAAAACTCGACCTGTAACGTGAGAAGATTCTGCGCTCGCGAGCCAGGCCAGAAGCGTTGAGACGTTTTCGGGCGCAAAATGATCAAAACTGCCATCTTCCGGCTTGGCCATACGCGCAGCCATCTCGGGCACGCCCGATGTCATGGCGGTGCGGGCAGAGGGAGCAACCGCATTGGCAGTAATGCCATAGCGGCCTAGCTCCGCAGCCTGATTCAGCGTTAGCGCTGCAATGCCCGCTTTGGCTGCCGCGTAATTACTCTGACCGATAGAGCCCTGCAGACCGGCGCCTGAGGTGGTATTGATAATACGGCCGGTCACTTCCTTGCCTGCCTTGCTCATGCCACGCCAGTAGTGCACGGCATGAGAGCTGATACAGAAATGGCCCTTGAGATGGACCGCCATAATGGTGTCCCACTCTTGCTCGGTCATGGAGGCGAACATGCGATCGCGGTTAACACCGGCGTTGTTCAATACAATGTGCAAGTCGCCATAAGTATCAATGGCCTGTTTGACTGCTTGCAGGGAGTCGTCGTAGTTGGTGATGTCCGAGGTGTTCACGCTGGCCTTACCGCCAGCCGCAACGATTTCGTCTACCACTTTTTGCGCAGCTTCCTGATTGATGTCATTAACGATGACATTGCAGCCCTCGCTGGCGAAAATGCGCGCATGGGCAGCGCCCAAGCCACCACCAGCACCGGTGATGATTGCGGTTCGGTTGTCCAGAATTCCCATTGCAAAACTCCTCTCGTCATTGTCGCTGGATGCTTGACGGAAGACGGGAGATGCAAAAGTGCACCCCATCCAGCGTAATTAATTTTTACTGTGTTTTATCATCGACTGAACGAGAGAGTCGGCCAACGTCGCCTTGGTGCCTCCCCTCTCCCGTCCAGCCCCTTACAATCGCTCGAGTATCGTCACATTCGCCTGACCACCGCCCTCGCACATGGTCTGCAATCCATAACGACCGCCGCTGCGCTCCAACTCATGCAGCAGGGTTGTCATCAATTTGGTACCGGTCGCGCCCAGCGGGTGGCCCAGGGCAATCGCACCGCCATTCACGTTGGTTTTGGCGTGGTCGTAGCCGGTTTCTTTCAACCAGGCCATGGCAACCGAGGCAAACGCTTCGTTAATTTCGACCAGGTCAATATCCTTCATGGTCATGCCGGCTTTTTTTAGTGCATGCTGAGTTGCCGGAATGGGTGCGGTCAGCATCCAGATAGGATCGTCGGCGCGCACGCTGATATGGTGGATACGCGCACGCGGAGTCAGGTTGTAACGTTTCAGGGCGTCTTCGCTGACCACCAGAACAGCGCTGGCGCCATCACAGGTTTGACTGGAAACGGCGGCGGTGACCTTGTCACAACCAAACAGAAAATCCAGTTCGGCCATTTTCTCGAGTGTGGAATTGCGCGGTGTTTCATCCATATCGACGCCTTCCAGCGGGACGATCTCGCGATCAAACCGACCTTCCTCAATCGCCTTGAGCGCACGCCTGTGAGACTCCAGTGAATACTCTTCCAGATCGCGACGGGAAAAGCCCCACTTGTCGGCAATCATCTGCGCAGATTTAAACTGTGTCGGCGGTTCGGCGCCGTAGCGAGCCACCCAACCCTGGGAGCCTGAGAAAGGATCGCTAAAGCCCATGGGTATTGCAGCAGTCATGGCCGAGGAAATAGGAATCTGGGTCATGGTTTGCACGCCACCGGCAATGATCACGTCCTGGGTTCCCGACATCACCGCCTGGGCAGCAAAGTGAACTGACTGCTGGGACGAACCGCACTGACGATCAATCGTTGTACCGGGCACTTCCTGCGAAAGCCCCGCGGCCAGCCAGCATGTGCGCGCAATGTCGCCCGCCAAAGGACCAATGGCATCGACGCAGCCGAATATCACATCGTCGTATTCGTTGTCGGGGATACCGTTGCGATCAACAATCGCCTTCATCACATGAGCGCCGAGGTCGGCACCGTGAACATGGGCAAGGCCACCTTTGCGGCGTCCGGTTGGCGTTCTTACTGCATCTACGATATATGCTTCTGGCATGATTGCCTCCTTGATATTCCGGGAGGTTTTACCCTCGCCCCAACCCGCCCCAAAAGGGGAGGGAAGATTTAAAATGTATTGCCCGCCCCGAGCTTCGCATCGGCGGCCATAACGAAATCAGCAACACGCTGTTTGTGAAATGCCCCATCACCCCAGGTGCTGGCATAGGCCCAGGCGCGCTTCATATAAATGTGTAAATCCACTTCCCAGGTATAACCCATGGCGCCGTGCACCTGAATGCAATTTTTAGCGGCCAGATTAGCGACCTCACAGGCGGCAAGCTTAACGTGGCTGACGGCCATGTCGGTATTGCTCAATCTATTGTCAATGGCGTAGGCCGCGCGCGCTGCCGGTGCCTTGGCATATTCAAGTTTGTAGGCAATGTTGGCCATATGGTGTTTGACCGCCTGAAATGTACCTATGGCAACACCAAATTGTTTACGCTCACTGGTGTACTGAACAGACAGGTCAATCATGCGCTGAGCGAGACCAAGCGATTCAGCCGCTGTACCCAGTGCACCGCCATTGAGCGCCGCCGCGATCAGGGCTTGGGCCAAGCCGCCATCAGCAATCTTTTCCGCACTGCTGGCATCAAAATCCACCGCGTAGAGTTTGCGGCTCAGATCAACGGACTCGTTGTAGCGCAGCGTTGCGGCTGCCGCAGGCACTGCATACAGAGAACCGGCCTTTTCCAGAATCAGCAAATCGGCAATATGGGCATCTTCAACCAGTACGTTCTGTTCCAGACCCACGACAACAATCGCTTCGCCGCCCGCAATTTTCGGCAGCCAGGTTTCCTGCAAGCCCGCATTCTGACTGTTAACCAGCAGGGGAACGCTGACCATGGCGGTGTGCACCAGTGGCGCTGGCAGAGCAACGTAGCCACACTCCTGCGCGAGCAAAACGAAATCCAGAGCCTGCATACCGAGACCACCAAAGGCCTCCGGCACGGTGATGCCGGTCAAGCCCATTTCGGCCAGCTGCTGCCACAGTTCACTGCTGCGACCGCTGTCGGTTTCCCAGAGCCCGCGAATTTTTTCAGGCGTAATCTCACTCACCAGAAAATCGCGCACGGATTCCTGAAATAACAATTGATCTTCTGTAAACGTAAAATCCATGGTTTTCTCTCTGTCTTTTCCCTCCCCGCGCCCCTCTCCCCTTAGGAAAGGATTACGACGAGGGTCTATTTCCGGGGCATGCCCAACATTCTTTCCGCTATGATGTTGCGCTGAATTTCATTGGTCCCCGCGTAAATGGGCCCAGATTGCGCAAACATCCAGCCGTCCAGCCAGGTGCCAACACCCTCAGCATCGGGTGCATGGGGTTGCAGTTCTGCGCGAGCACCCAGAATGCTCAGGGCGGTGGCATGCATTTGCTGATCAAGTTCAGACCAGAATATTTTGTTGGTCGATGACTCGGCACCAATTTTGCCACCTTTGATCAGGCGGCAGGCCGTCTGATAGGTGGTGAGGGTGTATGCCTCTGCGTCCATATAGGCGCGCAATACCGCTTCACGAATCGCCGGGTCGCGGTCAGCACTCTCGCGGTTGGCCTGGTAGAGCTCGACCAGACGTTTGGCAGTTTCCTGAAAACGCGCAGGAGAACGCAGCATCAGCCCTCGCTCAAAACCGGCTGTCGCCATTGCCACACCCCAGCCTTCACCTTCACCACCAAGGCGGTTTTCGACCGGTACTTTGACGTTGTCGAAAAATATTTCTGCAAAGCCGGGCAGGCCATCCAACTGCGGAATCGGGCGAACGGTAATGCCTTCCAGATCCAGGGGCAGCAGAATAAAGGTCAGGCCGCGATGGCGCTGAGACTCCGGATCGGTGCGGAACATACCGAAGCACCAGTCCGCCCAGACAGCGCGGGTCGACCAGGTCTTCTGACCGTTGATGATGTAATGGCTGCCGTCTTCACTCAGCTCTGCCTTGGAGCGAATGGCCGCCATATCAGAACCGGCATTGGGTTCGGACCAGCCCTGACACCAGATGTCCTTACCGGTGGCCATACCGGTAAGAAACTTCTTCTTCTGGGCTTCGGTGCCGTACTCCATGAGCGTCGGCCCCAGCAAGAAAATACCGTTCTGATTAACACGCAGTGGCGCACGCGCAGCGTAGTACTCTTCTTCGAAGATAAGCCACTGGATCAGATCCGCACCGCGACCGCCCATCTCTTCCGGCCAGGTAATCATGCCCCAGCGCCCTTCGTAGAGCTTGGCTTCCCACTCCCGGTGCTGCTGAAATCCCTCTTCGGTGTCGAAAGTTGTCAAAGGCTCTTTGGGAGCATTCTCAGCAAGCCAGCTGCGAATTTCTTCGCGGAAGGCTTGGTGTTCTGGTGTAAAAGTTAGGTTCATTCGCAACCTCGTGGTTCAAAAATCTTGCCGGGAGGCGGACGTCCGACGTCCGACTCAGAACTTCACATCTCGCTTTTCAACGAATGCATCTCTGGTCGCCTGGGAGTCTGGCGAAGCGTAGGCCTCCTGGGTAAAGCCTTGCTCCCAGCGATATTTGTCTTCCAGGTTACCGTCTTCGATACCGGTCAGCGCTTCTTTGGCCAACTGGATCATGCGCGGTGACTTTTCAGCAATTTGCCCGGCAATTTCCCGTGCGACATCCAGCAGTTGGTCGCGCGGCACCACTCGCTCTACTGCGCCCAGGCGGTAGGCCTCCTGCGCATCAATGCCCTCGCCGGTAAAGTACATATGGCGGACTTTTTGCACGGGGAACATGCGCTGGAGGTGGGCGCCACCGCCCATTGCGCCGCGATCCACTTCCGGCACGGCAAAGGTGGCGCACTCGGACGCGACAATAATATCCGCTGCGCCACTGATGCCGATGCCACCACCCAGTACAAAGCCATGAACAGCGACAATCACCGGCTTTTCATTGCGGTGTATGGCTTTAAAGGTGTCGTAGTTACCTTTATTGACAGCGGTAATTTTTGAGGCGTCGGCCTGCAGTTCTTTGATATCGACACCAGCACAAAAACCCTTGCCCTCTGCGGCAATGATGATCACGCGTACTTCGTCGTTTTTACCGAGCGCTTCGATTTCACTGGCAATGGCAAACCAGCCTGCGCTGTCGAAGGCGTTGACGGGCGGCTTGTTGAAAATCATCTCCGCAATGCCGCTATTGGAAAGAGTCAGTGTGTAGGGTTTGCTCATATCATTACTCGCTTGACGCTGGTTGAGACGACGCAGAACCACACATGCGTGTCAGTCCCGCTTCGGCTTCAGCGACTATCTGGTTGATTAAGTCTTCACAGGAAAGCAGTTGATCAATAACGCCGGCCACCTGACCTGAAGGCAGCACGCCTTCTTCAGGCTGCCCTTCGACCATCGCCTTTTGAATAATCATCGGCGCATTGGCAGACATAATTGCCTGAGCCAGCGTCAAATCGCCTGATTTGGTCATGGCCAGTGCTGACTTCAGCAACCCGATCACGCTCGCACCGGTAAACTTGCGAAAGGCCAGACCATTACGCAGCGCAATAATCAGCTTTTTCAAAGCACTGGCGGATTCCAGTTCGCGCAGCACCTTGTTCATGATCATTCGCTGGGGCAGACCGTCCATGGCAGTGGACACCACAATTTCGCCCGGATTTTTGCAGTCTATATAGCGCGCCTTGGTGGCTTCGGGTACAGGGCTCTCTTTGGTGAGAAGAAAACGCGTGCCCATGGCAATACCGTCAGCGCCATAGCTCATCGCCGCCAGCAGGCCGCGACCATCTTTGAATCCGCCAGCACCTAACACTGGAACTTTGGCGCCTACTGCATCAACAACCTGAGGTAGCAGCAGCGTGGTGGGCACGGAACCGGTGTGGCCACCGCCCTCGCCACCCTGCACAGTCACAGCATCCGCGCCAAGCTCCACTGCCTTGATGGCATGCTTGGGCAAACCCACTGTCGGCATACAAACAACACCGGCATCCTTGAGCCTTTTAATAAACTCCGGACCCGGAGAACGCGAATAGCTGACCGCCCTGATACCGTGTTTAATCACCAAGTCGACAATCTCGGCGGCATTGGGCTGATACATATGAAAGTTCACACCGAAAGGTTTATCGGTCAGCTCTTTCACCCGCAGTATATCCCGCTCCATTTCCTCCGGCGGAATCGTTGCCCCGGCGAGAAAACCAAAACCACCTGCGTTACAGGTACCCGCAACCAGCTTTGGGTCAGCAACCCAGCCCATCGCTGTCTGGATGATGGGGTATTTACAGCCGAGCAGGTCGGTGATTCGTGTATTTAGTGGGTTTGACATAACGTTGCCTTGTTTGGCCGCGCTTGATGCTGGACGGGGGACGGAAGACGCAAAAAGCGTCTAACCCGCACCCTCGACATGCATCAACGTATGTGCCGTATTCTCCGTTTGTGATGGGCGATGGCGGACACATGTTGGCGTCTGCCGTCTCCCTTCAAGCGTCTCCCGATCAACTCCGATCGCCGGGAGGATTATCCTTCAACTGCTTGCTGCGCAGATTATGTGGATCAATCTGCTGGATAATGGCCAACTGCTCTTCCGTAGGGGCCGGCGTTGTCGGAACGCTGTCGGGAACACAGATTTCAAACCCGGTGTTCTCGACCACTTGCTCCACGCTGATACCCGGATGCAGGCTGACCAGTCGGACTTGTTTGTTTGGGCCACCAAAATCCATGACGCACAGATCAGTGAAAATCATGCGGGCATCGATGTCCTCAAAACTGTAACCCTTGGGCAGTCGGTCCGGGTTATAACCAATGGTGCACACCACATCACATTCACCCTCGATGAAAACGCGGGTATTGTGCGACGGCACAAAGAAAGAGTTGGCGTGGCAGATTGAATTACCGGGGAAGCCGCGTGTACCCAGCATCTGAATTTTCGGCTTGTCGTAGGTACCACCCAATGCAGAAATGTTGCTCTGACCAAATCGGTCAATCTGGGTGGGGCCTCCAGTAATATGCCGGCGACCGCTCCACACGTTGTCAAAAATGCGTGAGAAACCCATCCAGGTTTCGTTCTTCTGCTTGAAATCCGCAGCGCGATTCCCCACCGGGTTGGGTTCAGACAGCAACCAGGACTCACTGTCGGTCATCATGATATCGGTGTTGCAGGTCTTCATCGCCAGGCTGGCGGCAATCCGCGGAATCACACCAATCCCCGTGACCAGTACCTCACCGTCGTTTTCATAGGCGGCGGCATTGGCGCAGATAATCAGTTCCGCCAGAGAATAGTCTTTTGCAGGCGTAGCCATTGTCGTCTCCTTAGTAAGTGGGCAGAGGCAGTGCTTTGATAGCGTCTAGGCCACCAACCGCTCGCTGGTATTCATCTTCGCTTTTGCCGTTGATGTACTTGCCGGCGTAATCTTCAAAACCGCCCTCTTTGGCGGAGGCGTTGTATTCCTTGAAGTGCGGCACATCAAAGCCGTAATCCGGTGCACAGGAGCTGGGGTGGGCGCCACCGGGTACATGAATGACAGCCGTAGTCTGGCTGCGCTCCCAGAATACAAATCGCGCTTGGGCTTCGTCGGCAAAATAGTCGGTGTCGACAATTTCTTCGGTGCTGACAAAGGTCTTGTCCGCAGCACGGGCAAACCAGTCGTCCATGTAATGATCCGGGCTCGTGATCTGACAGACGCCGCGCGTGTCCGCCTTGTTGGCATGAATCAAAGCCGCATCCAGTTTCAGGGCGGGCATGGCCACCCATTCTTTGTCGTCGTAAGGACTGTCGATCACCTTGATATCCGGGTTGTAGGTAATGACATCGGTCCCCAGCCCCACTTTGGTGGGAATAAAGGGGCAACCCCAGGCGGCAGCGCGCAGGCCGAGCAG
>JBFKDP010000043.1:0-17314 GCA_041619575.1 Litorivivens sp.
AACAGTGGTTCCAGCCGGTGCCTAACAGATCGCTGCAGCTCACGTGTGCCCCCTCGTTTTGCTACTGAACGAGCCCCACAGAGACACGCAGACCGCCATCATGGTTCGTGTGAGTGTGATAAATTTCGTATAAACAATGGGTTAGTGGAATTTGCGCGTGCTCATTGGCGAATGTAATGTTTTGGCCAAAGCGTGATTAGCGTGAGGAATGGTTCGCAGCGCTGGAATGTAGCTGGTGAGTTAGATTGATTGTGCAGGTGTTCAGCGAGACTCGGGTCCGTGCTTTTTGGCATGGCAACGAAGCGGCGTTTGCATCGATTTCCCACGTCGGATGTGACTGAAATGTAGTGGTTTTTCCGCTTCAGGTCGGTTATTTTTACAGACTTTTCACAATGACATAGCCAGCAGGATCGGCACATTTAGATAGGGAATGTTATGGCCAGAAGGTATACCACCCGGCGCAAGCGACGCATGCGCCCACAGATATTGATGAACTCCATTGTCCGCCGTCCGCTGCTGATCGCAGCGTTACTGGGGATGATAATGGCTGCCCAGGCTGATGATGAACTGACGCCGCGCCAAATGCAGGCAATGCTCTATGCGGGTACCTTTGAAAACATCAGCCGCGTAGCGTTGGCTGTGGACGATCAGGATATTGAAGATACCAAGGTGCTCGATATTCTGGCGGAGTACATTTTCAAGGGCTATGACCTGGGGCACCCGGAAGCGTCGATTGCCGTGGCCCGAGCCTGTATAGCCTTGCGCTCTGCAGACAATGTGCGGTATTACCCCGTGCTGAAACTGGCGGCGGAAAAGGGCGCGGTGCCGCAAGTTCGCAAACACTGTGGCAAGGCTTTCTCGCGGATTGAAGACGATATTGATGATGTGACCAATCCCCGCGCCCTTTACCGTGAAGGTCAGTTCGTCTTTGCCAGAACAACTGAGCCTGAGTATTTGCTGTATGGCAAGTCCACGCTGGACAACAAAGACAAAACGATTGAAAACCAGCTGAAAGGCCTGCTCTCGGGTGACGAGCGCGAGGTGCTCAGTGCTCTGCAAAGCATTATCGCCAATCGCGGCACTTTTCAGGTGGTCAATGACGTCGTAGCGGAGTTGATTATCGGATTTTTTAATCACGATGAGTATATTCAGGCCGATTCGCTCGCCTGGGCTTGTCGCGCTATTGCGGCTTCACGCAGCGCGCGATACGAAGAGATTACCAGCACCGCCTACCGTCAGGGTGCGCGCGTGAATCGCAGCGTTAAAAAGCACTGTGGTACGGCCTACGAATATACTCGCGGTATAGCAACGTCCGACCACTATGTACCCGGCAGTGTTGATATGGCTGCGCTGCGAAAGCAGTACGGTGTGCAAACGGCACAAAGCAGTGGCTCAGAAAATCCGGTCAAGGAAAAAATCCGATTGCTGACCGAGCTGTATAACGAGGGCCTGATTGATCAGGCTGCTTTCGAAGCCAAGCGGGACGAGCTGTTGGGGCAACTGTAGCCGGTTTGCGCCAGCGTATTTGACGGCATTGCAACAATCCAGGAGATACCATGGCGCAAGCGCTGATACTGCACCACTACGAAGGTTCACCCTACGCGGAGAAAGTGCGTTTAATGTTTGGTTTGGCGGGAGCGCGCTGGCATTCCTTGCTGTGTCCTGCCTGGCCGCCTAGGCCCAGCCTTGACCCACTTGTCGGAGGTTACCGGCGTATTCCGGTGGCGCAACTCGGCGCAGATATCTTCTGTGATTCGACATTAATCGCCACCGAAGTGGCTTTGCTTACGCAATGCGCGGCGCTGGATCCAAGCGCGGTCAGCGACGAAGCCGCGAACCTGATGTTGCAGGCAGAGAAAGAAGCTTTTTTTGCCGCTGTAGGAGCGGTGCCTCCGATGCGCTTGTTGGGCACGATGCTGCGAAAGTTCGGGCCGTTGGGCACCTATCGCTTTGTGAAGGATCGATCGGGTTTGCTGAAGGGCGGTTCAGCGCGTGCGCCGCAGCCCGAACAGGCTGGCGATATTTTGAATGCCTTACTTGAAGCCATTCGTGCTCGTCTTGACGGGCGTGAATGGCTGGATGGTGATTCGCCCTCGATTGCAGATTTTTCGGTTTATCACCCGCTCTGGCTACATGTGAATTGCAGCCGGCGAACTCTGCAGGCAGACACACGCGTCCTCGATTGGTATCAGCGGGTTGGAGAAATCGGCCACGGTAGACGTGAAGAGATAGGGCCGGAGACAGCATTTTCCGCGGCCCGTGATGCTGAGCCCAGAGCCGTGCCGGCAAGCACTGGCGAGGAAGCGTCTCTAGTGGGTGAGCAGGTGGATGTTGCGCCTGCAGACTATGGTGTTCAACCGGTCAGAGGCAAACTACTAGCCGTCGATGAGCAGCGTATTGTTGTTGCGCGTGATACTGCCGATTTTGGCCGGGTGCATGTGCACTTTCCGCGAGCGGGCTATTCCATCGCGATAGCGAGCTGATAGCCGCAGCGACACTGTGGTCAATGCCTTAAGGGGTTCGGTCACCAGTCTTTGTGGCTTGTTGATAGCTGCAGATCAGTCGGAGCCTTAAGCGTTGGAGGCTCATCCAGTGTTTCGATACTCTCGCTAACTATTGCGTAAACTCACTGGTGAACCCCCGATTTGTGCAGCTTTTCTTAGATTAAATGACTATGAATTCCGCCTTCCTCGTTTGATTAAGCTATATCCAATATCTCGCTGAGAATTTTGTTCTTCGTGTGTCTGCCTGTTAGATCAATACCTTGGGCTAGCTATCTCGATAGCGCCTTGTTTTATGTCGGGTAGCGTCGCGCACCCTTCTGCACACACGACTGCTTCTGTGCTTTTTCGCCTCGCTAGCGTTTCGCTGTAACTGTACTAACTATATAACTTAGTCGTAAGAATGCTGTTTCGACTGGTTCTGTATTTTATCGTGAGAGAAAGGTGGTGTTGTAATGACTAAATTGTCCGCAATAGAAGGAATTGGTGAGTCTTATTCAAATAAACTGGCTGGCGCAGGCATTGCCACCATTGAAAGTCTGTTGGAAAACTGCGCCGGGAAACCCGCACGCATGGATTTGGCTGAGCGCAGTGGCATTAGTGAAAAGCGCATACTCGAGTGGGTAAATCGCGCTGATCTTGCTCGCGTAAAAGGCGTCAGTACCCAGTATGCAGACCTCTTGGAAAGCGCTGGCGTTGATTCTGTGCCGGAGCTCGCCCAGCGCAACGCGGCAAACCTGCATAAGAAAATGGTTGAAGTGAACGAGCAGAAACACCTCGTGCGCAAAGTGCCTGCCTTGACGCAGGTGGAAAGCTGGGTTGCCCAAGCGAAGGAGTTGCCCCGAAAAGTCAGCCACTGACTGCAATATTCGCAAAGCCGGGCGCATTGCCCGGCTACCTATCCCTGCTGTGGCGCTACCAGTAACATGCTGCGCTGCGTAGACTAGTACGCGCCTTCACTATAGATCAGCTCGTAGCTGTGACTGTAGATCTCGACAATATTGCCAAAGGGATCTTCCATGTAAATCATGCGGTAGGGCTTTTCACCGGGGTAGTAATAGCGCGGCTTTTCCATGCGTTTTTTACCACCGGCTTCTACGATACGCTCTGCAAGTTCTTCAACATTCGGGTCTTGAACGCAGAAGTGGAATACACCGGTTTTCCAGTATTCGAAATTGTTGTCCGGATTGACCTGGTTGTTAAACTGGAACAATTCAACACCGATGCGATCGCCTGTTGACAGGTGGGCGATACGAAAGCTGTCCCACCCTGCACCAAACACGTCGGTGCACATCTCGCCAATGGCGCTGTCGTCTTCGGTAATCTCGGTAGGCTCCATAATCAGATACCAGCCCATTACCTGGGTATAAAACTCGACGGCTTTTTCCAGGTCGGGAACCGAGATGCCGATGTGGGAAAAGTTTCGGGGATAGGCGTTGCTCATTACTGGTCCTCCTGTTTAAAGTGTGAACGCAGGTTACATAGCGCCAATGATCATGTAAAATTATCAATAATTATTTAAATGATCATATTAAGAGATGATAAACCCTTTGTTTCTGCGTACCTATTGCACGCTGGTTGAGCTGCGACACTTCACTCGCACTGCAGAGCGTCTGCATATGACGCAGTCGGGGGTTAGCCAGCACGTGCAAAAGCTTGAGGAGCAGTTGGGTACTGCGTTACTGGTGCGGCAGGGAAAGCAATTCACCCTGACAGATGCCGGTGAGCGGCTCTACGCGGGTGGACGCGACCTGCTAGCCGACCTGTCGGGCCTGGAGAGGCAGGTGGGGGTGGACCCCCCCTTCGAGGGGCTGGTGCGCATCATGTCGCCCGGTAGTGTGGGGCTGAAGCTTTATCCACAACTTCTGGACTTGCAGCGCAGATACCCAAAGCTTGTGCTGGATTACCGCTTTGCGCCAAACGCGGATGTGGAAAAGGCAGTGGCTAGCGGGAAGGTCGATATAGGCCTTATGAGCAGTTCCTCGACGCTGCCAGCCGTCAGCTGCCGGGCGGTGGCAACGGAAGCTCTGCTGCTGGTTACCCCGGCCGGAAGCGGTGTTCCCACATGGGAATTGTTGCTGGAGCTGGGTTTTATTGATCACCCTGACGGTGCTCACCACGCTAACCTGTTGCTGAGCGCCAATTATCCTGAATTTCAAAGCAGCAGTCAGTTTGCAAAGGCGGGGTTTTCAAACCAGATCAGTCTTATCCTAGAGCCAGTTGCGCTTGGGTTGGGCTTTACCGTTTTGCCGGCGCATGCGGTGGCCGCTTTTCCCAGACATGACCTTGTTGAGGCGCATCCCCTGAAGGCTCCTGTGAGTGAGACGCTACATCTGGCCGTGCAGCACAAACGTTATCTGCCCAGCAGGGTAGAAACGGTCATCAATGAAGCCGAGGAGTGTCTGTAGCCTGACTGGCTATTTATCGAAAAATTTTTCACGCCATTTAGGGTACGTTAACTTCATTCCCCGCCACCCCACAACCAGATACAACCTCTGGATTCGTAGGACTACCACTTACAACGTTGCATTCGTCACCTCCAACCAGCGTGGTACCGTTTGCACTATTGTTGCTTGACCCACCGCTACCGCCGCCTCCGGAAGCCGCTGCAACGCCAATTGCGATCGCTCCACCCCATACCCAAGGGTTGGTAGTCCACGTCAATCCTGATGAAGTTGTCTCGCCAGCATGGCTCGTATACGACGTTTTAGTGACAAGCGGAATACCGAATAACGCTCCGCTTATATCGCCATTGGCATTGAATTGAACCTGAAGGGGTAAAGGGGACATCTGCATTAAGTAGTCGTAGTGAAGAGCAACTTCGTGCTCGGTCGCATCGATCAACGTGTTCGACTGGCGAGCGGTGTGAGCATGTAGCCCGTTACTTCCAGCTAGCGCAAATGACGACTGCCAGCGAAATTGATCTGTGTGTTTCTCGCCAATCGTATAGGTCCAATGAAAACTGAAGCCCAAACTGTCAGTAGTAGAGTCGGCTTGAAGTTGTGAAGCGAATGCGGCGAGACAAAGTATGATGAAGCGCATACCGGATATGGTTATTATGTTCATCCTATTAACGTCCAAACATCCCTGAAAAATCGAATATAGCAGCATTGGAATTATTTTCTCAATAGCCCGTAAAAGGGCTTCTTGGTTTTCGGAGAATGTCACACACATCGATTAGCCATTGATGAATACCCGGATATTGCCATGCAGCTTGGTTCGACACTTGCGAAGTCATTTCCGAGTGGTTTAGCGTTAAACGTTCTACCCTGCGATACACGGCTTCGGCTATGGCAATTTGGTCACGCTTTCGAGGAATAGCCTGCATGATGGCTTTTGGTAATGGCGTGAGGGCTGCTTTGGCATACTCTGGAATGTATCGGGCAAGCACCGACCAAAAGTCTGGAACATCTCGCGCAGATTCAGGCGCCGACCTTGATAACCTAGGGCCGCGATGATCGCATCAGTCCAGTGTGTATCAGTCTGTTACCGATGCGATTGATTCGGAATGCACAAATGCATGTATTCCCCAGTTGTGGATATTAGGCGATGCTTGAGTGCAGGCAGGCCTTGACCGCTTGCGACCTTGTTGTAGGTATTTGTACGCTTTCAGTCGAATTACCTGTACTTTGCCTGGCGAGGCACGTAGTATCGCCTCAGCTAAAGAGAAAGCATCTTGTTTTAAGTACTTCATTTCGCCGTTTTATTCGTAATTCTTCGTCCTGCAGTTTCTCAATCTCGGTCTATTTTTTTCGCTATTCAAGCCTCTTGAAGGCTAGCCTATTTATTACTATCAGGATTTGATTATGTCTAACACAGTGAATGGAACAGTTAAGTGGTTTAATGAGTCGAAGGGTTTTGGCTTTATTGAGCAGGAGTCTGGCGCAGACGTTTTTGCACATTTTAGTGCTATTGTCAGCTCGGGCTTTAAGACGCTGGTTGAAGGTCAGCGTGTAGAATTCGTTGTAACTCAGGGCCAGAAGGGCCCGCAAGCCGAGCATATTGTCGCTATCTAAGCGTGTTTGCTGGCAAAAGCAAAAGGCGGGCCTAACGGTTCGCCTTTTTTTTAGCCTTTTTCTTCCCATATTCGTTGCGTGTCATTCCCTCTGTTCGATCTTTTCCGCTTTCCATCTTGTAAAGCATTCTGGCCGCTATTGCCTATCGGTACGCTTGAATACTTTCTGAGCTGACAGCATTATTGCCCTTTCATAAAAAGGTAGCGATAAGCATGTCTTGCCCCTATAAAAACATTCTGGACCCGGATATTTACGTTGGCGGTGGTCACCACGCGATATTTGCCGACATTCGAGAGCAATCCGGTGGCTTGGCCTATATCGACGATCCGATAACCGGTGTGCCCTACTGGGCGGTTTTGAAGCGCGAGTATGCAGATTATGTCTGTAAAAACCCTCTATTATTTTCCAGTCAGGCCAAAACGATTCTTCCCAAAGAAATGCCGGAAGAAGAAATCGCACTATCACGGCTGATGTTGGTAAACATGGATCCGCCGGAGCATGTGAAATACCGACGCATTGTCCGCGGCGCGTTTACCCCGAAAGCGGTACAAAGCTACGAAATGCGTTTTCGTGAGGTTGCCAGAGAAACTATTGATCGTATTGCGGCTAAAGGCGAGTGTGAATTTGTTACCGAGGTGGCTGCAGAGCTCCCCTTGATTTCCATCATGTCGTTGTGTGGTTGCCCGAAGGACGACAAGCAGAAGGTCTTTGATTGGACGAACACCATGATCTTTACCGAAGACGAGGACATGAGTGGCGAGGAGGGTGTCGCTGCATCCCAGGCAGCGGCGATCGAGGTATACGCCTATGCGGCAGCGCTGGCCGAGAAGCATAAAACCGAGCCGCTCAGCGATATCGTGGGTGCGCTGCTAGACGGAACGGTCAATGACGAAAAGCTTACTCCGGAAGAATTTCAGCTATTCTTTTTGATGCTGATTGCGGCAGGCAACGAAAGCACACGCTCAGTCATCGCACACGGAATGCGCCTGTTGATGGAGCACCGGGATCAGCTGGAGAAGCTGATTAATGACCCTTCGCTAATTCCGTATGCGGTAGAAGAGGTGCTGCGTTACAACCCCGCTTTCGTCCAGATGCGGCGAACAGTGATGGAAGATACCGAGATTGGCGGTCAGTACCTGAAAGCGGGTGACAAGATGGTGATCAACTGGCAGGCCATTAACCATGACCCTGAAATTTTCGAGCAACCAGACCTGTTTGATGTTGAGCGTTTCAAAAGACATCCGGAGTTGGCCAGCCAGCATCGCGCCTTTGGCAATGGCGAACACTTCTGTATAGGTGCCCATTTGGCGCGTCTGGAAATGCAGGTAATGTTTGAGGAAATTATCTCCCGGCTCAAGAACCCCCAATTCGCCGGCCCTGTTGAGTATATGCGGGACTACTTTGTGAACAGTATCAAATCGATGCCTATTACCTTTGACAAGGCGGCCTAAATGCTATGACCAGACTTAGGGGGACGTTGTGATTGCAAGCTGCTTTGGCTTTAATCCCGTTTACAGCGAGGAAGCGCCCTCGCTTGAGAATATCCAGGCATTGCAGGGAGTCGCGGTTCTTGAATTTGGCACGCCATGGTGTGGCCATTGTCAGGCTGCGGCTCCCATTGTCGAGGAAGTCATGGCTGGACGTCTGGCAGTAGCGCATATCAAAGTCTGTGACGGTAAAGGTAGGCGGCTGGGGCGGTCCTTTCGGGTAAAGCTCTGGCCCACTTTGATTTTGCTGCGCGGCGGCGTCGAAGTCGGGCGAATTGTGAGACCCACAACGGCAGCAGAAGTGCAGGAATTACTGGGTGACAGTGATGCGCTGTAATTGGCAATAGTGAAGGTCATTTCCTTGACGATTGTGCTAGCGTATTACTAACACTATCGCGCAATGAGGAAACCTGATATGGACTTGATACGCATTCTGTTTGCAGTGCTGCTGCCACCGCTGGGTGTTTTTTTTCAGGTGGGCATCGGTAAGCATTTCTGGATTAATATACTGCTTACCTTGTGCGGCTATTTGCCGGGCATCATTCACGCGGTTTACATCATCGCCAAAAAGTGACGATGGACGATACAGTCAAACGATTGCGTCGCTGCCGTCGGGTGGCAACCTGGCTGGACGGTGCCTGGGTGATTCCCTTCACCCGCTGGCGCGTTGGTGCCGACGCGTTGTTGGGGTTGCTCCCGGTTGCGGGTGATTTGCTTAGCGCTCTGCTGGGTTTGAGCATTGTCTGGCAGGCGCGCCAGCTCTCGGCGCCTACTACGCTCCAGCTCAAAATGCTGAGTAATCTCGGTTTGGATTTTGTGTTGGGAAGTGTGCCGCTTGTGGGCGATATTGCCGACGTAGCTTTTCGTAAAAACCTGCGCAATGTGGCTTTGCTGGAAGAGTGGCTTGATGCGCAGGGTATCTCCCAAGTCTAGCGGAGCTTGAGAGCCATCATTGCCATGTCCGATGTGCTAAGTATTGTCCTGTTAACCGGCGCGGCCGGTTTCTGTATCCCCTTGGGTGGCTTTATTGCCAGTTTTGAGCATATCCGGCCGCGCTGGCTGGAAAGGGAGTTTCGGCATTTCTTAATTGCTCTGGGTGGCGGTATCTTGCTGGGCGCTGTTGCGGTTGTGCTCGTGCCGGAAGGTATTGCTGGCATGGAACACTCTCTCTGGTCGATTCCTATACTGCTAACCGGCGGTGTCGTTTTCTTTGTTATTGAGCGGGCAATGAGCTTGCGGCGACGGGAGTCTCCGCAGCTGATGGGTATGGTGCTGGATTACGTTCCGGAAGCTCTTGCATTGGGTGGAATGATGGCCTCGGGCGCGAGTACTGGGCCACTGTTAGCCCTGTTGATTGGTCTTCAGAATTTGCCTGAGGGGTTTAACAGTTATCGCGAGCTGTGCCGGCAGCGTCGCTACGGTCGACGGCAAACGCTCTGGATTATGCTGGGGTTGGTTTTACTGGGGCCGCTTGCCGGGCTAGTCGGTTTTATTCTGCTCTCGGATCACCCTGCGGTTTTGGGTGGCTTGATGCTCTTTGCTGCAGGGGGAATCCTGTATCTAATATTTCAGGATATCGCACCTCAGTCCCGATTGGCTCGGCATTGGGCGCCACCGCTGGGCGCCGTTTTGGGATTCAGTTTGGCGTTATTCGGAAAAATGTTGCTGGGGCACCCTTAGCATACTGTTATGGAAGAACTGTCGGGGAGGGCTGAATGGCGAGCGACGAAGTGCTGCCTCCGTATGTTGGTGCTGCTGACCGGGTGATTCTGTTTGACGGAGTGTGCAAGCTTTGCGCTTTCTGGTCGGCCTTTGTGCTTCGTTTTGACCGCCACCAGCGTTTCACGCTCGCAATGGTGCAGTCCCCGGAGGGGCAGGCAATTTTGCGCTGGCTGGAATTACCCACAGATACCTTTGAAACCGTGCTGCTTATTGAAGGCGCAGCGGTGTATGGTAAATCAACAGCGGCGCTTCGTATCGTACGGCAGCTTCCCTTGCCCTGGCCGCTGCTTGCGGTGGTGTGGATCGTGCCGCGTTTCCTTCGCGATTGGGCTTACGATGCGATTGCCCGCAACCGTTATGCACTGTTTGGCAAGTACACGAGCTGCCCTATGCCCCCGGCTCGCTATCGCGAGCGCTTCTTGGGTGAAAAATAGTGACTATCTCGGTGGTTTGGGGCTCTGCTACGCGCTAAGGACGATTGCGTCCAAGCTCATCGTGACTGGAAACCCATTCGTCTGACACGATCGCTGCTGCCAGTGACAGGTCACCGGCGAGCACAGTGGCGCCAATGATTTCGGCGAGCTTTCTGGCCTTGCCCTTGCCGTAACAGCCCATCATTTCTAGACATTCTCGCTGGGTTGGCAGGCCGGTGCCGCCGCCGTAGCTGGCACAGATGACCGAGGGCAGAGTGACGGAGTAATAGAGGTCGCCGTCATCGGTCAATTCCATAAAGGCGATGCCGGTGTGTGACTCCACCACGTTGGCTTCGTCCTGGCCGGTGGCAATAAACATTGACGCTATGCCGTTAGCCGAATGGGGGCCATTGTAGGCTGAGCCTGCTAGCAGGCTGCCCAGGATGGTGCGCTGGCGCAGCTTCACCATCTTCGCGGGGTCGGCGCGCATCAAGCGTTGGAGTATGTCTTTTTGGATCACGGCCTCGGCCACCACACGCTTGCCGCGAGGGTGTAGCAAGTTCATGTGGGAATGTTTTTTGTCGGTTTCTATGCCGGAGGAAAGCGAAAAGTTGACGAAGGCCCCGTCGTAGTTTTTGAGTATCCACTGGCAGGCAACATGGGTAGCTTTGCCGGTCATGTTCTGTCCGGCCGCATCGCCTGTGGTGTAATTAAAGCGGGTAAAGAGCTTGTTGGCGATCACCCACTTTTGAATATGCTGGAGCTTGGCGACGGAACTGCTACTTTCGGCAACCGCTCTAATGGCAGCGTATTCGTCATCGAGCCAGCGGGAAAAGGCGATGGCTTCGCGGGCAGTGGCAAACTCAAACAAGGGTGCGCGCTGCATAAACTCGTCGACAACGGAGACGGATACTCCCCCGGACTCGCTCACCACACGCATGCCGCGCGAATACGACGCAACGAGAGTGCCTTCAGTGGTGGCTAGCGGCACATAGAATTCGCCCTGAGCGTGTTCGCCATGGATCAGGTAGGGTCCGGCGACGCCGACGGGCATTTGCACAATGCCTATAAAATTTTCGGTATTGCCCTGCACGGCTTCGGGTGGCAGGGAGTAATGGCCGGTATGTTCCAGCGAGGCGCCGGTTTTGCGGGTAATAAATTCACGCCGTTGGCGTGCAGCTTCTTCGCTGTAATCATTGTCTTTGAGGCGGGGTATTTTGCGGTCGTCGCTCATGATTTGTTCTATCCCTCGTTGGCCGCTGGCGCGGTAGACGCTACGTTGTAACGCCAATAGCGGGCTGCATCAAGAGGGTGGGAGGAATGACAGCAATGGTGCATTGCTTTTCATAAATCGCCACTAAATGCGAATAAATGAATATACACGACCTTAGTCGCAATATATTACGATAAACGTGATTTTGTAGTGGTATTTATTCGTAATAAGTGGCGGATTAATTAATAATAGGCTATTAATTCGTATCATATTGCGAGAAATGCCATGAGTTTCCAAGAGCTACACAGCGATGAACAGATACTGGCTGAAATGGGCGAGCGCCTTGCCCGAGCCCGCTTGGACCGGCAAATAACACAGGCCGAGCTTGCCGAACAGGCCGGCGTCTCGAAGCGAACGCTGGAGAGGCTGGAAGCGGGAGATTCCACGCAATTGCTGACATTGGTAAGAGTATTGCGGGTGCTGGGTCTGCTATCGAGTCTGGACAGCGCCTTGCCAGCCAACCAGCCCCGTCCGTTGGAATTGTTAAAGCTGAAGGGGCGTCAACGCCAGCGCGCTTCTCGCTCGAGAGGGCAGGGTGTCAAGTCTGGCTCTGATGAATGGCAGTGGGGCGAATGACGACGCTTGCCGAAATCAGTCTGTGGGGCCGAACAGTCGCAGCGGTAGCGCTCGGGGAAGGCGAGGATGTTGCGGTGTTTGAGTACGACCCCGCCTTTGTGGGCAGCGGCGTTGAAATCGCTCCGCTGACCATGCCCTTGTCGCGGCAATTGTACCGTTTTCCGGCGCTGCCGCGCCGAACCTTTTACGGCTTGCCGGGGTTATTGGCAGACGCTTTGCCAGACCGATTTGGCAATGCATTGATTGATGCCTGGCTGGCGACCCAGGGGCGCAGCCCTGAATCGTTCAATGCGGTAGAGAGGCTCTGTTACACCGGCGCGCGGGGTATGGGGGCGCTGGAGTTTTCTCCGGTGCTCGGGCCTCGGGCCCGGCGGTCCAATCGAATTGACATTGACAGTCTGGTAGCGCTGGCTTCGGAGGTGCTTAATCGACGTAATGCCATGAGCGCTTCATTTGCAGGCGAGCACACGGCAGATTCCCTACGCGATATTTTGCGGGTAGGCACTTCGGCCGGTGGTGCACGCGCCAAGGCCGTGATTGCGTGGAATCCGAAGAGCAACGAGGTTCGCTCCGGGCAGATTGATGCGGGCGAGGGTTTTGAATATTGGTTGTTGAAGTTTGACGGCGTCAGCGGCAATCGTGACAAAGAGCTGGACGACCCGCAGGGCTTTGGCGCCATCGAATATGCTTATGCGCAAATGGCTAAGGCGGCAGGCATCGACATGAGCGAAAGCCGATTGCTGGAAGAAGGCGGGCGCAGGCACTTTATGACGCGTCGTTTCGACCGGCAGCATGACGGCAGCAAGCTGCATATGCAGTCGCTGTGTGCGATGGCACACTTTGATTTCAATGCCGCTGGTGCCTATGGTTATGAACAGGCGCTAATGGTTATGCGCCAGCTCGGCTTGCCGATGGCCAGTATTGAGCAGCAGTTTCGACGTATGGTGTTTAATATCGTGGCCCGCAATCAGGATGACCACGTTAAGAACATTGCCTTTTTGATGAACAAGCGGGGTCAGTGGCGCTTGTCTCCGGCTTTCGATATGACGTACAGCTACAACCCGGCAGGTGCGTGGACGTCGCGTCACCAGATGAGCATGAATGGCAAGCGCGACGGTTTTGAGCTCGATGACTTTAAGGCTTGCGCCGCGAGCGCGTCGATGAAACGCGGTCGCGCCGAGACCATCGTAAAAGACGTTAGCGATGTTGTTGCACGCTGGCGCGAGTTTGCCGATGCAGCGGCGGTGAGCCCGCAGTGGGCAGAGCAGATACAAAGCCATTTGCGCCTCGGGCTTATCGATTAGCACATAAAGCCAAGTGCAGTTGCTTCGATTTAATGAAAATAGCGGGGACCCCCATTGGCCACGAAAAAAACCAATACAACGCCGCGCCTGCCACGTCTGATTCTGTTTGATTGGCATGGTACGCTGGTGGATACCGCCGATGCCATGTTCAGCGCAATGGCGGATATGCTGCCACTGCTCGAAGAGTTGGGGCTCGTCAGCGAATTGTTGCCGGAAGCTGAATGTGCCAACGAGGAAGATGCGAAATTGGTGCGCTATATACGCATATTTCGTCGGCTGCACCCCCGCATTCTGGCCGAACGCCGAGTATCGCGCACCGAAATTTTCAATGCGGTGTTTGGCGACAATCGCGCTGCCAAGCGCATTGCACATGACGCCTACAATCGCTGTTACCGCAATCATTTTGGAAAGGTAAAGCCGTTTCAGGATGGCGTATTTGACTATTTGTCTGCGCTGAAAAATCTCGGTATCCGCCTCGGAATTGCCACCAATCGAAGTCGCGAATTTTTGGACTATGAGCTGGCGACTGTTGACGACGGACGCTGGCAGCGCTTGTTCGACACGACGGTCTGCGCCGACGATGTCAGCGAATATAAACCCGACCCGGAAATGCTGGAACGCGCATTAATGGAGACGGCTTATCCGCGCAAAGGAGAGCGCGGCGATGATGTCTGGTATGTCGCAGACAGCCTGGTAGATATGCAAACCGCGGAGAATGCGGGTGTGGCAGCGGTGTTTTACAACGGCGGTTTCTGGGAAGCCGCCCGGCTGAAACTGGCGCTGGGGCCACTGCAACCCAAGGCCGTTATCAATAGTTTTGATGAGCTTTTTGATGTGCTCAAGCAGCAGGCGAATTCGGCTGCGCTAACACGCGAACGGCCGCCTCGCTTTGCAGGGCCAGTACCGCCGCCACCGCGCATAGAGCCGGACTGGCACCCGGCTGTGGCGAAGCTGGCGGTGCCGGAAGTTATTCTTTTCGATTGGCATGCCACGCTGGTGGACACACTCGATGCGATGTATCACGCCGTAGACGATATGCTGCCCGAGTTGGCCGATCTGGGCTTGCTGAAACGCCTGGTCAAGCCGGAGCAAAGTCGCTCGCCCGAGGATGCCAAACTGGTGGAATACGTACAGAGTTTCAGTCGACTGCATCCCAAGGTAAGAGCAGACCGCAAGATCTCACGGACGGATATCTTTGAGGTGCTTTTTGGCGCCGATGAAGAGGCGAAACGCGAGGCGCACCTGGCGTTTAATCGTCACTACCGCAATCACTATGGTGAAGTTGAACCCTTTGAGCCCCGGGTGCGTGCGATGCTGGAAGGGCTGCGCAAACTGCCCTTGAAAGTGGGTGTTATAACCAATCGAGACCGGGAGTTTTTTGAGCATGAGCTGGCTGCGGTGGAAGGCACGGGTTGGGCTGAGTTATTTGATACCAATGTTTGCGGGGACGATACCCCGCTGCGCAAACCCCACCCGGACCAACTGATCAAAGCGGTGGAAAATCTCGGTGAGCCATCGAATCCGCGAGCCTGGTATGTGGGGGATAGTACCACCGATATCAATGCCGCCAAGCGCGCGGGTATGACGGCGGTGTTCTTTAACGGCGCACAGTGGGACCTGCCCTGGTTGCAAAAGATTTTCCCCGGTACGCAGACCCACCCGCATAAGCCGGATGTAGTAGTGAATGACTTTTCCGAGTTCTGGGCACTGGTACTGGCCTGTGAACGCCGCCGGGACGCATAGCTACCGGCGAATAGCTACTGGAGGTGGTATTCGCTCATGGGCCCAGTAATCATTGTTTCAAAGTCGCAGAAGCCGGGTAGCTCTTCATACATTTGCTGGACGATGGCCGGGTCGCCGAAGTAGCGTCCTTCGTCGGTAAAACCTTCGAGCGTTTTGAAGTGCTCCAGCACCAGCGCTCGATAGGGTGGTGCTTGTTCGGTCAGGGCTCGGACAACGGCGTTGCGCACATAGGACCAGCGATCCGGGTGCAGCTTAAAAGACAGCTCCGTGTGCGCTGACCAGTTTTTGTAAAAATCGGTGTCGCTGATGGTGCCGGGTTTACCGTGAGCGGTGAATTGGGTAACCCCGGGGCGACGCTCGCTCGCCGGCCAGTTAGCTGTGCAGGCCTGGGGAACGGATTCTGTGACCAGATAGCCATGCAGTTGGCAGCCACTGGCAGCAAGAATTTTCTCGAGGCTCGCGTGGGTGTCGACGCAGTCGATCCAGAAGGAAACTACTGCCCCCAGTTCCTCCCAGTCGCCTGCAATACGTTGCGGAGCAGCGTTGCTGACGGCGGCATCCAAATCGGCAATATTGATAACGATATTGTTGGCGCCCGCGGCTTGCAATCGCGGCGTAATTTCCTGAATAAGGCATTGCTGCAAGGCGCGGTAGGTATTGCCGCGATCGAGCAGGTAAACAAGTTTTTCCACGCGCTGTATTCCGTTTAGATAGCCTTTGTAAGGAGACAAACTAGCAGTCGCTGCTTGACCCGGCAAATGTGCGTGGGAATAGCGCAGGGCTGGTATAGCCGACTGAACGGGGCGCCATTGATTTGCTGCTTGCGCACAAAATCACTGCTGGTAAATAGTCTGGATGCACTCACGCAGCCACATATTCCCGGGGTCGTTGTCCACGTTTCTGTGCCAATAGAGGTAGGCATCGAAGGGAGAGGTCTGTAAGGGCAGGGGCACTATCTGTACGTTGAACTGTGGCGCGAGGTTGCGCGCATAGTTTTCGGCGATAGTTAGCAAAAAGTCCGTGTTGCTGACGATGCGGAAGGCCGCGTAGGCATTCTGACAGCGCATGCGAATACGCCGGTTGATGCCCAATCGACTCAGCTCCACATCTTCAAAGCCCTGGCCGCTGCGCCGCGAGCTCAATTGGATATGGTTCTGCGCTAGGTATTGTTCCAAGGTGATTTTTTTTCCTATTTGGGGGTGGTCTGGGCGCGCGACCACCACCATGCGGTCCTGGGCGATGCGTCTGACGTGAATCGCGTCAGATACCGGGTGGAGGATGTCGACGGCGACATCGAGTGTGCCTGCGGCCAGCTCACCCTCCATATCGGGCCTCGACAGGCGCACTGAGGAGAGGTCGATGTGCGGCGCCTTCTCCGCCAGCAGATTACCCAGTGAAGGTAATATGCCCGCCTCAAGCAAATCACGCATGCCCACAGTGAAGGTTTTTTCACTGCTAGCAGGGTCAAAGCGCTCGATATCGTTGAACATGATCTGCAAGTCCCGCAGCGATCGCTGCACGGTGCCAATAAGCCCCCGTGCCTTGGGTGTCGGCACCATTTTGCGGCCATCGCGTTCGAACAGCGGGTCGTCAAACAAGTCGCGCAATCGGGCCAAGGCATGGCTGACCGCAGGCTGGCTGAGGTGCAGCTTTTCCGCCGCACGGGTGATACCCCCCTCGGTGAAGATGGCGTCAAAGGCTACCAGCAGGTTCAGATCAATCCGGTTAATTTGCATAGCGCAGTATTATGCACGAAATGAATTCATAGTGATAATATCTATTGATTGGAATAATAGTCATTGCCGTTCTAAGCTTGCTCTTTTCCGCAACGATACCGACTGAGTAATGAGGAGAAGCATGCAAGCAGCAACGAATGGTTTTGATCTGTCTGGCCGGGTTGCCCTGGTCACGGGCGCAAGTCGGGGTATTGGTGAATCTATTGCTCACTTGCTGGCGGCTTATGGAGCCACGGTAATAGTCTCTAGCCGCAAAATTGAGGGCTGTGAGAAGGTGGCATCCGACATTCGTGATACCGGCGGCAAAGCTGAAGCTCGCGCCTGCCATATTGGTGAAATGTCGCAAATCGATAGTCTCTTTGCGGATATTCGAGCTGATCATGGCAAGCTAGATATCCTGGTAAATAACGCCGCAACTAATCCGCATTTCGGCCCGATAACCGAGACCGACGTATCGATGTTCCAGAAGACTGTTGACGTCAATATCCGTGGCTATTTCTTTATGTCGCAACAGGGCGTAAAACTGATGACTGAAAACGGGGG
>JBFKDP010000044.1:0-17195 GCA_041619575.1 Litorivivens sp.
CAGCAGCGTGGTGCCATTGAGTTTTATCACGGTGCCGGTGTCGGCAATCATATCAATGGTCATATGATCGCCCGCTTGCAGGTCGTCTTTGAGCATTGAGCCGAAGGCAATAATGTTGTCAGCTTGGGCTTTTTGCGTGTCCGGGCTGTTGTTGATCAGAATCAGCTGATTCCATTGCTGGGTAAAGCGACGCTTGCTCCAGGACTCGGTGACTACACGAATGTCCATGCGCTTGGGGCCGGGCATGAAAAACGCGTCGTCTGGCGTGATCGCGGTAGAAGGCAGGTACAGGCCGGCGATGTAGTACTCGGTGCGGAGCTGCTCGTATACGGCCAGCCCTCTCAGCGACATGCCGTCTAGCTGAAGTTGTGCATGGGACAGCTGCGTCAACACGACGAGCAGCAAAGCAGCGAAAAAACGATTCATAAGCCTCTAAACATCCAGTGTATTGGCGAGCGAATTACGGTTCTTTTAATTCTTGTGAACAACAAAACCTGGCATGTCTGCGAATGTGTTGCCCGCCTGTTGCCGCCCTACACGTAACATTATTATTGTTACCACCCGCCTAATGTAAACGAATGGACTGAAAAGTCCAGTAACACAAGTTTCATGCTCGTAACTTAGCTCTGGTGCAACACGGAATCCAATTAATAGTTCAATTTGCCATACTCATATAACATTGTCCAGATTATTGAAATCAATACATTTTTTGTGGTTTTTCTAGCCGATTGTGAAGTCGTGGGTCGGGGCATCGGCAGGGGCTTCGAGCGCTTGAATACGTTCAACGCGGGCATGCCTTGGCCCTTGAATGATCGCGGCTTTTGCCTCGTGAATGGCTGCGGAATCTCCAACAAGCAGAATGTCGACGGAGCCATCGGCGCAGTTGTTAGCCCAGCCCGCCAAGCCGTGAGTCTGGGCAATTCCTCGGGTGTGTGCGCGAAAGCCAACGCCCTGCACACGGCCATACACGCGCAGGCGCTCATTCATGGCGCTGGCGTCGTCTGCAAGTCAGATATCTTTTGCCACAAGCCCACTGTCGTCTGTGGCCCCAGTAATACCTCGGCAACTGTGCCATCCGGCTTTATCAACACGGTGACTGGCAGCGCCTGTGGCCGGGCGATGCCCAGTTCGGGTTGCGGATCTTTTTCCAGTACGGGAAATTCAATGCCCAGTTCTTCGATGGCGGTGTTGAGCTTGTCGCCCTGTGCGCCATCGAAATTAACGCCAAATACCCGCACAGAATCTGCGTGTTTGCGCGCGAGTTCATTTAACTCCGGAATTTCTTCCCGGCAGGGTGCGCACCAGACGGCCCAGTAATTGATGACCGCCCATCGTTCGTTCGCGGCGCCTGGCGTAAACAGCTCGCCGGGTGCGCTGGATTGGCCGCAGGCTCCGATAACACTGGTCAATATCACCAGCGAAAGCAGGCGTTTAAAAGCGAGAAGGGACACTGATAATGGCATGGCTATCCGTCAAGGGTGGTTGTTTTCTGCGCAAATCAGGAAGGCGGCGCTGGCGCAGCGCTTCGCTGAAAAATCGTGCTGTGTATAATGCCGCTTTTGCTTTGGTGATCCAAGCATCGATCGCGGCCCGCGCCGGCCTGTAAGTTCGCACCGATTCACGAGGTTTTGATGAGTATTACGATTTACCACAACCCGCGCTGTTCCAAATCACGCCAGACCCTGCAAATTTTGCAGGACAATGGCATTGAGCCGACTCAGGTTTTGTATCTGGACAGCCCGCCGACTGCGCAGGAGCTTGAGGTTTTGCTGGGCAAGCTGGGCAAAACGCCGCGCGAGCTGCTGCGCAAGGGCGAAGAGGCCTACAAAGCGCTGGGGCTGGCCGATAAAACGCTGTCGGATGATGCGCTGATTAAAGCCATGGTAGAGAACCCCAAATTGATCGAGCGCCCAATTGTGGTCAGTGGCAATAAAGCTGTGTTGGGGCGTCCGCCGGAAAATGTGCTGGATCTGCTCGCGTGAGCCAATACGTTCTGGTGCTGTATTACAGCCGCTACGGCGCGTGCCGGGCAATGGCCCAGCATGTTGCGCGCGGGGTTGAGCAGGCGGGCCTGGAAGCGCGACTGCGCACGGTGGCGCCCGTGTCTACCGAGTGTGAGGCCACAGCGCCTGCCATTCCGGATGAGGGCCACCTGTATGCGAGCCTGGATGACCTGCGCGATTGTGCGGGACTGGTGCTGGGCAGCCCAACGCGCTTCGGCAATATGGCGGCACCGATGAAGTACTTTCTCGACACAAGCTCTGCGCTGTGGCTGAGCGGTGCCTTGATTGACAAGCCTGCAGCCCTATTTACGTCAAGCAACAGTCCCCACGGTGGCCAGGAGAGTACATTGCTGACGATGATGATTCCCCTGCTGCATCACGGCATGATGTTGTTGGGTTTGCCCTACAGTCATCCGGAGCTGTCTTCGACAAAAGGAGGCGGGACTCCCTATGGTGCCTCACATGTGGCGGGTCATGACAATCGACCGCCGGACGAGCAGGAATTGAAACTGTGTCGGGCGTTGGGCGAGCGTGTAGCGCGCGTGGCCAGGCAGGTGGCCCATGGATAAGGCGGCACATTACACCGGCAAAGCCTTGTGGGCGCGGCGGGTGCTGCTGTTCAGCTTCTGGGCGCAAATTATTGTGCTGACGGTGACGACCTGGTGGCTGCATCAGGAAGGACGCCAGCCAAGTCTGACCATCTGGCTAATTCGCGTTGTTCCCTTGCTGATCTTTATTCCGGGTATTCTGCGTAACGACTTTCGCAGTCTGGCCTGGTTGTGTTTCGTTTGTCTGATGTACTTTATGATAGCGGTTACCGAGGCGATGTCGCCGCTGCGTTTGTGGATCAACTATATTGAAGTCGGCTTGTCTGTCACGGTGTTTGTGTCGGCCATGATGACCATACGCTGGTGTTCTCACTGGCAAAAAGCGCAGGCTGAACCTGGAGAAAGTGAATGAGTAAAACGGTAGAAGGCAAGAGAGGCTTCTGGAGAAGTCTGGGTGGTTTTTTGGATGCGACCCGACGTTTTCTGGTTAACGCGGTATTTCTCCTTCTGCTGGTGGTGCTGGGCTTTGCCCTGTTTGGCGAGGGCCCAACCTTGCCAGAAAAGTTCGCGCTGGATATTGAATTGCGTGGTCTGGTCGTGGATCAGCTCAGCCCGGTTGACCCGCTGTCGCACTTGCTCGATGGAGAAGTGGTCGCGGAAACCCGTTTGAGCGACATGATTAAAGCCATTGATCGCGGTGCCAGCGATGACCGCGTTGCGGTGTTACTGCTGTCGCTGGAAGATCTTGATCATATCGGCATGAGCAAGGCCTCTGAATTGGCCGCTGCGGTCAAACGCTTCAAGGCCAGCGGCAAGCCGGTGATTGCTTCCGCGATTGCTTATGATCAGGACAGTTATTTTGTTGCCAGCCAGGCTGACGAGGTGTATCTGGACCCGATGGGCGGAGTCGTGATTGAAGGTTTTGGCCTCTACCGCAATTACTTTCGCTCGGCGCTGGATAAGCTCGGTGTGAACATACACGTATTCCGCGTTGGCGAATTTAAATCGGCGCTGGAACCCTTGATGCGTGACTCCATGTCAGAAGAGGCGAAGGCGTCCAATCAGGCCTGGCTTAACCAGCTCTGGTCGAGCTACACCCAACAAGTAAGCGCCAATCGGGGGATTAAGCAGGCAGCGCTCAAGCACTACGTGAATCATATTGATGAGGTCATGATCGAGCATCAGGGCAATCTTGCGACGGCCGCCAAAGAGCAGCAGTTGGTCGATACCCTGAACAATCGCCGCGAGTGGCGCGAAGCCATGGTGGCACGTGTCGGTGCGGACAGCGACGGTAATTTTCAGCGCGTTGGCCACCAGCGTTATCTGGGGCTGAGCGACGACAACGCAATAAGCACCCGTGATGCCGTGGGGATTCTCGTGGCACAGGGCACGATTGTTGATGGTCAGGATGATGGTACCGGCATCGGTGGTGAAAGTTTCTCGGAACTGATCCGGCAAGCGCGGGACGATGACAGCATTAAATCGGTCGTTTTGCGCGTTGACAGTGGCGGTGGCTCGGCCTTTGCGTCAGAACAAATTCGCCAGGAATTGCTGGCACTGAAAAAAACCGGCAAACCGCTGGTGGTTTCCATGGGGTCTGCCGCAGCATCAGGCGGCTACTGGATTGCGGCCAACGCCGATGAGATCTGGGCGACGCCGACGACCATTACCGGCTCTATTGGCATCTTCGGCGCTTTTCCCACCATTAATGAAAGTCTGGCGAAACTCGGTGTTCACACCGACGGTGTTGCCACGAGCGCGGTAGCGGGTGGTCTGCGTCCGGATCGCCCCCTTAATCCGGTTGTGCAACGCGCTCTGCAGGCGGGTATCGAGCACGGCTATCGTCAGTTTCTGGAAGTGGTTGCTCAAGGGCGCGACATGTTACCGGAGCAGGTGGACAAAATAGCTCAGGGGCGTGTCTGGACCGGTGTGGATGCCAAGCAGCTCGGTCTGGTTGACCAGCTGGGCGGGCTGGATGATGCCGTAACCGCCGCGGCCAATCTGGCGGGCCTGAACGAGTATCGGCGTGAATGGGTTGAGCCTACACTGCCGCCGATGCAGGCATTGATGGCACATCTGCTGGAGTCGACAGGTCTGGGTTCAATGGCATCAGGTGCGGTTGGCACGCCTCTAAAACAGGCGCTGCAATCCATGCCTCGCAGTTGGTGGCAACCACTGGGCCGACAGCTCCAAGCCTTCCTGGCACTGCGCGATCCTACCGGGCTCTACGCCTTTTGCACCGAGTGCACGGCTCCCTGACTAGGGCAGGCAGCGCGCGTTACAGATTTTGACGCCAGGCTTCAAAGCCACCGTCAACGCTGAACACGCGCTTGAATTCCTGTCCGGCGAAATACTGGGCAGCGCTCTGGCTGCTGTTACCGTGATAGCAATAAATAAGCAGCGGTTGTTCGCGGTTGGTGTTGGCCACAAACTCTTCTACTGAATTGCCGTCCAGATGTATGGCGTCGGGCACGTGGGCCTCGGCGTAGGACTGGGCATCACGAATGTCGACAAGGGTGCAGGGTTCAGCGGCAATCAGTGCTTTGGCCTGGTCAATGGAAATGCGTTCGAACATGAGCTTAACTGCGGTGGTTTGCGAAGCTGCCATGGTAACCGCTATGCTGCATAAGCGGAAATAATTGCAGGGAAAAACCTTGTCCGAGTCGGATCACAATACCCGCTTCTCCTTGACTGCTCGCTGTCAGAGTGTGCGGCATGCCCTGCGCGGCATAAAGACTCTGCTGCGTGAACAGCACAATGCCCGAGTTCACCTTGTTATCGCGCTGGCCGTGATCGCTGCGGGCTTTGTTCTGCAGATCGATCGCGGTGAGTGGTTGATTGTTGTCTTGTTGATTGGTTGGGTGCTATCGCTGGAGGCTTTTAACTCTGCGCTGGAATATCTGTGCGATTTGGTGAATCGCGATGAGCACCCCTTGATTGGCAAAGCCAAGGATGTTGCCGCCGCCGCCGTTTTGATCAGCGCACTGAGTGCTGCCCTGATTGGCGTGTTGATATTTCTTCCGCGCGTGTGGTCGCTGTTGATTCATTAAATTTTGCGGGGTGCTTATGTCTGATTATCTGGCTGAAATTGTCTGGCAACTTGCCGACAATGACGATTTTTCCGGCAACAAATACTCGCGTGGGCACCGTTGGCACTTTGATGGCGGTACGGTGGTGGAAGCCTCGGCCTCACCGCATATTGTGCCTGTGCCCTATGCCTTGCCGGAAAGTGTTGACCCCGAGGAGGCTTTTGTTGCGGCCTTGTCGAGCTGCCATATGCTGTTTTTTCTGGCGCTGGCATCTAAAAAGCGCCTGCTGGTAACCCGTTATCGCGACAAGGCGGTCGGTACGCTGGCGGCCGATGATGACGGCGTCCAGCGCATGACCGAAGTGAGGTTGTGCCCGGTGGTAGAATTTGCCGGCGAGGCACCGTCTTTGAAACAGATTGAAGCGACGCATCACAAAGCCCACGAGTTGTGTTTCATCGCCAACTCGGTGACCAGTAAGGTGTGGGTGGATTTGTCAGCGCAACAGGCGCTTGCCTGAGGCGCTGATTGGCCGTTAGCCCTCAGGCACTGGCCGGAGATGCGCTCAAGGTAGATTGGCCGCGCAGTTTGAAGTCTTCGAGAATCACGTAGAGACAGGGGATCAGTACCAGCGTGATAACCGTGGCGAATATAATGCCAAAGCCCAGTGAAACCGCCATGGGAATCAGGAACTGGGCCTGAGTGCTGGTTTCGACGAGCATGGGGGCCAGACCGAAAAAGGTCGTGAGCGAGGTCAGCATAATGGCCCGGTATCGCTGGGTACCTGACTGCACAACTGCTTCCAGAATTGATTCGCCGTTGCTAATCGCGCGGTTGATAAAGTCCACCATAATCAGGCTGTCGTTCACCACAACGCCGGACAGGGCGATGATGCCGAACAGAGACATCATGTCGAGCGGCAGATCCATCACCAGGTGGCCAATAACGGCGCCGATAATGCCAAAGGGAATCACACCCATAATGATCAATGGCTGCAGGTAAGATTTCAGCGGCACCGCCAGGAGTGCGTAAATGCCGAACAGGGCCAGCGCAAAACCGACAATCAGGCTGGTAAATATTTTGGATGACTCTTCAGTCATGCCGTCCATCTTAAAGGACAGGCCCGGGTACTTAGCCGTCAGTTCAGGCAGATAACTCTCTTTCAGCTCCAGGGCAATGTTGTCGGGCGATGCGTGCAGGCGATTGACGGCACCGCCCACTGTTACCGCTCGCTCGCCATTGATACGCGAGAGCTTGCTGTAGCCCGGTTCGATTGTGGCGTTGGCCAGCACAGTAAAGGGGACCGGCACGCCTTCGCGGGTATGCAGATACATATTCTCCAGATCGGAGATGGCTTTGCGCTCGCTTTCCGGGAAGCGCACCATGACTTTGACTTCATCATTGCCGCGTTGCATGCGCTGGGCTTCAGCGCCGTAAAAGGCGTGACGGATTTGAGTCGCCATATCAGCCAGCGACACATTCATGGCATCGGCCATGGGTTTCAGGCTAAGTACAATTTCGTCCTGGGCAGAGTCGGAACCATTGCGAACGTCGTAGACTCCGTCGTAGGTGCCCAGATGCTCCGCAAATTCCTGTGATGCGGCTTTGAGCTGTTCAGGGTTTGAACTGATCAGTTTGAACTGTACATCCTGACCGCCACCCATATCTTGAGCGGTTGAGACGGCCACAACGCGTGCGCCGGGAATTTCCCCGATCTTGGAGCGCCACTGATCAGCCAATTCGTCACTCGCGATGGTGCGGGTTTCGTTCTTGGTCAGCTCGGCCATAAAGTTGACGAAGCGGCCATCGTAGGCATAGGCAAATACGTGCTTGAGCAAACCGGCTTCATTGCCACTTTCTTCAATATATTCGCGGTTGACGGCGTAGAGTGCATCGTTAAATTGTTTGTAGCCCGCAAGCATCTGCTCTTCAGTAGTGCCCTCAACCATTTCCAACGAGGCCTGAATAAAGTCGTTGGGTACTGATGGCATCATGATGACGCGTACTAAGCCCCCGGCGATCAGGCCGCCCGCCAAAATCATCACGGCGACAAAGGTCGATGTCGTGATATAGCGGTTGCGAATGGCGACCCGCAAAAAAGGTTGATAGAAACGTCTGATAAAGGCTTGCAGTAAAGCGTTACATTTTGTCTGCAAGGCATGGGTGTAGCGGAAGAACCCTTTGCGCGAGGGCTTACTGTGCACCAGATGGGCGGGCAGAATCAGCTTTGATTCTACCAGTGAGAAGGACAGGCACAGCAATACCACCCAGCCGAAAGAGGCCGGGAAGGGCGCAAAGACACCGTCGGCGAACAGGGTGGGTAGAAAGGCGACGATGGTGGTCAGTACGCCAAAGGTGGCGGGTGTGGCAACGCGTTTGGCACCCCCGATAACGGAGTCGATACTGTGGCCATAGCGTTCCGAAAAATTGCCAGCGCTTTCACCGATAATGATGGCGTCGTCGACCACTATCCCCAATACCAGTATGAAGCCGAACAGGCTGATCATGTTTAAGCTGATATCCACCATGGGCGTCGACATCATGGCGAAGGTGCCGAGGAAACACAGTGGCAGACCGACCATGACCCAGAAAGCCAGCTTGATATCGAGGAAGAGGGTGAGAACAATAAAAACCAGCAGTGCGCCCATGCCAAGGTTTTTTACCATCATGCCGAGACGGCCTTTTAGGTAAAAGGTGATATCGGCCCAGTAGTCGATGCTGACACCTTCCGGCAGTTCGCCGCGCTTGCGTTCGACATAGGCTTTCGCAGCGTCGGCAACTTTAATGAGATCCTGATCGCCGACCGCATAAACGGTTGCGCCCATGCTAAAGCCACCATTGAACAGCGAAAAACCGGTGGACTCTTCAAAGCCGTCTTTAATGGTGGCGATGTCGCCCACGGTCAGGCGGGTGCCATCGGGATAAGTAATCAGTGGGATGCGTTCAAAATCGTGCTGGCGATAAGCCTGGCCTTTCGCACGCAGCATAATCTCGCCGTTATCGGTTTTAATGGCGCCACCGGGAAGGTTTAAGGATGAGCCTCGGATTGCCTGTGCGACCTGTTCCAGCGTCAGACCGTATTTAAGCAGGTTATCTTCCGGCACTTCGATACTGACTTCGTAGTTGCGGCCACCGAAGGTTTCCACATAACCGATATCTGGATCTTGCTGCAGTTCGTTTTTGATCTGATCAATGAGCGACTTCATGTCGCGTTCACTGAGGTTGCCCCACAGTTGGATATTGACCGCGTGATCGCGCATTTCCAGGTGTTTGACGACGGGCTTTTCGGACTCTTCGGGCAGGTTGGAAATGCCGTCTATCGCACTTTTTATTTCGTCCAGTACGTCGTTAATTTCTTCGTCTTCATCGATTTCCAGTCTGATGATGGCGACTGATTCCTGAGCCGTTGACTGAATTTTTTCGATGGTATCGATGTCTTTCAGGGCTTCTTCAATACGCAGGATAATACCCAGTTCCACTTCATCGGGAGAGGCGCCGGGGTAGGCAACCGTGACCTGTATGGTATCGCTGACAAATTCCGGGTTCACTGTGCGCGGCATATTGAGCACGGCCATGATGCCCGTTGTCAGAATGAGAAACATCAGCAGGTTGGCGGCGACGGAATTGCGCGCGAACCAGGCAATGAGCCCGCTTTGGGTATCGATATTTTCTTCGGTCATCCCGCGGCGCTCTCAATGGTGGTGGCTTTTGCCGTGCTGCGTGGATTGAGAGGTTTGCTGCTGTCGCGCCCCGCCGAGTCCGGTGGCAGCAGAGAGCTGGTTTTAATGGAGCTGTTCTGCCGAATCTGTGTACCGGCTACCGCATGGGGAATGGTGGATAAAGCAACGCGTTCACCGGTTTCAAGACCGCGATGAATGTACGCCAGCTCGCCGTCGGTGCGCAGCAGGCCCACCTCGCGGTTGACCAGTCGATCCTTGCTGTCGATAACCCAAACCTGATTGCCTGTACGAAGGACATGGCGGGGCAATACCACGATATCCGACATGATTTTGCCGGAAATGTTGGCCTGTACGAAGGTGCCAACGCGCAGGGGAGCGTCGAGTTCACCACGCAGCCCGTAGGGGTCAATCACTTCTGCCACGGCAAACAGCACGCGGCTGCGTTCGTCGAGGACACCCTCGGTGCGCACGAGTTGTGCCGGCCATTCGTAGGTGTGTTCGCCCTGGGCGGTGCTTAGTGTTACCTGAGTCATTTGCGCATCACTCTGTGTGCTGTTGACGCTTGGCAGGTTCAGGTAGCTGAGGCGGTCATCGGGTAAGGGAAGGCGCACTTCGACTTTGTCGATGGCAAAGGTTTGTCCGAGTTGCGAGCCAACCGTCACGTACTGACCGATGTCCGCTGCCTTGGTGCGCACCATGCCACTATAGGGCAGGCGTATGGCGGTGCGGTCCAGGTTGTCGCGTGCACGGGCCAGGTCCGCTTCAGCCGAATCCAGTCGCGCTTGTGCCTCGGCCAGTTGTGGTTTGCGCTGAGCCAGCGCATCCGCTTCCGAGTTTCGTGAGACACCGTTGGAAAATTTCAACCAGTCTCTGTAGGCGACCTGAGCCCGGCCTTTTTCCAGAGCCAGGTTGCTGCGTGCGCTGGCTACAGCGGATTCGGCGCGTTTGAGTTCAGCTTTGTAATCGCGATCGTCAATCTGCAGGAGAATTTCACCGGCGTCGAAAAAACCGCCCGCTTTAAATTTGGGGGAAACCTGAACGACACGCCCGGAGACTTCGGCGATAAGTGTGGTTTGTGTGCGCGGGCTGACCGTGCCCTGAGAGGCGATGCTGACCGGCAAATCCTGTTTGACGACTTCAGCCACATCGATCAACAACGGCTTGGCAACCATCTCGACCTTGACGGGTTCCGGTCGCTGCAAGTACAGAAGGATAGCGGCGGCGCTCGCGGCGCCGAGTATCACGGCGGACACGACAACATTCTTGGTTATTTGACCCACAGACAGCTCTCAAAAAATACTGATAATACAGCGTGTTATATCACGGCGCGTGCAAGGCGATCATTACCGAAGGCTTACCACGGTATTACGTTTGCACCTGTTTAGCAGCATTGTAGCGCCTGATGTCGACGATGTACCGCTCAATGGGCGCAAGATGCTGAACGGGTGGGTTACGGGGGTGTAATTTCTATCACCGTTCGTATGCCGCGATTATTGGCCAAATCATCAAAACCTTCGTTGATTTCGCTCAGGGGCCTGCGGTTTGTCACCATGCCATCGAAATCCAGCAGACCCTGCTTCCACAGCTTGATCATTCTGGGGATTTCATAGGTTGAATTGCAGGAGCCAAGCAGGCAACCGCAGAGCTTTTTCTCAAGGGCGGCAAACAGCACGGCGTGCGGGATGTTGATACCTTCTTCTATTGGCGGTGCGCCTACACAAACGGTGGTGCCGCCGGACCGTGTGATATTGATGCCAGTCTCGATCAAGCTGGCTTTGCCCGCAGTTTCAAAGGCATAGTCCAGACCAATGCCGCCAGTCAGTTCCATACAGAGTGCGGCGAGATCTTCCTTGACGGGATCGATGCAGTGGGTCGCACCGAAGCCTTTGGCCTGTTCGCGACGAGCCGCTACCGGATCGGAAGCAATTATCAGCGAAGCACCCGCGAGCCGAGCGCCCTGAATGGCAGCCATACCAACACCCCCCAGCCCCATGATGACCACGGTGGCGCCGGTTTCCACCTTGGCGGTATTGAGTACGGCGCCGACACCGGTTTGCAGGGCGCAGCCGATCACGCAGGCCAGCTCCAGTGGCACGTCGTCGTCAATTTTGATGGCGCCGTTGGCAGGGGTGATGGCGTATTCAGCCAGGCCGCCAACGCCACAACCGCGATAGACAACGGTTTCGTTTCTGCTCAAGCCGGTTTCGCCGTCGGGCAGGGTGCTGGTCATGATCGAGCTGGCGTTCACGCACAAGCTGTGGTCCTGGCGCTGACAGAAGTAGCAGTGGCCGCAGGGCGGTGCCGGCGTCATGATCACCTTATCGCCAACGTTCAGGTGTGTGACGCCAGCGCCGACAGCGTCGATAACGCCTGAGGCCTCGTGGCCGAGAATGATCGGGCCCGGTGCAGGTGTGCTGCCGTCCACATAGCTGTAGTCGGAGTGACAGAGTCCGCAGTAGTGAACGCGCACGCGTACCTCTCCGGGGCGCGGATCAATGACAGTGATATCGTCGCGTACGACTAATTTTTCGCCGGGGCTTTCGAGTACGGCTGCGCGCATGTTGAGTTCTCCTGTTTGTTGGCTGCAGTGTAGGGCGCTGTGTATTGCGCGCAGTGAAATCTTTGTAAGAAAAGGCGCTGCGGATGAGATAGCAGTCGGTTGGTGCTATAGTCGCGCGTCAACGCAAACCAGTATTGAAAGGCTATAACATGACTCGCGTATTTAAACACCCTTCCGAACTGTTGCAGGCTCAGGGCGAGCAACTTGGCAAAAGCGATTGGCTCGAAATCGATCAGAACCGCATTAACCTCTTTGCCGATGCTACCGGCGACCACCAGTGGATACACGTGGATCCCGAGCGTGCAAAAGACGGTCCCTTTGGCAAATGTATTGCCCACGGTTATTTGACGCTGTCACTGGTTAACCTCTTTCTGCCACAGATTATTGATGTGCAGGGTATCTCGATGGGCGTGAATGTCGGTTGCGAGAAAATTCGCTTCCCGTCGCCGGTGCCGGTGGGCTCGCGCGTTCGCGGTAGCGGTGAGTTGGTATCTGTCGAAGAAGTAAAAGGCGGTATTCAGTCTGTTGTACGTGTGACGGTAGAAATTGAAGGGCAGGATAAGCCCGCTTGTGTTGCTGATACGATAAGCCGCTATTTTCCAGCCTAATAACGTTTCCTTTATCGGGGTGCAGGGCATTGGCCGCATTGGCAAACGTTTTGCGCCTCGGTGATAATGCCCGCAGTCACCCATAATAATCATTCAAGGGCTTTGGCATGCAAACACTCAAACGACTATTCGTAATGCCCTATTTGCTGGCGAGCCTGTTGGCGGCCGGACATTGCGTGTGGCACATCGCGACGGCTGAGACGGTGGAACTTGCTTGGTACGGTGCGGCGCTGGCGCTGGTCCCCATGCTGGGTTTTATGGTCTATCTCGCCATCTCGTCGACGGCGAGAACCTCGCGATTTATGTGGATTCAATTGGCGGGCGCCTTGTTGGGTAGCGCGCTGGCTGCGGTTGAATTGCAACCGGTGCTACCGGTTGTGTACACGCTGGTGCTCGGCCTGGGCGGTGTTCTGGCCTACATATTCTGGTACTCCATGCTCGACCGAGGCGTAAACACTGTGCTTCAGCCTGGTTGGGAGCTGCCTGAGTTTGAGCTGGAAGATGCCGATGGTAACGCCGTAGCGTCAAGCAGCTTTCGTGGTCGCAAACTGTTAATGATGTTCTATCGCGGCAACTGGTGCCCGCTTTGTGTGGCGCAGGTGCGTGAATTGGCTGAACGCTATCGAGAACTGGAAAAGCGTGGCGTCAATGTGGTGTTAATCAGCCCCCAGCCGCACAAAAATACCCGCCAGCTCGCCGAGAAGTTTGATGTGCCCATGCAGTTTTATGTGGATCGAGACAATCGCGCGGCCAGTATCTTGCAGATTGCCCACCGTGGCGGTATTGCCTTGGGTATCAGCGGCTATGGTGCCGACACGGTGTACCCGACCGTCATTATTGCCGACGAGCGTGGCCGGATTATGTATACCGACCTGACTGAGAACTACCGGTTGAGGCCCGAGCCGGACGTCTTTCTCGATTTTCTGGATTCTGGAGCAAGCAGTGCCTGACAAGCCTCTAATTCGTCCAGCAGCAACCCTCGTGTTACTGCGCGATACTGCGCAGGGCCTCGAAGCTCTGTTGCTGCGCCGCCACAGCGCTAGCCGTGTCGGTTCCGGTGCCTGGGTCTTTCCCGGCGGGGTGGTTGAAGATCAGGATTACAGTCCGGGTGATGAACCCGAGGCGGCCGCGCGCACGGCGGCGGTCAGGGAAACGCAGGAAGAGGCTTCCATTGAGATTCCCGAAAGCAGTCTTGAGTTGATATCTCACTGGACGACACCCGATGCCCCGGAAGTCTCAAAGAAACGCTTTGCCACCTGGTTCTTTATGAGTGCTTATCCGGCGAGCGATATTGTGGTGGATGGCGAGGAAATTGATGCCTACCGCTGGGTTTCCCCCGAGCGCGCCATTCGGGAACACGAACACGGTGAATTAAAGCTGATGCCGCCGACGCTGGTGACCCTCACCGAGCTCGAAGCCTGCGAGAGTATTACTCAGGCACGTGCATTTTATGCTGGTCGAACTGTGCCCTATATTAATCCGCGTATGGCAGTGCACGAGGAAAAAATCTGCATGCTCTACGAGGGTGACGCAGGTTATGAGACGACTGATGCTGCATGTGAGGGTGTGCGCAATCGCTGTTGGCTAGAACACAAGTATTGGCGCTACGAATTTCAGGGCTAACTTAATTACAGGGTGCCCGCGCGCCAGCGGGTCGCCCAGGCATCCATGACCCGGCGCGGGTACCAGAGTTTGCCGTAGCTGCCGTTATAGCGTGCCAGCGCATGCATGATGTTGCCTTTTTCTTTTTCGACATAATATTGAAGAATGCGGCAACCGTAGCGCAGATTGGTGTAGGGGTCAGTGAGATTGTCTTCGGGGCGGCCAATTTCGTTCTTCCAAAAGGGCATAACCTGCATCAAGCCTTGAGCACCCGCGCTGGACACAGCGAAACGATCAAAGCCGCTTTCCACTTCAATGAGCGCGAGCACCAGATCGGGCTTGAGGTTTGCGTTGCTGGCTTCATAGTGAACAGCGCGCAACAAGTCGAGCCGCGATTCCGGTTCATCGAGAAAACGCTCCAGCCGGCCGGACATATCCAGAAGCCAGACTTCGGCATCGTACCGGTCGCGAAAACTGCTGGCATCGGCGATGGTGTTTTTCAGGAACTGCCGGAGTTCGGCGTGTTCCTGATCGGCCATCGCATCGGCGCCCGGCTGTGCTTGCAGCGGCAGGGCGCCGAGGCAGAGACATAAGCAAAGCCAACGCGCGATTGTCGTGCTAGACAGCCAGTTTCGATTGAATAAACGCAAGTGCATGCTCCAATTCGAATTCCTCATTGGCCTCGGCGCGGCGGTGGCGATATTCTAGCTTGCCGCTATCGAGTCCACGATCGCCGATAACGATACGATGGGGAATGCCGATTAATTCAATATCGGCAAATTTGACGCCCGGTCGTTCATTGCGATCATCCATTAAAACATCAATGCCGAGGTCGCTCAGTTGCGCGTACAGTGTTTCGACCGCCTCTCTGACACGCTCGGACTTCTGCATATTCAAAGGCACCAGTGCCAGTTGAAACGGTGCAATAGCGTCAGGCCAGATAATGCCGTTTTCATCGTGGTTTTGTTCGATGGCGGCGGCAACGACCCGGGTTATACCAATGCCGTAGCAACCCATGGTCACCACAGATTCGCGACCGGATTCATCCAGAACGCTGGCATTGAGTGCGGTTGAATACTTGCGGCCAAGCTGGAATATATGGCCGACTTCGATGCCACGTTTGATCTGCAACCTTCCTTGACCGTCGGGGCTCGGGTCGCCGGTTTGTACATTCCTGATATCTTCAATGCGCTCAAGGGCGCAATCTCGCTCCCAGTTTGCACCGGTCAGGTGATAGCCATCTTCGTTGGCGCCGCAGACGAAATCTGCCAGTGCTGCTGCCGAACGATCTACTAGATAGGGAATTGGCAGACTCACTGGTCCCAGTGAACCGGCTTCGCAGGGCAGGGCGGATTTGATGTCTTCGTCGCTGGCCATTTGCAGTGGCGAAAAGACGCCCTTGAGCTTTTCAGCTTTGATTTCGTTCAGTTGGTGGTCGCCACGCAGTATCAGGGCGACCAGTCCCTCAGCTTCACCTTCTTCGTTTTCGGCGCGCACGATCAGGGTTTTCACTGTTTGCGACGGCGCGACTGACAGACTGGAACAGACATCTTCAATGCTTTTGACGCCGGGCGTAGCCACCTTGGTCATGTCTGCACTGGCAGCGGGACGCTCCGTGGTGCAGATGGCCTCGGCCATTTCGGTATTGGCAGCGTAGTCACTGGTATCAGAAAAGGCGATATCGTCCTCGCCTGATTCGGCCAGAACGTGAAACTCATGTGAACCGGTGCCGCCGATAGAGCCGGTGTCGGCGATGACCGGGCGAAAATCCAGGCCAATGCGAGTAAAGATATTGGAGTAGGCTTGATACATCAGCTCGTAGGTAGCCTGCAGCGACTCTTCATCGAGGTGGAATGAGTAGGCATCTTTCATAATGAATTCGCGCGAGCGCATAACGCCAAAGCGTGGACGAATCTCGTCGCGAAATTTCGTTTGTATCTGGTAAAAGTTGACCGGCAACTGCTTGTAGCTTTTCAGCTCATTGCTGACCAGATGGGTGATGACTTCTTCGTGGGTCGGGCCGAGGCAGAACTCGCGCTGATGGCGGTCGTTAAATCGCAGCAATTCGGGTCCGTACTGCTGCCAGCGACCAGAATCCAGCCAGAGCTCACTGGGCTGGACGACCGGCATCAGTACTTCCTGGGCGCCGCTGCGATCCATCTCTTCGCGAACAATGCGTTCAACTTTACGCAGAACACGCAAACCGGCCGGCAGCCAGGTATACAGGCCCGACGCCAGTTTGCGGATCATCCCCGCACGAAGCATGAGCTGATGGCTAATGACCTCCGCGTCTGCTGGGGTTTCTTTTTGAGTGGCAATAAGGAATTGACTGGCACGCATGCTAAATCTAGCCTTGGCAAATAAATTTGCTGCATTTTACACGTTAACACGGCAAGACTGTTAGGGCTTTGCCCCCTGAAAGACCCAATTGGAGACTCCATGTTTGAACTTGATGAGCGCTTGGCAAATGACACGGTCTGGCTGGGTGATCTTCCCCTGTGTCGGGTGCTGCTTATGCGCGATGCCAATTACCCTTGGTTGATTCTGGTGCCGCGCCGCAGTGGCATGCGCGAACTCTGTGAACTCACCGATGCTGATCAGCAGCAGTTTATGCGTGAATCCAGCGCCGTGGCGAAAGTGCTGATGCAGCTGTTTTCAGCGGATAAGCTCAATATCGCCGCATTGGGAAATATGGTGCCTCAGCTGCATATTCACCATATTGCCCGCTTTACTGATGATGCTGCCTGGCCGAAGCCGATCTGGGGCTGCGTTGCCGCTGCTGACTATAAAGAAGGAGAATTGCGTGAGCGTAGCGCTGCACTGCAGGATGCGTTAACCGCTTCTAATTTACAATTCGATACTCACCATTGAGGCTTCTACAAAGGGGTTTTTTGTTGTGCGCACTGTCGGTATTCACGGAGATTTTTAATGATGAATAGGGCACTGTTTTCCGAATTTGAATCGATAGGCAGGAAAGGACGGCTCTTGATCGCCTAAAATCGCTAAAAAGGCGGGTTTTTGACTAAAAAACCCTTGTATTACAGTGCATGATCGCTTATATCTTTTGTCGGCACTATATATACAGTACGAAATCATTTTGGTTGAGCACGTTTTATAGCGCCAAAAAACCTGTCGGGGAAACCTAATTTTACAACAGCAAACGGGATA
>JBFKDP010000045.1:0-17146 GCA_041619575.1 Litorivivens sp.
CGTCGCAGCACGGTTCTCGAGTCGTGCCCGTATCTGGCCGGCGAAATTCCGGTAGTGATTGGCAAAGGCGTCCAGATAGCCTTCCGGGTGCCCCGCCGGTGTACGACAATTTGCACTCGCCAACTCACACAAGCCGGGACCGCCGGCCCGAAAGATTGTTGCCGGAGCGTCGGCGGGCTTGTGCAGCAATGTGTTGGGATCGGTATGCGTCCATTCCAGGCCACCGCTCTCACCATAAACGCGCAGTTTCAATGTATTTTCTTCACCAGCGCAAATCTGGCTGGCGATAAGTACACCGCGCACACCGGATTCAAATCGCAAAATAACAGTCGCGTCGTCGTCCATTGTTCGCCCCGGTACCAACGAACCAAGATCTGCACAGATGTCGCTAATCGTATCGCCAGTCACATATTCACTGAGGTGGGCTGCGTGTGAGCCAATATCGCCAACACAACTACTCACCCCTGCCCGCTGAGGATCAAGCCGCCACTCAGCCTGCTTGCTAGTCTGCTCTACCCCGGCGCCTGACAGCCAACCCTGTGGATACTCGACCAATACTTTGCGTATTTTTCCCAGCGTACCCGCCGCAACCATAGCGCGTGCCTGTTTGATCATGGGGTAACCTGCATAGGTATGGGTAAGACCATAGAGCAGACCGGTCTGACACAACAATTGATCAAGGCGTCCCGCTTCCTGACTGTTCAATGTGGCAGGTTTATCACTCAGAACATGAAATCCATGCTGCAGAGCCGCTTGTGCAACGGGAAAATGGAGGTGGTTAGGCGTTACAACGGCGACAAAATCCATCCGCACTGACTCAGGCAGATTTGCCTCACGCTCCATCATTGTCTTGTAGTCAGCGTAAATCCGCTCCTGAGGCAGATAAAGATCAGCGCCGGTTTGCCGCGATTTTGATAGATCACTGGAAAAAACACCGCAAACCAACTCAATCTCATTGTCCATCAGGGCTGCTATGCGATGTATCGGGCCAATCATCGAGCCCGGCCCACCGCCAACCATTCCCATTCGAATTTTTCGTCGACTACTCATTACTGACTATCGCCTGCCAGCCACTGCAACGCACGCTGCAGAAATTCCTGATACTCGCGAATAGTATAGGTCTCAGCCTGATGGCCAATGGCACTGTATACAACGCGCCCCGCGCCGAGCTCATGGCGCCAGGCTATCGGATGCTCACCCTCCATCGTGTCGATACCGGCAAAGGTTCTGCCTACGGTGATATAACTGGATTCGTCCAAAGTCAGCAAAACCTCGTAGCCTTTGTCGCGCGGATTGCTGTCAAAGGCATACCACTCCTCTTGCGGCACTCGCCAGGGAGATGGCAGGTGCGCGGTTACCGGAATTTCAGGGTTGGCGACCAGTACGTGAGCATCCTGAAACTGCGGCTTCATGGTATGACCGATAAACTGGGCGCCAATCAGCGTATCGACATACCACGACCAGTCGTAGGAGAAGTCGCCACCTGAAGCGTGCAGCCCCAGCCAGCCGCCGCCTGCATCTATCCAGTTTTTCAAGGCCTGCCTTTGACCCTCGGTCAGAACATCACCGGAGACATTGTTCCAGACGATGACATCAAACTGTTCAAGCAGCTCCGGTGTATGCACTGCAGCATTTCGGGAGACGTAGGCTTCGAAGCCACTGGCCTCAGCCAGCTCGACCATGACATTTTCAGCGACGGGAATCGCTTCCTTGTGCACAAAGCCATTGGTCTTGTTAAATATCAACGCCGCAGGTTTGCTAAACTTCGGCAAAATTGGCGGCTCGGTATCGTAGTCGCGGCTGGGGATAATGCCGATCGACTTCAGGTAGATAAAGCCCGCCAACAGCAAGACTGCAATGGCAGCCAGTAAACCCAGCAGTATTCTTTTGATCCAAGTCTTGAGCAAAACGCTTTCCTCTTACCAATGCAGGCCCGCTTTAGCGCAGGCAAAAATTCCCTTGTACGATCCGGCCGATCAGATCACGCCGGCCGACATCTGGTCGACGGCATAATCACAGGCTCGCGCCGTTAACGCCATATACGTAAGCGAAGGGTTCACACACGACGACGACGTCATGCACGCCCCGTCAGTCACAAACACATTCGCGGCCCCGTGTACCTGATTATGCGTATTCAATACAGCCTGAGACGGATCGTGGCCCATACGGGCAGTGCCCATCTCGTGAATCGCCGCACCCATTGGTGCTTCAAGTTCATCCTGTTTCATATTAAAGACCGCCCCCGCCGCACGCATAATCCGCTCACCCTGTGCGACAGCATCCTTCCACAGTTTATGTTCGTTTTCTCGCCAAATAGCATCGAAGGCTACTTGTGGCAGACCGAAGCGATCTTTCTTTGTGGGGTGCAAGTACATTCGATTGCGCTTGTCGGGCAAGCACTCGGTAAACGCGCTTAAGGCCCACAGCCACGGCCCTGGCTTGCGCAGAGATTCCTTGAGCCGAGCCCCAAAGCCCTTTTGGTTAAAGCCTGATTGCCACCCCATACGCAGGATATTGGCCTGATAGCCATAACCTCGAACAAAATCTGCATCGCCGTCCTGACCCTTGAGATTTCTAAAGCGCGGAATATAGGCCCCATTGGGGCGATTGCCGTACCAGTAGCTGTCCAGCTCATCGACAAAGATACCCAGACCCGCCAACCCCGGTGCATGATCCATCAGGTAGTGCCCCAGTGCGCCGCTGCGATTGCCAAGCCCGGTAGGGAATGCCTCTGACACGGATTGCATAAGCAGTTGTGTGGACGCAATCGTTGAGGCACATAAAAACACGATGCGCGAACGGAAGGCCATTCTCTCGCCAGTGCGGGTATCGATCACATGCACTTCGCTAACTTTTTCAGTCAATGGGTCGTAAACCAGCTTCTCCACAATAGAGTTGGCGCGCAGGGTCAGGTTACCCGTTGCCCGTGCAGCGGGCAGGGTCGAACTCTGCGAACTGAAATAACTCCCGGTGGAGCAGCCACGATGGCAGGGGCCACAATAGTGACAGGCCGCACGACCATTATGGTTCTGAGTCAGAATGGCTGCTCGGCCAATGGTCATGTTTAGCTCAGGCGCTTTGCGCTTCAACCGACCTTTAATCGTTTCTTCAATCTTATGCATGCCCATCGGCGGCAAAAATTCACTGTCAGGCAATTCATCCAGACCCAGTGCCTCACCACTGACACCGATAAATTTTTCGACATAGGAATACCAGGGTTCAATATCCTTGTAGCCGATTGGCCAGGGGATGCCATGACCATCCTTGGCATTGGCATTAAAGTCCTCTTCGCTCCAGCGGTAAGTTTGCCGCCCCCAGATCAGAGAACGACCACCCACAACATCTGCGCGAACCCAATCAAAAGGCTTGTTATCATCGCGCGCATAGGGGTTCTGCTTGTCATTGTTGAAGAAGTGACGGGTTGCCTCGCTAAAAGCGTAACTACTGCTCTGCACTGGATACTCTTTCTCATAGAGCTCGCGCGGCGCCTTGCCGTGATAGGGGATTTTCCAACTTGGCGCATGCTCCCCCAGATAATCAACGCTGTGGCGAAGCTCTTTACCCCGTTCAAGTACCAGTACTTTCAAACCTTTTTCAGTCAGTTCTTTTGCAGCCCAGCCACCAGTAATGCCCGACCCGACAACAATTGCATCAAAGTCATAGCTTTTGCTTTCAATCACACTGTATTCCTCAAAGCAGCGAGTAGGCCCATGAGCTGTCGTCTTTGCCTAATTTTCGGTGCCCATCAAACTCCATTGGCATCGCTTCATACCGCAATACTTGTGTAGCACCGACTTCGGAGGTGAAAAAGCCCCATATGCTCAGTTCCTTAAGCTGGCAGATAAAAGGAACACCGTCGATAAACTCACGCAAAGCAGTACTTCCCACGTCATACCAGGGAGAGTCACTTGCCTCGTCTTCTAGCTCCTCAAGCACCGCTATACGCTGAGACTCTGCAAGCGCTTCAAAAGGCTTACCGAAACGCTGGTTGACGTCAGTCATTAATTGATTCAGACCCTCAACAAAAATCTTGTGCTCGGCTTTGTTAAACCATTCAAACACCATCAGCTCGACAAAACGCGGCACACCTGCATCGATGGCTCCCGGGGTATCGGTGCGAGGCATGATAGTTTCTGTCAGCATTGCCAGCGTCGCCTTTTGCGCGTCGCTTAAGTATTGCGCCGTCCGGGCGATATAATCAGGAGCAGTCGCCAGATACGTCTTTTGCTCGGCGCTGAGCGAAAAGCCGAGCTGACTGGCACTGGCTCCGCTGATGAGTATCGCCGCACATTCCAAAAATTCCCTGCGATTCATGCCTTCCCCCTGACTGTGGCCTTTATATAGTTCCACCAAGGCAAAGCCGTTAGTACTCCTACTGCAATGCATACTGGCCACTGATAGGCCCACAGCCCGAAATACACACCCGCCGTACGAAAGGCGCCGTAAAAATAGTAGATCAAGCCGATTCCGCTGAGGTGATAAAGCTCATAAAAAAGCCACGCAGTTGGCTCCAGCAGGAACAGCAAATACACGGTTACCATGAAGCCAAGTAGCAACCGGCGTGGTCCGGGGCGAAGGGCTTTCGTTGTCATTTCCAACATACTCTCCACTACTGTCGAAGCTGGGCAACCACAGCCAGGTAAACGTTTACATTGACTCAGATGCACTTCGTAAAGTCAAGTGCATCTACCAGCCATACTGAACGCTGATCCCGGCAATCCGGTCGGCATCCATCGGCAGGAAGTGGGCAATATCCCGGCGGTCATTTTCCAAACTCAAGGGGAAAAATCCGACAACATAACTTTGTGCAAAGAGGTTTTTTACGTAAGCGCTGATTTCCAGCCGGTCCTGCATACCATACCACCCCATGCGCAAATCCCAGACAGAATAGGATTCCTGTACGGCCAGCGGATGTTGCTCCGCACTGAACTGAATGTCATCCAACCAACGCCCCCCCAGCTGCAGGTAGGCACGATTGGCGTAATCGTTGAAATTATGTTCGTAGCGGGCTGTCAGCGATACGCTGAACTCCGGGGCATTGGGCAAGCGCCCGCCCGATACATCCTGAACATCACAAGTGCCATCGCCATCAACGTCAACACCGCCATTTTCTCCCGGCTCCTGGCCGACAAAACACTGGGTGGCAAATTCATTGAACTCGGCCTTGTTGTACAGTATCGAACCGTACATAAAAAGGGACTCCAGCGGCTGGGCCTTAAAGTCGATTTCAACACCTTTGGTTTCAAGTTCGCCGGCATTGTCCATGCGAAATTGAGCTGAAGGCACCAGAGCCGTTAAGTCATCGCTTCTGGCAACATCAACAATTTGCGCCTGAAAGTCCTTGAATACCGACTGAAAGACAGCGACATTGAGTTCCAGGCGGTTGTCCCATAGCCTGGTCTTCGCGCCCAATTCGATAGATTGCACTGTCTCTGGCTTAACCGGGTCCGCAAACGCTGATTCCAGATCGCTGGCCGCCATATCAAATGCACCACCCCGGTACCCTGTTGACAGGGTTGCGTACAAACGGCTGTCGCCCGACCAGTCATAGCCTAAGGAAAAAGTCCCGATAACGGTTTCATCCGTAATTGTGGTGGCAGGAACACTCGTCTGCGCCTGGCTAATACGCGTACCACTTGCGTCGTGAATGGTTGCGGCGTCGGAGGCACCCGATGCAGTGAGCTCTTCGTGGATGTAGCGAGCCCCAAGGGTCAGGTGCCAATCTTCAGTAGGATGCCAAGTCGCCTGAGCAAAAACACCCAAATTTTTGGTATCGGCAGCCGCCTTGCGGAACCCTTCCTGACTGTAGCTTTCGCCGGGGATAACAGCAAACTCTGGAGGTAAGTCAGGTGCACCGGGGACCAGCGCCTGAACAACCGAATTGGAGGGAATGTCCTCCACACCACGCTCAAAGGTATTGGTTAAGCGATTGTCGAACCACAGCGCACCCACCGTGTATTCAAATGCCCCATTCCCTGTTGAATTCAGGCGCAATTCCTGCGTCAGCGTTTCAATCGCGCGCTCACCACCATTACGCACAAGGTCTACACGCTCGCCATCAAGATCTGGTATCGACAAGTCGCGGACAATTTCATAGCCGCGCCAGGCCGTGACTGAGGTCAGCACATGACTACCCAGATCCCAGTTCACAATAATCGACGCCGCCTGATTAATGCTATCGGCCTGATTCGTACCAATCGTTTTGGTTTGCCTATTGTCCTTACCGTATTCGATTTCCGGACTCCGGGCAGCCTTTTCATCATTGGCATAACGGAAGGTTATCGGGGTAGATTGAGCGTCAGTATCCTGATACTCCATGCTGAAGCGAATACTCAATGCATCACTGGGGTCCCACCGCAGCTTGCTGCGCAGGCCATAGGATTCACTGTCGGGCAACGTGTCGTCGCTTTGGGCGACGTCGACCAAATGACCGTCAACCGTCTTGGCAAAGCCAGTTAAACGCAGCCCAAGCGTATCGGTTAGCGGGCCACTGACACCAACCTGGGCCTTCATCAATTGACCGGGAAAATTTTGCGGGGCCTCATAACTGAATCGCGAGAATGCTTCAAACTCCGGCGACGGATCACGAGTAATCACGTGAACCAGACCAGCCGTCGAATTTTTTCCAAACAGCGTACCCTGCGGACCACGCAATACTTCAATGCGCTCCAGGTCGGCGAACTCAAAGTTTGCCAGAGAAGTGCGCGCCAGCGGCACTTCGTCTACCACCACAGAAACGTTGGGCTCTACGGCTACACTGTATACATCGGTACCGACACCTCGAATCCGAATTGCAGAATTGGTAGGGTCGTCGCCCGGGGTAAACCGCATCGAAGGCACCAGCTTGGTTAGATCCTGAACATTGTTGATTTCATTATCATTGAGCAATTCGCGCCCAAGCGCAGTAATGGCCATGGGTACGTCCTGCAGATTCTGCTCTCGCTTCTGTGCGGTAACGATGACCTCTTCGAGCTGCGGCGCTGCTTCAGCCACAAGCGCAAATACAGCGACCAATAACGACCCGGTTTTTGCCACGTTTCGGAAATGACTCATGCCACTCTCCTGTAATTATTATTTTTTTTGATGGCTTCTGGTGAAAAAGCCCTTGCGATAACGCACGCTAATGCCAACAGCTTAGGCGTATCGTCTCGCCAGGCCAGCAAGGCATCCCGCAAATATGCCCACGCCCAATCATGTAATCGTTTACACTCTTTGTCAACCTCCCCCTCACCACCAGGCTAGTATCACTATTTATCTTCAACCGCCCTCCCCAACCCCCCTATACTGACCGACAACAAGGTCTTGACTTCGAGGGACATAAATCAAATGAAAATCGGCATGAACCTGTTTTTGTGGACCCATCGCGTTACACCGCGCGAATTCCCGGTCATTGCCGAGCTCGCGAGCGCAGGCTTCGATCTGATCGAAATCCCCAATCACGACTACAATGCCAGTGAAATCCATGCACTCAACCAGGAGCTCGACAGGCACTCACTGAGTCGAACACTTGCAACCATCCTCGGCGCCGATAGCAATCCGATTTCGCCAGACCCGAGCATTCGAAGGGCGGCGCTGCACAAACTGCAGCAGGATATCGATATGGCTGCAGCGCTGGGCGCCGAGGCCCTGATCGGCCCCATACATTCCGCGCACAAGCTGTTTACAGGACGCGGTCCAAGCGAGCAGGAACTCGCTCACTGCGCGGACATACTACAGCGGGCTGGAGAGTATGCGCAGACTAAGGGCATTGAGCTTTGTGTAGAGTTCCTCAACCGCTTTGAATGCTACGTACTCAATACCTGCGAACAGGCGCATCGATTAATGTCGGAGATCAATCTGCCGAATGTAGGCATACTCTACGACACGCATCACGCACATATTGAAGAGCACTCACAAGGCACCGCATTGACAGAGAACCTAGAGGCCATCAATCACGTTCATATCAGCGAAAGTCATCGCGGCACACCCGGTACTGGCACGGTAAGCTGGCCAGAGGTATTTTCAGCACTTAAACAGGGTGGCTACAACGGCCGGGTTGTTATAGAGGCTTTCGGCACGAGTAATCCGGACATTGCCCAGGCAGTGAATATCTGGCGAAACTGTTTTACTGCAGAAGAAGAGGTCTACCGAAAAGGTTATGAGCTAATCGCTCAAGGTTTCCGGTGAAGGGACGATATAAAAGCGCAGCCTAACGCTCCAACGAAAACAAGGTCATCACCTTGGTCAGCAATCGCTTTTGCTCAGCCAGATTTTCCTTGCTCATTAGATCGCCGGCCCCCGTATGATCGAATACTTTTTGGGCAAGAAAGTAGCCAGTTACCACGTTGAATAGCATAACCATGCGCACAGTCACCCGTGTCCGATCTTGCTCCCTGACACCGAAGTGAGCCCAGAGAGCACTGCCCTGCTCAAACAGGCGCGCCAGCCATTCACTCATGCTGTCTTCCTCACGACCTGCCGAACCGGAACTCGATAAAGCCTGATGAAACAAACCCGGCATCGCCGGGTGTTCACAGAGCAGGTCACTGATTTTTCCCGGCAAGGCAATCAGATCCGGCTCCCCCCCATCGCCAAGCATTGTTTCGGCAATGACATCCACCAAGGGCTGCAGGGCGCGTTCCAGCACCCGCTCGTATAGGGCCTGCTTGTTAGTAAAATGATTGTAAATTCCCGGCTCACGAATACCTGCAAGCCCCGCCACATCGCGCAAACTGGTCAGCTCGTAGCCCTTGGCGGCAAACAGTTCTTCCGCTGCATCCAGCAAGCGCTGCCGCGTCTTCTCTCCCTTCGTCATTTTTTGCCGCTGCACCATAGCCCGCCAATTATATTAACCACTGATAATATTATTTCCACTATATCGCTTTCAAATTTCCAAATAAAAGTTAATTTGCCATATTTATTAATGAATGATAGTTTTTTATGGCATGGAGGATAGCCAATGACGCTCAACATTCGAGAACTGGTCAATGAAGACGCATCCCTGATCAGCCGTCGGGCCTGGAGTGATCGGGCCGTCTACGAGCTGGAAAAGCAGGCAATCTTTGCCAGAACCTGGCTGTTTCTGGGGCATGAATCCCAGATTCGCAACGCTGGCGACTTCGTCCAGGCCTATATGTGTGAAACCCCGATCATTCTCGCTCGGGGTGAGGACATGGCCATTCACGCCTCCGTCAACAGCTGTTCCCACCGGGGATTGCCCGTTTGCCGCAATGACCACGGCAACACCAAGCGCTTTGTCTGCCCCTATCATAATTGGGCTTATAAGGTGGACGGTGAACTGGCCTCAATCCCCCAGGAACGGCAGGTTAAGTGCAAACCGGACAAAAGCACACTCGGCTTGAAAAAAGTACCTCGGGTCGAATCGTGGCGCGGCCTTATTTTTGGCTCCTTCAATGAGCACATCGAACCGCTGGAAACCTTTCTTGGGGACATGACCTTCTATTTGGGAGCGTGGCTGGACCGCTTCCCCGGCGGGGTTGAGTTTGTAGGCTCGCCCCACCGCTGGGTCATTGATACTAACTGGAAACTACCGGTTGAAAACCAGCTCGGCGATGTCTATCACGGCCCCTACCTGCATGCCTCTATTATCGCTGCCGACTCGGAAGCGGGTATGGAAATCGACAACTACGCTTACAACGCCATACCAACGCCCGGCCACGGTGCCTCATTCAGATTAATGCCAAGTGATACGCCCGTCGACAAGCTGGCCTGGGGCTTTGAAAGCGTGGTTGGGCAGCTGGGCAGCGATGAACTCAAAGACTACTTGCGCAGCGTACAAGAGCAGGCAGAAGCGCAGGTGGGCGCCGTGCGAGCGCGCATGAAGGGTCTCGCCTACGGCGTCTATCCCAATCTGTCGTTTTTATGGTCAAACGCTGGCTTCAAGGTGTCGCATCCGCGCGGCCCCAACAAAGTCGAATACTGGTCCTGGTCTGTGGTACCAGCCGATGCACCGGAACACTTGAAACGACAATTGCGCAACAACCACGCGTCCTTTTTCGGTCCCGGCGGTATTCTCGAGCAGGAAGATGCGGAGGCCTGGATGCAGCAAAATATCGGTGCCAACATCGACTTTGCCGACGACCGCAAGTTTTACTACGGCCTTGGCCTCGGTGAAGAAACCACTCACCCCGAACTGCCCGGCGAAATTACAACGGGCGCCAACGAATATTATGCACGCGCCTTTTTCAGCCGTTGGCGTGACGAGCTTCTGGCCGCCCTGGAGCAAGCATGAACAGCACACTGTCTGGCTTCGAATTACAATATTCAGTTGAACAGTTTTACTACCGCGAAGCACGTCTGCTCGACGGCCGCGAATATAAGAGCTGGTTGACCCTTATTCACCCGGACATTAGCTATAGCATGCCGGGACGCACAAACCCTCTGGTGGACAACCGTGAGCGTGGCAACGAATCAATGATCAGCGTTGAGCGCGAACTGGAGGGAATCGACTCCGACGGCCTGCCCTTTCGCGATGAAAACTACGCCATTTTATGGGTGCGCGTTGATCGCAGCTACAAGATGAATTCCTGGGCAGAGAACCCGCCGGCACGCACACGCAGAATCATTGGGAATGTAGAAATTATTGAAGACGCAGGCGACAGGTTATCGACCCTGAGTAACTTCCATCTGTTCTATGCCCGCCCAGGCCTGAAAGACTATTTTTACGCAGGCCAACGCCACGATACGCTAATACGTATTGAAGACAGTTATCAAATTCTCAAGCGGGAAATAGTTATGGATGTCGCCAACGTCAATGTTCCAACACTGGGTCTTTTTCTTTAAGTGCCATCAGAACGTGCGGCGACCTACCGAACCGGGATAGTGGTTCAAAATAGACGATCAGTGTAATGGACTTTACTAAACAGTAATTAGCTTAGCTTGCGGGTCAGATCATGACTATTACACCAAGATCATCTTGGCGACGTGCTCCTTGAGTTGATTGAATCGCTCTCTTGCCGGGTAGTTTGTGTCATTGATCCAGCTCAGCACAATGCCCACCATGGTGTCGGTGGTTAGGTCAGCAATCACTCTGGCATCTAGGTCGGGTTTGGTGTCTGAAGACTCTAGGCAGGTAGCAAAAAACGTATACACCGCGTCGTGCAAGGCCTTTAAATATTGCGAGTTGGTTGAGATATGCATGGTCAGGTTTTGAATCAGCTGGATGAATACGTCGATGTTTTTGCTGTACTTATCCGTTGGAGCGCTGACGCTGGCGAAGGCGTCATCTAGGCGCTCTTTGGTGCCTGAGTGATTGTCCAATGCATTGATAAAGCTGTTGATGGATGTATCAAACATGACCGAATAGCTGACTTCATCCAGCATCGCGTCTTTACTCGGAAAATAGCTGTAGAGTGTTTTCCGAGCCACCTCGGCTTTATCGCAGACCTCCTTCATCGTTATCTGTTGAAAGCTTTTCTCCCCCATTAAGCGCAAACAAGCGCTGATAATTCGCCTGCGAATTTCGTTTTTACGTACTTCTCGTTTAGACATAGTGCAATTCTGTAGGGGAGTTGGGCGCGTGTTTAAAGCAATGGCTTTAGCGTTGCCAAGAAACATTAAATATTAGCAATATGTAGACTTGCAGTCTACTTATCAATATCATCACCCTATTTGTAGACTCAAAGTCTACTTGCCGACAAAGCCATTTTTATAATTATTTTCGGAGATTCACCATGTCATTTAATCTCATCGATAAGCCCCGCCCCCATATTACCCAGATTACACTCAATCGCCCGGAACGCATGAACGCTATGGCCTTTGATGTGATGGTGCCTTTTCGCGAGGCACTGGAGAAGGTCGGCTTTGACAACGACACCCGAGTGGTGGTGATAACCGGTGCCGGTGAAGGCTTCTGCTCTGGTGCAGACTTAGAAGACCCAGGTTACCTGGATATTTTTGACGGTCTGACCATGCCGGGTATTGCGCGGCGGGCCATGCGGGTGCTGGATGACGTTGTTAAAACTATGCAGGACATGCCCCAGCCAGTCATTGCAGCGATCAATGGCCCGGCCATCGGTGGAGGTTTTTGTCTGGGTCTGGCGGCGGACATTCGCATTGCATCAGAGAAGGCCTACTTTCGTCCCGCCGGTATTAACAATGGCCTGACAGCTTCCGAGCTGGGGCTGAGCTATATACTGCCTCGTGCGATAGGTTCCTCCAGAGCCTTTGAAATTATGCTGACCGGCCGGGATATCGATGCCGCGGAAGCTGAACGTATTGGCATGGTGTCCAGGACTGTGCCCCATGACCAACTCCTCGATAGCTGTTTTGAAATGGCTGAACGGATGGTCGGCCACAGCCAGATGGGCATTGAGATGACAAAGCAGATGCTTTGGGCCGGCCTGGAGGCAACTAGCCGCCACACCCATATGAACCACGAGGGCCATGCCCAACTGTTTGTGCGGATGACCACACAGAATTTTGAAGAAGCGATTAAAGCCCGCAAGCAAAAGCGCAAGCCAGAATTTAAGGATTGATTCAAACGACTAGCTGCAGACCATTTGAAAGTTGCCGACTGCAGGAAATAGGCAATGTCTATGGAGCGATATTTCTACTCGTGTTTCTCACCGAGATCATTCGCTCGGTGATGATAGCTGTAAAGATAGAGACTACCGTTCGGTTAATGAAAAAGGGCAATCAGGATGGATGTTCGATTCGGAGAAGAAAAGCAGGGGCCACTCAAAGGTCTGCGCGTTATTGATATCACGGCACAAATTTCCGGCCCGCTTTGCTCACAGCAGTTGGGAGATCTCGGCGCTGACGTCATTAAGGTAGAGCCATTGCACGGCGAAATTGCTCGCTGGATGGCTCCGCCACAAAAAGCCGGGCTGACCGGTTACTACTGCCAGATGAATCGCAATAAGCGCAGTCTGGCGATAGACCTGAAAAGCCCCGAGGGCATCGAGATTATAAAAAAACTGGCGGGTGAGGCGGATGTACTGGTGGAAAACTTTCGCCATGGTGTTCCCGACCGCCTGGGTTTTGGTTACGAGGCCATGAAAGCGATTAACCCGCGCTTGGTCTATCTCTCCATCACCGGCTTTGGGAGCAGCGGGCCCTATTCTCACAAGCCTTGCCAGGATATGTTGGCGCAGGGCCTGAGTGGCATGACCTATATTCAGGGTAAACGACATGGCGGCAAACCACAGCTAATCCAGTCCACAATAGTTGATAAGACTACGGCAATTACCGCTACCGGTGCAGTAATGGCGGCGCTCTATGCCCGTGATGGTATGAACGGAACAGGCAAGGGGCAGAAAATCGACTTACCGATGATGGACGCCTTTGCAGCCGTGTCCTTCCCCGACATGATCGCAGGTGACTGTTTTCAGCCGAGTGAATTACCGGAACCTGCACCCTTAGCGGTGTTGCGCGTATACGAAACTACCGACGGTTATGTCGTTGGTATGGCCTTGCAAGATGATCATTTCAAGGCCTTCTGTGAGGCACTGGAATGCCCTGAGTTACTGGAAAATCCGGCCTTTAACTCCATGGGGGCTCGAGTAAATGATTTTGATCCCTGGCTCGATGCCATGGCGGAGGTGATCAGCCGCTTCAATACCACAGAGCTATTGACGCGACTTGACAGGGCCGGCGTTCCCTTTGGGCCTGTTAATACCATTCGCGAGTTTTACGAAGACCCACAGGTTAAGCACAATGGTACAGTGTTCGACGTGACACACCCCGAGGCCGGCACCATGCGCTATACGCGTTATCCCGGCCATTTTTCAGAAACACCAGCAGCGATGTATCGACATCCGCCAACCCTAGGTGAACACAATATCGAAATACTCGCAGAAGCGGGTTTTAGTGAAGCGCAAATCAGCAAGCTTCGAGATAGAGGTGTTGTTTCGTAATGATTTTGAACTGACCAAATGTCAATCGCATCTGTCTCTGCCCTCAGCAGACAAGCTCACATATTGACCTGACCAACTAGCTATATTCATTGACAAAATTGAAAGATATTTAATTGCGCTAGGGCATGATTCAAAAAATAACTTGCGCCCACAAAGCGCTGTAGCTTTAATACCGGAAACTATCCGCAAGCTTCTGAGCTTTCATACTCAACTCCGCAGCTTTGAAACAGTGGGCCTGTGTCATTGCCAGTTCTGTGCGGTTCAGGCAGTCGAGGATCATCTGTCCGAAGAAAGGAAATCCAGAAACCCCGAGACACTCACGTTTATCGACGCTTTCACCGTTCACCTGAATAAGCACCGACGCCGGAGCTTTATGGGCTGGGTCGATGTATTTGCGCAGCTCCATGGTTCCCTGTGTACCAACAATAAAAGTTCGGCCATCACCCCAGGTGGGCAGCCCTTCGGGAGTATACCAGTCCACCCGACTATAAAATGAAGCTCCGTTGTCACCCGTCAGAGAGAACTCACCAAAATCTTCCAGCTCCGGATAATCCGGGTTATTAAAATTTTCAACTCGGGCAAAATTAACTGAGGCTTCGGAGCAGCCGGCATAGGTTAGAAACTGCTCTACCTGGTGCGAACCTATATCGGTCAGGATGCCCCCATAACATTGCTTCTCAAAAAACCAGGCTGGCCGCGTCGACGCAGCCAGCCGATGCGGCGCCAGATTGACGACTTGCAATACCCGGCCTACGGAACCGTCGGCAATTAGCTCTCCGGCCATCCAGGCTGCGTCGTTGTGGAGGCGTTCGGCATAGTAGACGAGATATTTCCGGCCGGTAGTGGCAACCACCTGTTGTACATCCGCCAATTGCTGCAAGCTCGTAAAGGGCGACTTATCGGTAAAGTAATCTTTACCGGCCTTGAGTACCTGAACCCCGATATCGGCGCGTTTATTCGGGATCGCCGCAGATGCAACCAGGCCGATTGCCGGATCGTCCAAAATTTCACTAAAATTGCTGACCGCCTTGGCGTTCGGGAACTGCGTCAAAAACCACTTCAGGCGCTCCGGATTCGGCTCGTATACTTTCGTGAGTTCCGCACCAGCGTCACACAAACCATTGCACTGGCCCACGATATGACCATGGTCAAGAAAGGCTGCAGCAAACTGAAATTCACCGGCTTGCACTACAGGCTCGATATCCGCTGAAGGCGCATAGCTTGCGCCATCTTTGATATTACTCACATCAAGCTCCACTCAGTTTTACTATCGTGGTGTAAATCACACTGGCTAGTACAGTAGCTATACATAAGAGCATGGCAATATTGAACACTGCGCGTTTGCGGCCGCGCGGCATGTCGGCGCCGAGATAGGTTTCGGAATTATTCAACCAGAACCAGCCGAGATAGGCCACAGGCAATAGGAAACCACAAATCGCCGATGTTGGCAGAATGACATAGGGCCCCATACTCGACCACAGAAACACACCTAACACCGCCGGTGTGGGAAGAAGTAATGCAAGTTGGTATTTGCGTGAATGATGCTCCCAGCCAAACAGTTCCGCTGCCGCCGAGCCGCAGCAAAGCATATGCATCACCAGCGAACCTACCGCCATTCCCAGAATTCCCAGGCTGAAAATTAGACGAGAAGCCAACTCGCTGATACCGGCTTCGGCAAATAGACGCGTTGCGGTTTCTGGTTCAAGGCGCCCACTCACGCTGGCTTCACCGCCGTGTAACACGCCTGCTGCGGCAATAGACATCAGCCCTGTCACCAGCAAGTAAGGCAGCACTAGCCCCAGCACAATATCGTAGCGTGCCAACTCCCGGTGCGCCCTGCCCCACTGTCGGTTCAACAGGGTATAGCCGTAGACGAAAGTCATATTAATACCTACCGCCGTACCGAGCGCCGCCATAACCGTCATTAGCCCTTCGCTATCACTGGGCAAGTTCGAGGGGATATAACCGCGCCACACCGCTGACCAATCCACTTGCCCCTTAAGACTGGACTCCAGAACCACCCAGGCAAAACACACTACGATCATACCGGACAGAATCTTGATCGCATTCTCAAACAAAAATACGGTGCGACCACCCCGGCCGTAATGCCAGGCTGTCATCGCACACAGCGCCCACACAATAACCGCCAGCACAAAGAGGTAGAATTCCCGCGCCATGCCACCGTCGGTCTTCATATCAAAACCGGTAGCAACACTGATCAGCTCTTCAAACATTCCGGCACTTAAGGGGTAGTGGGAAAAGCCCCAGATAATACTCGACAGCAGTGCCGAAACCGCCCACAGCCACGCCAATGAAGGATGCACATGCTTGCGAAAGGCCCGGTAGGGTTGCTCTTCCGTGGAAAGAGTCTGGTGGGAGAGTGCAAACAGCATGATGCAGCCAATCAGCATTGAAATCGGTTGTACCCACAAGAGCTCATAACCGTACACCGCGCCCAGTGTTAGCGAGGTGATGGCGGAGCCACCACCCAGCGTCATCGCGCCCTGCAGCCAACCGGGGCCGCTCAGTTTCAGGTAGTTCCACGAGCGCTGCGGCGCGGGCATAGCGGCAATGCGTGCCAGCTGCATTTGTTCATTCATCAGCGATAACTCTTGTCCATATCTATAGTGACGTCGATATTCTGCCGATCACGCAGTTGCGAATTCTCTATGCGCTTGTTCAGCGCGTCTTGATAGCGTTCTGCATCGGGCGGGCAGATCACACTTTCGTTCTGCCAGTGCGACAAAAGAATTGCGTTAGCAATACCCAGAGAATTCATCCCCTCAGCCGCCGGTGCAATCAAGGGCTCGCGCCCCTCAACGGCTGCGACAAAATTATTGAGAATTTCTGCGTGTTGATTGTTGGTCGTTTCGCTTGGCGTTATATCTCGAACCTGCACTGTCGGCATGCCAAACATATCGCGAGTACTTCGGCAATACTCACTCACCGATGCCTGATTGTCGTAGAGCAGGATGTGCTGACCATCGAAAGTCAGGCTGGCGCGATCGCCGACAATTTCCAATCGATTGAATCCGGGCGCTTCCCCCGTTGAACCCACAAAGGTTCCGATGGCACCATTGGCATAGGTGAAATAGGCAGTAGCTTCGTCTTCCACGTCAATGGGGTGGTACTTGCCCATTGCGCAGAAACCGCGCACCGATTCCGGCATGCCGCACAACCACTGAAATATATCGAGATTGTGAATGCACTGATTCACCAGCAAGCCGCCACCCTCGCCCTTCCAGGTAGCGCGCCAATCACTCACGGCAAAATATACATCGGGCCGGAAC
>JBFKDP010000046.1:0-16985 GCA_041619575.1 Litorivivens sp.
CCATGCCGCCCATGCCGCCACCCATACCGCCCATGCCGCCGCCCATGCCGCCCATGCCGCCGCCCATGCCCATGCCTTGGCCGCCGCCTCCCATGCCGCCCATGCCGCCGCCCATGCCGCCCATGCCGCCCATACCGCCCATACCACCCATGCCGCCCATATCAGGCATTGCAGGTGCTGGGTTGTCTTCCGGTGCATCAGCAATCATGCACTCAGTCGTGATCATGAGACCTGCGATGGAGCCCGCTGCTTGCAGTGCTGTGCGGGTCACTTTGGCTGGGTCAAGAATACCCATTTCCATCATGTCACCGTACTCGCCAGTGCCGGCGTTGTAACCGAAGTTGCCTTCACCGTTGCGGACTTTATCCAGCACGACAGACGCTTCATCACCAGCGTTGGCGACGATTTGACGCATGGGGCCTTCCATTGCACGCAGCAGCGCAGCAATACCGGCATTTTGGTCTTCATTGTCGCCCGTCAGGCCAGTGATCTTGGAGACCGCACGTACCAGCGCCACACCGCCGCCAGGTACAACACCTTCTTCTACTGCAGCACGGGTAGCGTGCAGAGCATCTTCAACGCGGGCTTTCTTCTCTTTCATTTCGACTTCAGTCGCAGCACCAACCTTGATAACCGCCACACCGCCAGCCAGTTTGGCTACACGCTCTTGCAGTTTTTCACGGTCGTAGTCAGATGAAGTGTTTTCAATCTGAACACGGATTTCGCCCACGCGCGCTTCGATAGCTTTGGCATCGCCAGCACCGTCAACGATAGTGGTGTTTTCCTTGTCCATGGTGATGCGCTTGGCAGTACCCAGGTGATCCAGAGTGGCTGTTTCAAGATCCAGGCCAACTTCCTCGGCAATGACAGTACCGCCAGTCAGAATAGCCAGGTCTTCCAACATTGCCTTGCGACGATCGCCGAAGCCAGGTGCTTTACAGGCAGCAACTTTCACGATGCCACGCATGTTGTTCACAACCAGAGTGGCCAGTGCTTCACCTTCAACATCTTCAGCAACAATGACCAGCGGACGGCTGGATTTGGCAACCTGCTCCAACAAAGGCAGCAGTTCGCGGATGTTGGAGATCTTCTTGTCAACCATCAGCACGAAGGGGTTTTCCAGTTCCGCGCTCATGTTGTCAGTGTTGGTTACGAAGTAAGGTGACAGGTAACCGCGGTCGAACTGCATACCTTCAACAACGTCGAGTTCGTTCTGCAGGCTCTGGCCTTCTTCGACAGTGATAACACCTTCTTTGCCGACTTTTTCCATCGCTTCTGCAATGATGGCACCAACATGGTCGTCGCTGTTGGCAGAGATAGTGCCTACCTGAGCGATGGCTTTGTTGTCTTCACAGGGAATGGCCATTTTCTTGATTTCTTCAACAGCGGCGATAACAGCTTTATCAATACCGCGCTTGAGGTCCATCGGGTTCATGCCAGCAGCCACTGACTTGAGGCCTTCGTTCAGAATGGACTGAGCCAGAACTGTCGCGGTAGTCGTACCGTCACCAGCTTCGTCAGAGGCCTTGGAAGCAACTTCCTTGACCATCTGCGCACCCATGTTTTCCAGCTTGTCTTTCAGCTCGATTTCTTTGGCAACTGAAACACCGTCTTTAGTAACAGTGGGGGCACCGAAAGATTTGTCCAGTACCACGTTGCGGCCTTTGGGGCCCAGAGTAACTTTTACTGCGTCTGCCAGCGTGTTCACGCCTTTCAGCATTTTCTGACGGGCGCTGTCTCCGAATTTGACGTCTTTTGCAGCCATGTTCTTAATCCTTTTGCTTACCGATTAATCGATTAATAGAAGTTCTTACTCGACGATGCCGAAAATCTCGGATTCGTTGAGGATGATCAGCTCTTCACCGTCAACCTTGACGGCATTACCCGAGTACTGACCGAAAATTACCTGGTCGCCTGCTTTAACACCGACGGGGCGCAGTTCACCGTTTTCCAGCAGCTTGCCTTCGCCAACTGCAACAACTTCGCCCTGGTTGGGCTTCTCTTTCGCAGAGCCCGGCAGCACGATACCACCAGCTGAAGTCTGTTCTTCTTCCTTGCGACGAACGACAACGCGATCGTATAACGGACGAATTTTCATTTTGCCAAATCTCCCTTTAAATCAAGGTCTTAGAGTTAAGTTTCAGGTCTGCCTCCGCGTCGCCAGATATTGGCTGTCGGCGACACTTTTAGCACTCTCCCACTGAGAGTGCTAATAATAGGTCGCACACGTCCCGAGTCAAGTATTGTTCGGTTATGGCCCGAAGAGCGGGTGCGAGAAGGTATTTGGGGGTGAATTAAGGCATTTCAAGGGGCGCCAACGAAAAAAATTAATCGTCACGCCGGTATTCGCCCTCAATCGTGACATTGTCCTTGCGACTTGCCTGGCTAGAAGTCGACGACGCAGACTGAGATTGCTGCTGGAAGGCGGCACTGGCGCGCACCATGCCCGACGCCAGCGCACTGGCGACCATGCGTTTGCGAATCGGGGCGATCAGACAACAAAAGCCAATGGTGTCGGTAAAAAATCCCGGGGTCAGCAGCAGCGCGCCGCCAATGGCCAGGCACAGGCCTTCAAGAATTTCCGCCGCTGGGACTTCGCCCGCATTGAGCCGGCTCTGAGCTCGGGTCAGGGTGTCAAATCCCTGCTGCCGAAGCAGGTTAACACCGATAAAAGCGGTCAAGGCTACCAAGACAATGGTCGGCAGCGCGCCTATGCGGCTGCCCACCTCAATCAGAAGCCACATCTCCAGAATGGGCAGGGCGATAAACAGGAATAATAGAAAACGCATAGGGTATATATCTTCAGTCCAAACTCGGAAAGGAAAGCATGCAATCGAGAACACGCCAACGATGGCGACCCAACGCAAGAATAGCAAGTCGCAGATGGAAAATGTGTAAAGACACCGTAAAATGCTCGGCCTGACAATTCTTCGACATCAAGGGACAGGCATATGGATCTGAAAAACAAAGTCGTGGTGGTAACGGGCGGCGCCCAAGGGCTGGGGCTGGCTATGGCTGAGGCACTGGCTGCCAAAGGCTGCAATCTGGCGCTGGTCGACCTCAATCGCGAACGTCTGGATGCGGCTGCAGCCCAGTGCGAGCAGCACGGCGTCACCGCCAGGGGATACGAGGCCAATGTCGCCAAGGAAGACGATGTTGAGAGCCTGTTCGATCAGGTCATCTCTGACTTCGGCACCTTAAACGGTGTGATCAACAATGCAGGTATTTTGCGCGATGGTTTGCTGATCAAGGTCAAAGACGGCGAAATCGTCAAGAAAATGAGCCTTGCCGAATGGCAGGCCGTTATTGATGTCAATCTCACTGGCGTGTTCCTTTGTGGCCGGGCCTGCGCCGAGCGAATGATCAAGCTCGGAACAGAAGGTGTCATCCTGAACATTTCCAGCGTGTCCAAGGCCGGCAATGTCGGCCAGACCAATTACTCTGCGGCCAAAGCCGGCGTCGCGGCCATGACCGTGAGCTGGGCCAAGGAACTGGCGCGCTACGGCATTCGCAGTGCGGGCATTGCCCCCGGCTTTATCGCTACTGAAATGGTGGCCAGCATGAAACCCGAAGCACTGGAAAAAATGGCTGCGGGCATTCCCTTGAAGCGACTGGGCGAACCTTCAGAAATCGGCCAGACCGTGACGTATATTTTCGAGAACGACTATTTCACCGGCCGTATTATTGAGATGGATGGCGGTATCCGGCTGTAAATCCACTGCAGCAATAGCAGCCCTAAGCGGCTGCTATCACATCCAAAACTGGCCGATGCGCATCGGCCTTTAAACCCGCCAGCGTTTTGCGGTCTTTGCCCCGCATAGGCTGCGCGACCTCTTCTGCCCTCACCAACAATTCCTCAAGACCGCAGGCCACGTCGATCAAGCCGCGTTCGGCAGCTTCAGTACCGCCGATGCGCTGTCCCGCGAAAAGCATGTCACGCAGCACACTGGCACTCAGCTTGTTCGTTACCAGCGCGTTCATACTCGGAATCAAGGTCATGCCCAAATCAATCTCCGGCAGACACAGGAACCCACGGTCACTGCGCATCACCCGATAGTCGCAGGCCAGAGCAATCATAAACCCGAGCCCAAAGGCATGCCCGTTAATCGCCGACACAAGTGGCAGCGGAAAGGTCAGCAATCGCCCAACCATGCGCATGCAGTCATCGACAAAGGCAATCGCTGCATCGGGTTCGGCCTGATACAAGAAATCGAGATCCAAACCCTGCGCAAAATGCTTGTCCCGCCCCGTGATCACCAACAAGGTCAGACTGTCATCACCCATAACGGTATCCAGCGCCGTGTTGAAATCCGCTAGTGTGTCGGGGTTGAATTTGCCTTCGACGGGCATAGTCAGCTGAGCCTTAGCTTGGTGTAGGTCGAGTGAGAGTGTCATTGTGATTCCTTGTATTTGGTGGAGTACTGGACAAGAGACAGCATACGCAAACGCGAGTACAGCTTTGCAGCGCGACGTTAAAGCATGACCCTGCACTCTCGAAATGCCGTCAAGAAAAGCGTAGTCTCATATACCCTTGTCTGTCGGCACGGTTCTTACGGAGAAAGCCATGATCTACGATTCCATCCTCGACACCATCGGCAACACCCCGATCGTCAAATTAAACAAGCTCGCGCCGGACCACGTCACCATGTACGTTAAGTGTGAGTTTTTCAACCCATTGGCGTCGGTAAAGGACCGCCTCGCCATTGGCATTATCGAAGACGCCGAAAAACGCGGTGCGCTCAAACCCGGCCAGACAGTCATTGAAGCCACCTCGGGTAACACGGGCATAGCCCTCGCCATGGTTTGTGCCGCCAAAGGTTACCCTTTTGTCGCCACGATGGTCGAAACCTTTTCTGTTGAGCGACGCAAGATCATGAAGGCTTTGGGAGCCAAAGTCATTCTCACACCCAAAGAAAAACGCGGCACCGGCATGGTGGAACTTGCCGCCAAGCTTGCCAAGGATAACGGCTGGTTTCTGGCAAGCCAGTTTGAAAACGAGGCGAACCCCGCCTATCACCGAAGCACCACAGGCCCGGAAATACTACGGGATTTCGCCGGCAAAAGGCTCGACTACTGGGTAACAGGCTGGGGCACCGGCGGCACGATGACCGGCGCAGGGCAAATGCTAAAGCTCGCCCGCCCCGATATCAAAATCATTGCCACCGAACCCGAAGGCGCCCAGTTGATGGCGGGGCAGGAATGGAAACCTCACATGATTCAAGGCTGGACGCCGGATTTTGTGCCCAAGGTACTGAACAAATCCGTCGCCGACGCCATTGAACCTGTCACCGATATTGAAGCTCGCGACACGGCGCGCATGTTATCGCAGCAAGAGGGAATCTTCTGCGGTATCTCTGCCGGCGGCACCGTTGCCGCTGCCCTGAAGGTTGCGGCGAAAGCCGAAGCCGGCTCAGTCATTCTGGCCATGTTGCCCGATACCGGCGAGCGCTATATGTCCACCTTCCTGTTTGAAGGCGTCAGTGAAGAGTCCGACGACGCCTGGCTGGAAGCAGAAACAGGTAGAAAGAGCAGTGCCTACTGGTAGAGACGCTGGCCGTGACGAAAGTCCGCAAGAAGCGATTTACCGCACAGTGGCCAGTATCCCCAAGGGAAAGCTGGCCAGCTATGGTCAAATTGCGGAGCTGGCCGGGCTTGGCAAACAAGCCCGCCGCGTCGGGCGGGTATTGAGCCAACTACCCAAGGACAGTCGCCTGCCCTGGTTTCGAGTGGTAAATGCCAGCGGCAAACTCAGCTTTCCGCCCGGCAGTCCCGGCTATCAACGACAGTTGGACAGGCTGCTCGACGAGGGTTCGGCACTGCCGGATGGACGGCTGAGGTGGCGGGAGTGTCGGTGGTGATTGTCCGGCATCCAGTACTCAACGCCCCAAGGCCGCCTCTCTTCGCGCCAGTACCGGGACAAGCAAAATCGCCGGAAGCCCCACGGCGGCCGCTATCAGGAAAAACTCTGCATATCCGCCGGCATCAACGATCATTCCGGAAAATCCGCTAAAAAACTTACCCGGCAGGGTCATCAGGGAACTGAACAGCGCGTACTGGGTTGCGGTATAGGCACGGTTGGTCAGCCCGGACAGGTAAGCCACAAAGGCCGTGGCAGCAATACCACCGCTGATATTGTCGGCGCTGATAACCACCATCAAGGCGCGGATATCGGGACCAATACCGGCCATGACCGCAAACAGGACATTGGTACTGGCAACCAGAATTGCGCCAAGTAACAGCGGCTTGTACACCCCCCAGCGCACGACCAGCACCCCACAGAGAAAAGAGCCCGCAACACTCATGAAAAAACCAAAGACCTTGGCCACCGAGGCAATTTCAGATTTGCTGAAGCCAAGATCCAGGTAGAAAGGATTGGCCATAATTCCCATGGTAATGTCACTGAGCCTGAAGACTGCGATAAACAGCAAAATAACCAGCGCAAATCGCCCGTTGCGGTGAAAAAAATCGGTGAATGGGTTGATCACCGCCGCCACGAACCACTGCCGTAGATCCATTAGCTTATTCGCGAGACCGGCACCACTACGACCAAAAATCGCCTCTGGCAGTTCCCGCTCAGGTTCCGCGATCAAGATAACGGTGATAATGCCGACACCCATACTGGCAGCCATGCACAGGTAAGCTAGAGTCCACCCCCCAAAGTCCGCAATAAACAGCGCACCAGCACCGGCAACCAAAAGGGCAACCTTGTAGCCAAACACGTAGGTGGCCGACATGGCTCCCTGGTACTCGGTAATCACCGCCTCAATGCGGTAAGCATCGACGGCCACATCCTGTGTTGCGGAGGAGAAAGCTACCAACAAGGCCAGCAGGGCGACCGCCGCCAGATTCTGTACCGGGTCCACCACCGCCATACCGGCCAAACCTGCGGCAATACCTGCCTGCCCCAACAAGATCCAGCTGCGCCGCTGACCGAACAATGCTCCCCAGGGAAGCACCAGTCGGTCTACGACCGGCGCCCACAACACCTTGATGGAATAGGTCAGCCCGATCCAGCCGAAGAAACCAATAGCGGTGCGACTGACACCAATATCGGCGAGCCAGGCACTGAGGGTTGAAAACACCAGCAAGAAGGGTAATCCCGCGCTGAAGCCCAGAAAGAACATCGCGATCACCCGAGGGTGGGTGTAGATTTTCGCGGCCTCGCGCCAAGAAATTTGCTTTTCAGGAGTCATGAATCAAACTTATCGTCTTTTTGTTCGTTCGCGCAGCCTCGGCGCAGGGCAATGCCAATCCGACATCAATCAACTATACGGCACGAGGGTCGGACCCGTCATGCTATACTTGCGCGCTTTGCGCGACGGCTGAATTCAATCTTCACAGGTACCGACTTCTCTGACACCGATGACTCCCATTCTCGAAGTACGCAATCTCAGCAAACACTACCAGCGTGTTGAGGCCGTCAAAGGCATCTCCTTCAGCATTCCTGCGGGTATCTGTTTTGGACTACTCGGACCCAATGGCGCGGGCAAGTCCACGACCATTGAGATGATTGAGGGCATTAAAACACCGACCAGTGGCGAGATTTACTACAAAGGCAATATTCGGGGCAGCGACTTCGCACAGCAGTGCGGCATCCAGTTTCAGTCAACAGCCTTGCCCGATTTTTTACGGGTTCGTGAAGTCCTCAAGCTTTTTCACAGCTTTTACGACAAAACTCTCGCCATCGAAGAGCTAATCACACTGTGTGATCTGGGCGAGTTTCTTGAGCAAGAGGCCAACAAGCTGTCAGGCGGACAAAAGCAGAGACTGCTGTTGGCACTGGCGCTTATCAACGACCCGGAAATCGTCTTTCTAGACGAACCTACTACAGGCCTCGACCCGCAAAGCCGTCGCCGCTTCTGGCACTTGATCGACAAGATTAAACGACAGGGCAAGACCGTTATCCTGACAACCCACTACATGGATGAAGCCGAATCTCTCTGTGACGACCTGGTGATTATCGATCATGGCAAAATCATTGCTCAGGGATCGCCGAGGCAACTGCTGCAGGAACACCTGCCCCACCGTCAGGTATCTTTCGACGCCAGTGAGAACTTTTGCACCGACAGGCTCAGCGGTGAAATCAGCCGCAATCCCGGCACCCTGACCATTGAGACCTTGAGTATCGAAACCACCTTGCGGGAACTGCAAAACAGTGCGGCCGATCTATCGACCCTTAGGGTTTACAACCCGACCCTTGAAGACCTGTTCCTGAAACTTACTGGCCACGGGCTGCGGGAGTAAAGCATGGTGAAGTTCTGGGCCTTATTCGCTGCGCGCAACATGGAGTTTTACCGGGACCGGGCGGCTCTGTCCTGGGCATTCATATTCCCACTCTTGATCATTGTTGGCTGCGCGCTGGCTTTTTCGCGGCCCGACGAGACCCTGATTCGCCTGGGCATTATCGGCGAAAACAGTGATCTGAAGTCGGTAAATCTGGCCGAGCAGCGATACGTAGAATTAACCTACTTCGACTCTACTAAGCGGGCGCTGGAACAAATACGCCACCACCAGATTGACCTGTTAATTGAGCCAAAGAGCGAGGGCCTGAACTACTGGCTCAACCCGGAATCCGCGAGTGCACTCGCGGCTCGGGAGTTACTGCTGGCCCTGGACGCGGATAAAAACCTGCACGAGCAAACCCTCAGCGGTCAAGCAATTCGCTATGTGGATTGGGTCATGCCGGGGGTGCTCGCCATGAACATGATGTTTGCCGCCCTGTTTGGCATTGGTTACGTCATTGTGCGATATCGCCAGAATGGCGTGTTGAAACGCTTTCAGGCAACACCGGTCAGTTCGTTGCAGTTTATCAGCGCACAGATGGCCTCCCGCCTGCTGATTGTCGTCGCAGTCAACAGCCTGATTTTTATTGGGTGTGATTATTTTCTCGACCTGCTGATGCTCGGCAGTTACTCGACTCTGCTACTGATCGCACTGATCGGGGCGGTTTCCCTGCTCTCGCTGGGACTGGTCATTGCCTCGCGTACGGCCAGCGAAGAATTGGCCGGCGGCCTGCTCAACACCCTGACCTGGCCGATGATGTTTTTCTCGGAAATCTGGTTCAGCCTGGAAAACGCCCCTGAGTGGATGCAGCAGTTTGCCGCCTTGATGCCACTGACGCATATCGTGCAAGCCGCCCGGGCTGTCATGATCGAGGGAGCGACGCTGGCCATGATCAGCCATCACCTGATGGCCTTGTCGCTAATGACCCTGATGATGTTACTGCTGGCAGCGCGACTGTTTCGTTGGCAGCGGGAATAGCTTGGGGCTGTGAGACAGACGTCAGACGAAGGCGAGATGTGAATGTTCGGGAGAGCTTATTAGTAGTCGGACGTCCAAGGTTCGACGCGATCGCCCCAAAGCACTAATCCCGGAAATTTGTAAACTGCAGCGGCTGCTCCAGCTCTTCAGCACGCAGCATGGCCATGACCTGCTGCAGATCATCACGCTTTTTACCCGTGACCCGCACCTGGTCACCCTGAATCTGAGACTGCACTTTCAGCTTGCTGCCTTTGATCAGTTTGACAATTTTTCGCGCAAGTTCGGTTTCAAGACCGTTCTTCATAGTCACTGCCACCTTCACCTGCTTACCTGCGGTTTGCTGCTCGCCCACTTCCATGGCCAGCGGGTCGATATTGCATTTGATCAGGGCCGAGCGCAGCATGTCTTCCATCTGATTGATCTGGAAATCTGCTTCGGCAAACAGGGTGACGCCGAGGCCATCCCGGTCAAAAGATGCATCAATGCCCTTAAAGTCAAAGCGGTTATCAACTACACGCTGGGCCTGATCAACCGCATTGGTAAATTCGTGCAGATCAACTTCGGACACGATATCAAAGGATGGCATTAAGAATTTCTCCTACAGTTTTCCCGCCGCGAATAGTAGCATCCGCAGTGACGACAGCAAATCGGATCAAGTGCATTGCCTGATACAGCCCACTGGCACATTCTCGGCGCCGGCAGCATCGGCGGCCTGTGGGCTGCACGCCTGCATCAGGCAGGACTGGCAGCCACTGTCATACTGAAACCCCAGCGGCTGGCAGAATATCGCCTTGCCGGAGGCTTGCAAATTGAAGGGGAAGGTCAAGTCAATGTTGCGGCAGCCTCGCCACTTACGCTGAACAGCCCCATTGACCAATTGCTCGTGTGTTGCAAGACCACGCAGACCCTGCCCGCCCTGACGTCCATTAAAAACGCAATTCACACTGGCACCCTCATTGTTCTGGTGCAAAATGGCATGGGAACAGACGAGGCAGTGCGCGCGGCCTTTCCTGGCAATACTGTGCTTTGTGGCACCACCACCGCAGGCGCCCATCGCGCCAGCGCCTTTCACATTATTCCTGCAGGGACGGGGCCGACCGACATTGGCCCCACATCACCCGGCGATACCTCCTATCAGCCCGTTGTCGACAGCCTGTCATGCCCGGGCTTTCCAGTCATCTACCAGGCTTCAATGGCTCCCCTACTGTGGCGAAAGCTGGCCATCAACTGTGCTATCAACCCTTTGACTGTACGCTACCAATGTCGCAATGGTGAGCTCTTGGACATCGCCGATGCGAGAGCAGACTTGGCCACCCTGTGCCGGGAAATCGAGTTTGTCGGCCGCGCCGCCGGCTTTGGCGAAAGCCTGCAGGACCTCGAGGCCGTCGTACTCGATGTTGCCCAAAAGACAGCGAGCAATCGCTCGTCCATGCTGCAGGACGTGCGTGCTGGGCGAACGACCGAAATCGACTCAATTAGTGGTTACCTCTGTCGCGAGGCAAAATCCCACGGTATTCCCGCCCCTTTGAACGAGGCGCTTTATGCGGAAATCTCTGCCTTGACGCCCTCCCTCCAAGACAGCCCCTGAATTGACAGTCGCGCCACCAGTCAGTAGAGTGCGCGCACCTGCATAGGGTGCCCGTGGGCCTGACTTTTTTGTCAGCGCAGGCACGAGTTAAACGGGAAGTCTGGTGACGGTTCGCAATGAATCCAGTCCAGCGCTGCCCCCGCAACGGTAATTGCACTTGCTACTTGAAAGTGCGACAGCCCGGAACCGGCCCTAGCAGATATATCGATGTAGCGGAGGGCTTCATCGGGTCATATACCTGTATATCACCCCACCCCTCCCTCATTGCGTTTATGACAATGCACTGGGGAAATCCAATGACAAATAGATCCACTACGGCACTCGTGCTGATCGGCAGCACCTTGCTGGCCAACGGCTATGCCAATGCGAAACCCATAGAAACCGTTCTGGTGACGGCCACACGCACACAGCAGACCATCGACGCCACACTGGCGCCGGTTACTGTGATCGACCGCGACGATATTGAGCGCTCGCAGGCTCGCGATGTGCTGGAACTGCTTACCAATACCACGGGCATTACCATTACCCGTAACGGCGGCACAGGCTCCAACAGTAGCGTATTCATTCGCGGTAATGCCTCAACTCACACGTTGGTATTGATTGACGGCCAGCGTGTCGGCAGTGCAACGCTGGGTAGCGCCAGCTTATCCAGTCTGGAACCCGAACAAATCGAACGCATCGAAGTGGTCCGAGGCCCTCGCTCCAGCCTCTATGGCAGTGACGCCATTGGCGGCGTGGTACACATCTTTACACGCAAGGGCTCTGCCAGCGGTGACGTCAGCCCGCTAATCAAACTGGGCTACGGCAATCACAATACCAGCAAAACCGTGGTAGGAATCTCCGGTGGCGACGATGCCTTCTACTTCAACCTGCTCGGCACCCACTTCGACACCCAGGGTATCGACAACCTGCGCAGTGACAGTGGCACGAATAGCGATAACGACGCCTATCGCACCAGCGGACAAAGCCTGCGCAGTGGTGGCAAGCTGGGGATCGCCGAACTGGATGTTAGCTACCAGCGCACCGAATCCCAGAGCGAGTTCGACAATAGCTTCTCGCCGAGCGCACAGCCCTATATTGAATCTGTTGTTGAAACCGGCAGCGTCGGCATCACTCTGCCGGTGATGACGGAATGGATCAGCAGCCTCCGACTGGGTAAATCGAAGGATGACAGCCTGACCCTGGATGATCTCAGCAGCGCCAAATCACAGTTTACAACCCGGCGCGACACCGCTTTGTGGCAAAACGATATCTGCATCAGCAATCATGTAATATCGGTCGGCGCCGAGTATTATGAAGATCGCGTAGACAGCACAACCAACTACGTTGAAGACGAACGTTACAACCGCGCTGGCTTTGCCCAGTTGCAAAGTGACTTCGGCCGGCACGATATCGTGCTCGGTGGACGCCACGAAGACAACGAACAGTTTGGTGCCTTCAAAACCTGGAATATCAGCTACGGTCTTGACCTCACTGACTCTGTCCGCCTGATCGCCTCACGAGGTACCGCATTCAAAGCACCGAGCTTTAACCAGTTGTACTTCCCCGGATTCGGCAACCCCAATTTTGTGCCGGAAGAAGCGGACAATACCGAGGTCGAGATTCGTTACAGCGCCACCCATGGCGGTGTCTCACTCTCTGCTTTTGAAAACGACGTCGACAATTTAATTCAATACAACCCGCAGACATTTAGTACGGATCAGATCAGTGAAGTCGAAATCCGCGGGGCGGAATTGAGCGGCTATCTACATCGGGGTGACTGGCTGTTAAATGCCAACCTCACCGTTCTGCGCCCCATCGATGCGGCAACTGACCTCGATGTGCGGCGCCGGCCACGTCAGTCTGCGTCAGTCTCACTGGATCGAGACTTTGGTCAGCTCAGCCTCGGAATGGTAGTTCGCGCTCAGGGCAAAAGCTATGAAGATGCCGCGAATCGACAAAAACTCAGCGGCTTTACACTGATCGACGCCCGTGCGTCCTATGAAGTCAGTTCGAGTGTAAACGTACAACTGAGCCTGAAGAACCTGTTAAACCGGGAGTACGAAACCACGCGCGGCTACGACAACCCGGGGCTTACCTCCCTGCTGACCGTCGTTTACGAACCGAAGTAAAGGGCGCTATGCTTCCGACCCTACGCCTATAACCAGCCAGGAAGATGGAATGAGTACAGACGAGCGCAACGCACGGCACAAAAAAGCCATGGAACGCCGCAAGGCCATTGTCGACGAAAAAATCGCGCAGGCTACCGAAGAGCGCGGCGTACTCATTGTCCTGACCGGTAACGGCAAGGGTAAATCCAGCTCCGGCTTTGGTACCGTGGTCCGCTGTCTCGGCCACGGTTACAGAGCCGGCATCGTGCAATTTATTAAAGGTACCTGGGACTGCGGCGAACGTGACTTTATCCAGCAGCGTTGCCCCGAAGTACCCTTCCACATTATGGGCAGTGGCTTTACCTGGGAAACCCAGGATCGCGAGCGCGATATTCAGGCGGCCGAAGAGGCCTGGAGCAAAGCTGAGCAACTGCTAGAGGACGAAAGCCTTCACCTCGTTCTGCTGGACGAGCTGACTTACGTATTGAAATACGGCTGGGTATCTCAGGAACGCATTTTTCAGGCACTGAGCAACAGACCCCGTGAACAGTCCGTTATCATCACCGGTCGCGCCGCTTCTACTGCGCTGAAGGATCTGGCTGACACCGTCTCGGAAGTCACCGACGAGAAGCACGCGTTTCGCGCCGGCATCAAGGCGCGCAAGGGCGTCGAGTGGTAAGTTCACTGCGTCTGCTTGCAGGCATTCTGCTAGCACTGAGTTTCACCAGCCCACTCGCCCTGGCCGAGCAACGCTGCGTCACTGATGATATCGCGCATCGCGTGTGTCTGGACTCACCGGCACAGCGCATTATTGCCCTGTCACCGGGCGCGACCGAGCTACTCTACGCGGCTGGTGCAGGCACGAACATTGTGGCAGCAGTGAGTTTCAGCGACTACCCCGAAGCAGCCAAAGCACTGCCACGAATCGGCAGCTACGACCGCTTTGATATGGAAGCCATTCTCGCCGCGAAGCCCGATCTTATTATCGCCTGGAAGGAAGGCAACCCGCGTGAGCAGGTTGCGCAATTGCGAGACTTCGGCATTCCGGTTTACCACGGCGACCAGCGCGACTTCGACGATATCGCAAGCACCATTAAACGTCTCGGCGTGCTGGCAGGCAGCGAAGACTTTGCCAATCGCGCGGCGAACAATTTTGTCACTGCCATTAGCCAACTGCGCAACCGCTACGCCGATGCTGCACCGGTTCGCACCTTTTATCAGGTCTGGGTCAATCCGCTGATGACAGCCAATGCCCAGCATTTTATTGGCCACGCTATCGCCGTCTGTGGCGGTAACAATGTCTTTGGCGAACTCGAGCGCTTAACGCCACGTATCAGTCTGGAGGCAGTTCTGGGCGCGAATCCGGAGGTGATTATTGCCGGCGGCATGGACGAGGACGATCCGGGCTGGCTGGAAGCCTGGCGTGAATACCCCAGCATTTTAGCCGTACAGCGCGACAACCTGTTTTTTGTACCACCGTCCACGCTTCAGCGTCCGAGTCCACGTTTGATCGATGGTATTTCCCGGCTCTGCGCCCATCTGGAGACGGCCCGTGGCCGCCGCTAGACAGTCTCTGCCACTGCTGTGGCTGGCTATTGCCGCACTGGCGTGTATCGGCCTCAGCATTTCCCTGGGAAGCATTGCCATCTCCGCCTCTGATCTCTGGGCGGTAGTCACCGGCAATGGCCAGCCCCTACACAACACCCTGATCCTGGAGTTGTGATTGCCGCGCGCCCTGGCCGCATTTGCTGCCGGTGGATTACTGGCTGTCGCAGGCGCACTGATGCAGGTCTTGCTGCGCAATCCCCTCGCCGACCCTTATGTACTGGGCCTGTCCGGTGGCGCCGCCGTAGCCGCGCTATTGAGCATGCTAGCGGGTCTACCACCCTTTGCGGTCTCGCTGGCGGCTTTTGCCGGCGCACTCGCGTCGGCCATTCTTGTATTTGGGCTTTCCCACGGCAGTGGCAGCTGGACAACCACACGTCTGCTGCTTACCGGCGTTGTGGTGTCTTCCGGCTGGGGTGCGGTCATTACTTTTATGCTAGCCGTTGGCCCCACCGAACAGTTGCCGGGCATGCTGTACTGGTTGATGGGAGATCTGGCCTATGCCCGCAGCCCGTGGCCAGCCCTGATCGTACTGGCCCTGAGTAGTCTGATACTGCTGCCACTGGGGCGCAGCCTGAATGTTCTGGCGCGCGGCCCCCTGCAGGCCGCGGCACTTGGGGTTGCGGTGCGCCCGCTGGAGTGGAGTATATACGCCAGTGCCAGCCTGCTGACCGCCAGCGCGGTTACCACGGCCGGCAGTATTGGTTTTATTGGTCTGGTCGTACCGCATATGCTGCGTCTGGTTTTGGGCAATGACCAGCGCAAGATCCTGCCGGCGGCGGCACTCGCCGGGGGTGCCCTTCTGGTATTGGCAGATACGCTTGCCCGCACCAGCATTGCACCGGAACAATTGCCGGCCGGGGTGATTACCGCATTGCTGGGCGTACCCACCTTCCTCTACTTGCTGTATCGGAGTCGATGATGGTGAGCCTGACCCTCGAGCAACTCGTTATCGATATCCCCGCTCGCGCTGACGGGCGAGCACTCTCCTTCACGATCGAGCCCGGCCAACGCTGGGCAGTACTGGGGCCCAATGGGGCCGGTAAAACAACGCTCCTGCATACGCTGGCAGGTCTGCGCCAGCCTCGCTCGGGCAGGATATTACTCAATAATCGACCGCTGACTGACTATCGGCGTAAGCAACTTGCCCGGCAAATAGCCGTGGTTTTTCAGGAGCGCTTCGACGGCTTTCCTGCCACGGTGCTGGAAACCGCATTGATCGGTCGCCACCCCTATATGGCGCCGTGGGACGTGGAAACGGACGATGATATGCAAATTGCGCGGCAGGCTCTGGCAGCCATGTCTTTGCACAGCTACGAAGACCGACTGGTGAGCACACTATCAGGTGGTGAGCGACAGCGGCTGGCCTTCGCTACCGCCAAGACACAACAACCTGCTGTGTGGCTAGCCGACGAACCGACGAATCACCTGGACCTGAAGCACCAGGTCAAAATCATGAAACTACTGGCCGCCGAAGCCAGCGCCCAGCGTGGAATCTGTATGTGCCTGCACGATGTCAATCTGGCGTCGCGCTGGTGTAGTCACGCCATCCTGCTTTATCCAGACGGCGAAGCCTGCTGGGGACCGGCCGACGAAATGCTGCAACTTCCAGCACTTCAAAATCTCTACGATCAAAAGCTGAGCATCGCTGAAGACAATGGTCGACGCTACTTTGTACCGGCGGAGACCGACGACGCATGAGCGATATGACAGAGCAGACATTTTCTGCCCGTGAGAAGGCGGCGGTTTATCGCGCCATTTTCGAGCGCCGTGACATGCGCCACTTTTGCGGCGGAACCATTCCGAAAGAAACACTCGAACAACTGCTGATGGCAGCGCACGCGGCTCCCAGTGTCGGATTGATGCAGCCCTGGCGGTTTATACGTATCAGCGATACATCGTTGCGTGAAGCGCTTTACCAAACTGTTCAGAAGGAGCGTGCGGCAACTGCAGAGGCCCTGGGCGCGCGTGGCGATGAATTTATGCAGCTCAAAGTAGAAGGCATTCGCGATTGCGCTGAGTGCCTGGTGGTCAGTTTAATGAGCGAGCGTGAGCCCCATATTTTTGGCCGCCGCACGATGCCGCATATGGACATTGCCTCCACGGCCTGTGCCATCCAGAATCTGTGGTTGGCCGCGCGCGCTGAAGGTCTGGGCATGGGGTGGGTTTCGCTGTTTTCTCCCCGAGAGGTGCAAGCTCTGCTGTCGATGCCCGCTGACGCCGAGCCGCTGGCTATCCTCTGTCTTGGCCCGGTCAACGATTTTTACTCCGCACCCATGCTGGAGCAACAGCAATGGGCGCAGCGCTGTGAACTTAATGACGTCTTGATGAACAATGGTTGGCATGAATCCAAGTCATAAAACCCTGATGATTCAGGGTACAACCTCCGATGCGGGAAAAAGTGTGATGGTTGCTGGATTGTGCCGCCTGCTGAAGCGGCG
>JBFKDP010000047.1:0-16861 GCA_041619575.1 Litorivivens sp.
GCGTATAGTAACGGAAAATTCATAAAGACTCTTTATAATCGCCGCCCGGTCATTGGTTCTTGCGCCGGTTCGCAGGAGAAGCTTGAGGGCTTTCCGCTATATAATACCATTAGATGTTGGTGTCCCCAGTATGGTATCGCCGTGAATGGATTCAGGGGCGATTTCACAAGAGTGAGGTTTAATACCGTTTTTATGCTGTCAGTTCAACGACTCGTTTCAGTTGTCAGCGCTTGCCTGCTCGCTTTGGCGGGCTGGTTGAGTGCGCTACTGTGTTGGGAGCTGCTTTCCTTGGCGGTTGACGAGCCCATTCCGCAAGCCGCTCGAACACCGGCAGCGATGACCGCCAAGGCTTCAGCCAAGCCAGCCTACGATTTGGCTGCACTGACAAAGGTTCCACTGTTTGGCGAGGCGGTAAAATCCGCGCCGACTGCCGTGATAGACAGCGACTCGGTAAAGCGCACTAACCTTCGCATCAATCTTCTGGGTGTTGTGGTTGGCGGCGAGCAGGGCGTTGCAATTCTCAAGCATGACGGCAAGGAATATGCCTATAAAGTGGGCGACAAGCTCGATGTTCGCGAGGATATCACTCTGGTGGCGGTCGCGGCCGAATATGCCATTATTTCCAGATCCGGTGGCCGGGAAAAAATTGAACTGGATCAGCTGGCACGCTCCAATGCACGCGGTAGTGACATCAAGGTTGTCAGTCGCGGCAATAGCAGTGCTGCGAGTGTCGACCTAAATGATCCATCAATTCGCCGCCTGATTGGTGATCCCAGGCAGACCTTGAACACCAATCCTTTGCGTTTGACTCGGTACATCTCTGCGCAACCGAAGATCGAAGGCGGCAAGACTGTAGGCTTTGCAGTGCAGCCGGGAAGAGATAAACGATTGTTCGGCCAGCTGGGACTGCAGCCCGGCGATCTTGTCGTTTCAATCAATAGTCAGCGAGTGGGTGAAGCGGCCGTCAGTGATCTGCTAAACTCGGTTAACAACAGTCAAAGCGTAGAAGTAGAAATTATACGCAACGGCCAGCAACAGACGATAAGACTAAACCTATGATGAGAAATTCCTGGCTTGCTCTCGGCGTGCTAGCCATAGTCCTTTGTATTGCACCGAAGCCGGTGGTGGCAGAAGAAACCTTTGAACTGGATATGCGCGGTGTTGATATTCGCGAGTTTATCAATACGGTCTCGAAGTTAACCAACAAAACCATTGTTGTTGATGACCGGGTTAAGGGTGACGTCAATATCAAGAGCCCGCGTCTGCTGACGGCCTCCGAACTGTATGAAGTGTTTCTCCTGCAGCTCGGTGTCAGCGGCTTTTCAGTGGTGGATATGGGTAGTGGCATTCTCAAGGTTATACCCAACCAGGCGGCGAAAATTGAAGGCATCCAGGTTCAGGTTGAGGGGGATGAGTCGCTGCAGAGTGAGTCCATCATTACCCGTATTGTTCAGGTGCAGAATGTCGACGTTGATAAACTGATTCCCTCACTGCGTCCTTTGGTCGATAACCGCACCGGCGTCATCACGCCCTACAGTGCTTCCAACGTTATTCTGATTACCGACCGCGAATCGAACGTGCGCCGCCTGCTGCAAATCATACAGCAGGTAGACAAGGCCGATTCCCAGTCGATGGAAACTGTGGCGCTGAGCAATGCCTCCGCCAAAGAACTCGAGCGTATTCTTACCAAACTGATCAATGATCAGGCCAAAGAGCAGGGCACTCCCAAGCCCATCATTACCTCGGACCTGCGCACCAATACGCTGGTTATCTTTGGTGATCAAAATTCCCGGGCCTATTTGAAGAAGCTGATTAGGGAACTCGATACTGAAGTCACAACCTCTGCCAATGTCCGTGTTCACTACCTGCGTTACGCAAAAGCCCAGGATATGGTTCCGGTACTGAAAAGCGTCAGCGAGGCGATGCTGAAGCAAGAAGGCGAGAAGGAATCCGCTTCCAAGAGCAATATCAATATCGAAGCCCACGAGCAGACCAACTCTGTGGTGCTTTCGGGCAGCCCGCATATTATCCGTAACCTGGGCGACGTTATCTCCCGGCTGGATATCCGGCGTGCTCAGGTATTGGTTGAGGCGATTATTATTGAACTAACAGACCGTCGGGCGAAGGAGCTTGGCGTGCAGTGGCTGTTTCGCGGCGACCCATCCGGTACCGCACCCATCGGAGGCGTGAACTTCGGTTCCGCCACGCCGGCCGGTATATTCAACGTGGCCGGTGCCGCCAGCGCTGGTGGCGATGCGCTGTCCGCAGTGCTGGGCAGCCTGCAGGGTGTTTCGCTGGGTATCGGCAAGATCAATGAAAGCGGTTTCAGCTTTGGCGCGTTGATGACAGCGCTTGCGAGTGACACCGAATCCAATATCCTGTCGACGCCAAGCCTGCTGACACTGGACAATCAGGAAGCCTCCATTCTGGTGGGTAGTGAAGTGCCGGTTATTACTGGGTCGACTGCGAGCTCGACGAATACCAACCCCTTCCAGACTATCACTCGCCAGGAAATTGGTATCAAGCTGACGGTAACGCCACAGATTAACGAAGGCGATGCAGTTCAGTTGAGTTTGCAACAGGAAGTGTCTTCGCTCAGCGGCTTGTCGGCATCTGACATTATTACTGACAAGCGCACCATCAGCACGACGGTTCTCGTCAATGACAGTCAGACCGTGGTACTGGGCGGCCTGATCGATGACGATATTCAAGAATCCACCGAGAAAGTGCCGATACTGGGTGATATGCCTATCATCGGGCGTCTTTTCCGGGCCGACCGCACCCAGAAGGTCAAACGCAATCTGATGGTGTTTATCCGTCCGACAATTGTGCGTGATTCGAATACGCTGCGAGGTTTGTCCTCTGACAAATACAATTACATTCGCGCACAGCAGATGATGATGCTCGACGGCGGGGTCAATCTGTTTCCTGATGCCCAGGCTCCCGTGCTGCCAGCCTGGACAGGGCTTGACCCCTCTCCAGAGGGTATGCTGCCGAAACTGGAGAAGGGCGGTAGTCAGAAATTCCAGGGCGAAACCCGCTGAGGCGTGACATGCTGTCTTATTCCTACGCACGCAAAAATCAGGTTCTGATTACCGGTAATGCAGAGGTAGTCGATCTGCTTTACTGCGCCGAAACGCCGGCGGAGGCATTGGTGGAGGTTCGTCGCGTCAGTGATAAACCTGTTCATGCAACGCTTTGTGAATCGGCAATTCTCGCTGAGAAAATCAACGCAGAATACCAGCAGCAAAGTGGCAGTGGTGGCATGGATGCGATCGGCGATATTAGCAATGAAGTCGACCTCGACAAGCTGATTGAAGCCATGCCCGAGTCGCAGGATTTGCTGGAATCCCAAGACGACGCTCCGGTAATTCGTCTTATTAATGCCCTGTTTGCTGAAGCGCTGAAGTTGGGTGCTTCGGATATCCATATTGAGACCTACGAAAAGGCCATGTCCGTGCGGCTGCGGGTCGACGGCATTTTGCAAGAAGTTCTGAGCCCTAATCGGCGTTTGGCGCCCTTACTGGTTTCACGCATCAAGGTTATGGCCAAGCTCGATATTGCCGAAAAGCGTGTTCCGCAGGATGGCCGCGTCTCTTTGAAAATTGCCGGCCGCTCAGTTGACGTGCGAATCTCGACGATTCCCTCGAGCTACGGCGAACGCGTGGTTATGCGCTTGCTGGACAAGCAGGCAGCCCGGATTGACCTGCTGCATTTGGGTATGCCTGCGGGCACCCTGGAAAAATTCACTCAGCTGCTCAAAAATCCGAACGGCATTATTCTGGTGACGGGGCCCACGGGCTCGGGTAAAACCACGACGCTCTATGCGGGATTGACGCTGCTAAATGATCGCATTCGCAATATTCTTACCGTCGAAGATCCCATTGAATATGCGGTCGATGGTATTGGCCAGACCCAGGTCAACACCAAGGTAGGGATGACTTTTGCGCGCGGTCTGCGTGCTATTTTGCGGCAGGATCCAGATGTCGTAATGGTAGGTGAGATTCGCGATGCTGAAACCGCGGAGATAGCGGTGCAGGCGAGTTTGACCGGTCACCTGGTGTTGTCGACGCTGCACACCAACAATGCGGTGGGTGCGATAACACGGCTCGTGGATATCGGCATCGAACCCTATCTGATTTCTTCAAGCTTGAAGGGAATTCTGGCCCAGCGACTGGTACGTAAACTGTGCACACATTGTCGTGAAGCGCATGCGATGGACACGGCCGAAGCGGCCTTACTGGGTGACAAAAGCCTTGCCGGCTCAACCGCCTATCTGCCCAAGGGTTGCGACGAGTGTCACCACACGGGCTACCGTGGGCGCAGTGGTATCTATGAATTGCTGACAATCGATAGAAAAGTTGCCGAACTGATCCATAATGGCGCAGGTGAACAGGCCATTGTCGATGCGGCTCGCGGTGCGATGACGCGATTGTTGGATGAAGGCCGGCGTCTGGTACTCGATGGCGTGACCAGTATCGACGAAGTGCTGCGCAGTGTGCGCGAGGAATCCGCAGATGCCGGCCTTTGATTATGTTGCCCTGGATTCTGCAGGCAAACGCCAACGCGGCATTCTCGAAGCCGATTCAGACCGACTGGCGCGCCAACAGCTACGCGAACGACAGCTAATCCCGGTTGAAGTTAGTGCCTCACAAAAGAAGCAGTCCGGTGAGCAGGGCGGACTGAGTTTTCTACAGCGTATCAGCATTGCAGACCTGTCGTTGTTTACCCGCCATTTGGCGACGCTGGTCCAGTCCGGCATTCCACTCGAGGAGGCATTGCACGCCACGGCTCGGCAAACGCGTCATCGCCGCTTGCAGTCGGTTGTCATGAGCCTGCGAAGTCGCGTCCTCGAAGGCCACAGTCTGGCAGACGGTTTGGGCGACTTCCCCCGCGTCTTTACACCGGTATACCGCGCATTGGTGGCCTCGGGGGAACAATCCGGCGACCTGGGACTTGTCCTGAACCAGTTGGCGGATTACACGGAAGACTCTCAAAAGCTTCGGGCAACACTGATGCAAGCGCTGGTCTATCCGCTTGCGTTGACTGTCGTTGCGGTAGGCGTGATAGCAGTGCTGATGGTGTATGTGGTGCCCAAAGTCGTGGCGCAGTTTGATCACTACGGTCAAACTCTGCCGCTGTTGACGCGGATATTGATAGTTGTCAGTGATGCGATGGTGACTTATTGGTTGCCAGCCGTTTTGCTGTTGTTTCTGGCTGGGATTGCCGGGCGCTGGTGGATGCGAGATGCAACTCGACGTGAGCGCGTTCATAAAAAACTCCTGCGATTGCCAGTGGTTGGCGATGTCCTGCTGACAGTCGATTCCGCACGCTTACTGCATACATTGGCGATCCTGCTGGCCAGTGGTGTGTCATTGATTGAAGCCATCAAGGTTGGCCTTGGAACGCTGAATAACCTTCATCTTCAGCAGGGTATGGCAGACGTCGCCAACGATGTACGCGAAGGAAAAAGCTTCAGCTTTTCCCTTCAACAGATGGGCGAATTGCCCCCTATGGCGGTCTACATGATTGCCAGCGGCGAGCAGAGCGGTGAACTTGACGCGATGGTGAAGCGATCCGCCGACAACCTGGCCAGAGAACTGGAAATGCGAGTTGGCATAATGACCAGCTTGTTCGAACCCATACTCATTGTTGTTATGGGCGTTATCGTACTGGGAATAGTACTGGCGATTCTACTGCCGATTTTACAGTTGAATAATTTATCTGGTTTTTAAGTGAGGTGTAGTGTGTTTAACCGTGTAAGTTTGCGACATCAGGGTTTTACTCTGCTGGAAATCATGGTCGTCATTGTGATTCTAGGTCTGTTGGTGTCAATCGTGGCGCCCAACGTGCTGCAGAATCAGGATCGAGCGATGGTGGAAAAGGCACGCGCGGATATTTCTGTGCTTGAACAGGCGCTGGATATGTACAAACTGGATAACCACGTTTATCCCAGTACAGATCAAGGTCTTGATGCTCTGGTTAACAAGCCCACTTCGTCACCCGAGCCACGAAACTATCGCAGTGATGGCTACATAAAACGTTTGCCCCAGGATCCTTGGGGAAATCCTTATCAGTACCTTCAGCCAGGGGAACACGGCCCCTATGACCTTTATTCAACCGGCGCTGACGGAGACGAAGGGGGTGAGGGCTTAGCCGGTGATATCGGCAACTGGTAAATCTCGCTTTGTAGACCGGCGCTTCCAGCAGGGTATGACATTGCTGGAATTGATGCTGGTTTTGCTCATCATTGGCTTGTTGAGCGCTGCCGCTGTGCTGACCCTGCCCTCCGATAATAGCGAGAGAGAAATGCGGCAATTTTCTGAGCGCATGGTGGCCTTCTTTCGCTACGCACGACAGGAAGCTGTATTTACTGGTACCAGTTATGGCGTTTTGTGGCAGGGCGGCAAGCCGCAATTAGTAAAGCGCAGTGAATCTAGTTGGGAAATCCAAAGTGACTCCCGCCTGGAATCGCTTCAGACGGCGGCTGGCCGCTATGAAATGTATCTTGAAAGCGCGAAAAAGTTGTTAGATTTGTCTCAGGACTATCAGACGCCCCAGATTCTATTTACCAATGACGGCCAGGTTTCTCCCTTTATTCTGATTATCCGGGATGGCCAAGGGCTGGAATTGAGTCTGAATGACAGCCTGACGCTGGAGCAAGCCGAATGAAACAGCGCGGCTTTACCCTGCTGGAAATCATGGTCGCACTGATGCTGTTTGCCTTGGGTGCAGTATCCCTGTCAAAGGTCATTGGCAGCAGCGCTTTGCATGTTGATGAGCTTGCCCGTCGCCAGTTTGCGGCAACGCTGGCCCACAATCAGCTTCTGTTGTACCAACTGGAAGGGGGCCTCAAGAGTGATTCCGGAAAATCGATTCAGGGCCCCTACGAGTTCACTTGGGAAATCACTCTTAACAAAACTGATACGGCGGAGATCGTACGTCTTGATCTTGATGTCTACGATGATCCCGACGATGCACCACTGGCGAGCCTGAGTGCTTTTGCCGGAGCGGGCAAATGAATGTTCGCGAGCGCGGCCTTACCCTGATTGAGCTGCTGATTGCGGTTGGCATTCTTGCAGTGCTTGCGCTGCTGTCGAGTACATTGCTGGGAACCTCGCTCGATAATCAAAAACATCTGCGCAGCAGCAGCCAGAGCCTGGAAGAAATGGCCCTGTCGTCTACGCTGATGCGGCGCGATATGGAACAGATGCTCGATCGAATTGGCCGCGATGAATATGGCACTCGCCAGCCGGCGGCCTTGCTGAGCTTTGCTGAAGGGGATCTCTATCAGCTGGAGTTTACCCGCGACGGTCGGCGCCTCTTGCCAGGGGAAACCCTGAGCAGCTCATTGGAGCGAATCCGCTATGCGATTGAAGACAAGCAGCTATTTCGCTATAGCGCCGCTGTTCCCGACCCGGTCACCAATACCGAGTGGCGCAAGCAAAAAATGCTGGGTGGTGTCCTTGCGGCGGACTTCAGTTTTTACAATGAGAGCAAATGGCAAAGCGAATGGCCGCCGGCGAACAGTGGACTGAATAACACGGCTCCAGGCTTGCCTGAGGCAGTGCTTCTGCGCTTGGACACGGAGCGTTGGGGCGTTGTCGAGGTTGTTGCACTGGTGGCTTCGGGAGGTGCTGATGAAGCACCGTGAGCAGGGCGCCGCATTGATTTTTGTGCTGTTGATTGTGGCAACCCTGTCGATTATTGCTGTGCAGATTAATGAACAGTTGCGCTTCAATGTTAAGCGCGTCGACAACCAGCGACAGAATACTCAGGCCTATTGGTATGCCTTGGGTGGTGAGCAACTGGCGCTTGCACTGTTGAATCAGGTTGCTGACGAAGAGCGCATACATCTGGGGCAGGCCTGGGCCACTGAAGAGGCCATTTTCCCCATCGACGGCGGCTTGTTGCAGGGCCGCATCACGGATGCCAGTGCCTGTTTTAATCTGAATAATTTACTGGTTGTTCGAAATCCTGGCGAGGCGGAGACGGTAGCGACTGCCTATGAAAAACAGTTTATCAGTGTGCTTGAACTCTATGGGTTTGAACGTGCGCGGGCGGAGCAACTGCGGGATCGGGTGCAGGATTGGTTGGACGAAGACCTGCAACCCAATGGTTTGTATGGCGCCGAAGACCTCGATTACAGCGACCGTGATTTGGCTTTTCAGGCAGCCAATGGCTTCTTTGTCAGCACCAGCGAATTAAACTTGTTGATGGAGTTTGAGAACAAGGAAATTGACACACTCAATCAGGTCTTCTGCAGCCTGCCCACTACCGCAACGACTATTAATGTCAATACGCTGAAGGCCGAGCAAGCGCCGTTGCTAGTGGCTCTGTTGGCGTCCGCCATCAGCGTTGAGGATGCGACCCAATTGCTTAAACAGCGCCCTGAGGATGGTTGGGAAAATGTCGATCAGTTTCTGACAGACCCGATACTGGCGGGCAAGGAACTACCGGAAGACTACCGCGACAAGCTGGCGGTGCAGTCTAGTTACTTTCATGCCACAATTAACGTCTTGTACCGCGACACGCAATTCAGTTTAAGCTCGCTGATAACGATGGCTAATAACACATCCAGCGTTCGGTCGCGTCGTTATGGAGAACTCTTTTGAGCGAGACGCTCTTACTAAAATTAAGCAGCCCGGAACCGGACGAAGCGCTCAGTGGCGAGTGGTTGTTGTGGGATACCGCCCAGCGACGTGTACTGGACCGCGGTGCCGTCGAGCTCGGTGAAATCTCTGAGGTGCTGCAACAGCACAGCCGCAACTCACCTTGCGTCGTGTTGGTGCCGGGCGAGCGCGTTTCCCAGCTGTCGGTGACTCTGCCGATTGCCGGTGCGAGTGCAGAAGCTGCCTTACCCTACCAGATTGAGGAGAAGCTCAGCGGCGAACTTGACAGCGTTCATATCGCCCACGAAAAAATCCGGGCGGGTGTGCCCTGCAAAGTCTGGGTTGTCAGTAAGCCAGATATGGAGCAGTGGAGCTCATGGCTGCAGTCTTCGGGCTTGCGGGTGCGTGCAGTGCTGCCAGACTACGCAGCCTTCGAACCGGGAGTGGTATTCCAGGATAGTCGCCGCAGTGTAGCCCAGCTTGTTAATGCAGCAGCCAGTCTTGAACATGCTCTGTTTGCATGCTGGTGGACAGTTCAGAAATTTGAGGATGCACCACCGCTGTTGTTGACGACGGCAGATGCAGAAATCAGTGCTGAGTTTGCTTCCTGTGAACGACAGGAGGTGGCCTCTCTCCTGGATGCGAGTGCGCGTCATTTTTCAATGCCGGCAAATAACCTGTGTCAGGGCAACTACGCTCTCCACGATGCCGTGCATGATACCCTGGCGATGGTAAAGTGGCCCGCCCTAGCGGCGCTGCTGGTGTTAGTCTTGCATTGGGCTCTGTTAGCGGTGTCCGCTATCCACGATTCGCAGCGGGCCCAGCAGCTGGATTCGGCGGCGGAAGCGCTTTATCGCGAAACCTTTCCTGAGGCGCGCCGGGTTGTGAATGCGCGCAGTCAGATGAAGAGTCAGCTAAACGCACTGGAAAGTAAAGCCGGTGATGGGGGACTGTTGCCCTTATTGACGAAAGTATCGGCGGCTTATACGGATCAGTCTGCAATTACGGTCACGCAGTTGGTTTTTCAGAACGCCAGCGGCAATCTTCGTCTGGCGATTGATGCGTCAAACTACGCGGTTATTGATACTTTCAGCAATAAATTGCAGGCACAAGAGCTTGAGGTCAGTCGCGGAACCTTTCGTCAAAATGGTGAATTGATAAGTGGGCAGCTCAATATCAGCAAGGGAGCGGCTCAATAATGGATTGGCGAAATATTGACTGGAAACTTAGTGAGCGCACTGAAAGCGAACGCCGCACGGTGTACATTGGCGTAGCTGTCGGTATTCCTCTAATCATTTGGCTGGCAATCTGGCAACCCCTGTTGTCCTGGCGCAGCACAGCAGAGCAGCGCTACGAGGGTCGATTGCAAACACTAGAGTGGATGCAGTCCGCTGCGGCAACGATTCAAGCCCACCGGCAGTCCGGCCGCCAGGTCGGAAACGCTTTAAGGGGTTCGCCGGAACAGTTAGTCACGCGCTCTGCATCGTCGCTGGCACTGGCGATATCCAGAATTGAGCCGTCCGGCGAGGGTCGCTACAACGTCTTTCTCGCAGACGCGGATTATAAATCCTTTATTCGCTTTGTTGATGAGCTACAAAAACAAGGAATGATCATTGATTCGCTGACAATGGGGCAATTGCCGCAGCCGGGTCGCGTATCCGTTCGTATGACACTGGAATCCGCATCGTGACCATCAAGCGCGCGTTGCTAATCTATGGAGTCGTATTTCTGCTGGCATTGCCGCTAACTTTTCCTGTGCGGCTCATGGGGGGTTTTATCCCATTGCCCGAGGGCGTATCTCGTTCGGCGCTAAGCGGGTCTCTGTGGGCGGTGCGTCTTGATTGGGTGCAGTTGGGTGCCTTGCGCTTGGGCGATGTGAAAGTCAGCCCCTCACTTACCGGGCTTTTTGGCGGTACGCCGCTTGCGATTTCACTGCTGGAGCCAGCTGCATTGTCTGCCAGAGTCGGGCTGTCCGAGGACGGAGCTGTCTTGCGGAACCTAAAGGCAGGAGTGGAATTCGATGCACTTCGTGAGCTGCTGGATATTCCGCCGCTGGGCGTCAATACAGTGATTGCATTGAGCGTTGAGGAAGCGATCGTGCAAGATAATACCTGCGCCAGTGCTCAGGGCACAGTTCTATTGGACCAGTTTGAAGGTAATATCGAAGGCTTGTCGCAGTTGCGTGAAATCAGCGGTTCTCTGAGTTGTGAGGGAGGCCGCTTCGTTTTGCAGGTCAACCCGGATAATGCGCTGCGCTTGTCAGGTAAGGTGGTCTTTACGGCCAATGGCCACTATCAGGGCAACTTGCAGGCCGAGCCTCCGCCGGGCCCTTTGTTTGAGACCTTTGTCGATTTCCTTGGGCAGCCGCGTAATGGCAGACGCTTCCAGATCAACTTCCGCTCTTGAGCTTTGCTTTGTGCAAGAGGCGTCGGATGCTCTCGTCTGGGAGCAAGCGCGCCAGCTGGCGGCACAATTAAATATCCCGGTTTATACCTCCGCTGACTATAACTCAGAAGACGTTTCCTCAGAAGACTTTAGCTCCACAGACAAAGTGAAACGCCCGGGGCTGTATTTGCGATTGGACGGTGACTACCTGAAGCTCGGCCGCCTTGGTGCCCGAGAACATCCTGTTTTTGTCGACTTTGTCAGTGCTATGAACAAACCTCGGCGCGGCCCGGAACTGCTTATTAAAGCCGTGGGTGGCGGGCTCCCGCGTCCACGCGTTATCGACGCCACTGCCGGCCTAGGACGTGACAGTGCCATTCTTATGGCGGCAGGCTATCCAGTAACCATGATTGAAGAAAACCCGGTGGCAGGTGCGCTGTTGGACAATGCCATGAATCGTCTGCGTTCAGCGCCTGGCTTCAACGAACATGCCGCTAGGATTTCGCTGAAGCAGGGGAGAGCCGAAGAGCACTTGCCGCTACTCGCGCAAGAGGGTTTGGCGGAGGTGATTTATCTGGATCCGATGTTTGCTGTCTCGGGTAAAGCCGCCCTCGTCAAAAAAGAGATGCAACTTTTTCAGAGCCTACTTGGGCACGGTCCGGATGATACGGAGCTATTGGAGCGGGCCCTTGCAGCTGCGACCTATCGGGTGGTCGTTAAACGGGCGCTCAAGGCGCCGCCGCTCGCTGACCGCCAACCGACGATGGCGATCAAAGGCAAGGCGGTGCGCTTTGATGTATATGCCTTGAAAAGTTTCAAGCGCCAGTCTTAGGTCTGGCGCTGAACCTAGCCGAGCAGGCGCTGCAGTATTCTCTGGTAGATGCTCGACAGCGTATCGAGGTCCTCGTAGCGTACGCACTCATCGACCTTGTGAATAGTGGCGTTGACCGGTCCGAGTTCAACCACCTGGCTGCCGGTGGGAGCAATAAATCGACCGTCAGAGGTGCCGCCAGCGGTCGACAGTTTACCGGCGTAACCGGTAATGTCTTTAATGGCAGCCACTGTTGCATTTACCAATTCGCCTTCTGCCGTTAGAAAAGGTTCACCACTGAGGTTCCAGTCGAGTTCCGCGTCGAGACCGTGCTTGTCGAGGATAGCGCGGGTGCGTGATTTCAATTCGTCGGCATTGGTTTCGGTCGAAAAGCGGAAATTAAATACCACTTCCATAGTCCCTGGTATCACGTTGGTTGCCCCGGTTCCGGCGTGGATATTTGAGACCTGAAAACTGGTCGCCGGGAAATGGTCATTGCCCTGATCCCATTCGGTGGCGGCAAGTTCTGCGATCGCAGGCGCGGCCAAGTGTACCGGGTTTTTAGCGAGGTGGGGGTAGGCGACGTGGCCCTGAATGCCGTTGACTGTCATGCGACAGCCCAGCGAACCTCGACGTCCATTTTTGATAATATCGCCAACGCGTTCAGTAGACGATGGTTCTCCGACAAGGCAGCAATCAATCTGCTCTCCCTGTTGCTGAAGCCACTCGACAACTTTGACTGTGCCATTAACGGCGGGGCCTTCTTCATCACTGGTGATGAGAAAGGCAATGCGACCGCGATGGTCGGGTGAGCTGGCAATGAAATCTTCACAGGCGGTTACCATCGCTGCAAGGCTGCCCTTCATATCGGCAGCGCCACGCCCAAAGAGATAGCCGTCTTTCAGTGCCGGCTCAAAGGGAGGGGTCTGCCATTCACTTTCAGGGCCGGTGGGTACCACGTCGGTGTGGCCGGCAAAGCACAGCAGTGGTCCATCTGTAGAGCCCCTGCGCACGGCCCAGAAATTTTTGACCTCACCAAAATTCAATTCTGTACACTCAAAGCCGATCGCTTCGAGGCGTTGCATCATCATCGCCTGACATTGAGCGTCGTCTGGTGTGACGGACTGCTCTTGGATCAGATCCATCGCGAGCTTCAATGTGGGACTTGCCTGTTCGGGGCGGGACATACCTTCAACTACCTTGCCATTCGTTAATGCCATTCTACCAGACATTTGCGTAAGCTCTTCGCTTTCGCAGTGTATCTATCAGGAGTGGCAGATACGCTCACGGCCAGAGCAAATTGACGGGAAAAGTCATAGTGCCGCACAGCCTGCTTGACTACCCTATAGCGTCACATTACTGGGCCAGTGATACCACCTTCAGATTACGAACTGAAACGATAAAACAGAGGGCACGATGAGCATCGATTTTGACGTAGCAAGCGCTGCAGCACAGTACGAATTTGCCGATCAGGATATTCCCCAGCTTTTGCGCCACTGGGCGACTCATAAGCCTGACCATCCCTTTTTCGTTTGGGAACCGGTATCAGGTGAAGACAAAACCTGGACCTACAAACAGTTCGACAATGAGACGTCGGCTCTTGCGTCCGGTTTGCATGCCAAGGGCATCAAGAAGGGCGACAAGGTTCTGGTTCACGCCGAGAACTGTCCCGAGATGGTGCTGACCTGGTATGCCTGTGCCAAACTTGGAGCAGTGGCGGTAACTACCAACACGCGCTCTGTCGGCGGTGAAATAGAATATTTCGCCAATCACACAGGCGCCGTTGCTGCAATTACCCAACCCAAGTTTGTCGATCAAATTCGCGAGAATGCAAAGGGCGTCCAGTGGATTGCCGTAACGGCGGATAATTCCGGCGAAGCTGCCGAAGAGGCCAGCCTCGGACACGGGCTTGATGCATTTGATAGCCTGTTTGGCAATGCTGAAGACATGCCTGAGCGGCCCGCCGAGCCGATGCTACCTGCCGGTATTATGTTCACCTCTGGCACGACGTCATTGCCAAAAGCGGTTGTACACACCCATGCCAATGCGCTTTGGGCTGGCCGCACCGGTCCGATCAACCTGAACATGACCGGCGACGATACCTACCTGGCCTTCCTCCCATTCTTCCACGTCAACGCTCAGAGCTGGGCGTTCTGGAGCACTTTGGGTTGTGGCGGCACGGTTGTACTGCAGCCAAAATTCTCCTCGAGCCGCTTCTGGGAAGTGGTCAACAAGCATAAGGTTACTCATGTTTCTCTGATTCCCTTCGTGTTCAAAGCGATTGGAGCCCAGCCGGTGCCCGCGCACACGCTGAAAGTCGGTGCGTTGGGTATCATCTGGAACGAAATCAAAGGCTGGCTGAATATGGATATTCTGGCCTGCTGGGGCATGACGGAAACCGTGATTCATGCCACGCGTTCCGACTTTAATCAGGTGTGGCCACAGGGCTCTATTGGTAAACCGACGCCGGGCTACCGTTTTGCTGTGGTTGATCCTGATAGTGGCAAGCTATGCGGCAAGGATGAGATCGGTGAGCTGTGGGTACACGGCATTCGTGGCGTTCAGCTCTTCCTAGAGTATTACAACAACCCGGAAGCCAACGCCAAGGCTTTTACTGACAATGGTTGGTTCAAGACCGGTGACATGGTGAGGGTTGGTGACGAAGGGCACTTCTATTTCTGCGATCGAGATAAAGATGCTCTGAAGGTTGGCGGAGAAAATGTCTCTGCCCGTCAGGTTGAGGAAACCTGTATGCAGGTTGGGGGGATCGCTGAAATTGCTGTTGTCGCCAAGACCCACGAGATGTTGGATATGGTCCCCGTCGCCTTTGTGATCAAAGGTATGGGGGCGCCGGAAGATAATGAGGCCTTTGGCCAGCAGATTATTGACCACTGCAAAGCCAATCTAGCTGATTTCAAGGTGCCTCGAGCCGTTTACTTTGTGGATGAATTCCCCAGGGCTACGCTCGATAAGGTTGCGAAAAACAAGTTACGTGAAATGGCCGATGAAATGGCCTAGTACCTTCCGGCCGACAGCGTTCGTTGTCGGCCGCCGTTTTCTCCCTGTGGTTATAGCAACTGAAATTTAATCCATTGGTCTTATTGGCGTCATGGACTCAGCCTAGTGTGAGTTCCAATGTTTTCAAGCGGGAGCAAAATGATGGATTATAGTCATCAACAAGCGGGAACCAGCCAGGAGCAGTTGCGCCGTGAAATTGAAATACAGGTCAGTCAGTTTCTGGAGCAGGGCGGTACCATTGATTACCTGGCATCGCCCGATTTCCAGGCGGCGCGATCAGTGCGAGCTAGCGGCACAATCCTGAGTGACCACTAATTCAACCTGTAAAGCGTTTTGGAAGAGATGAGGTGCAAATCCCCCTCGTGAGCGTCACAAGGGGGTAGCCATTAGTTGTGCGCGTGCAGCGCCTCATTAAGTTCGATGGCCGACTTGTTCGTAAGCGCTTCAATCGCTCCGGTTTTAGAGTTGCGGCGGAACAGCAGATCCGACTGACCGGCCAACTCGCGGGCTTTAACATTTTTCACCGCTTGGCCCTGATCATCGATCATGGCGACGATGCTGCCAGCAGTTATATAGAGCCCAGCCTCTACTGTGCAACGATCTCCGAGTGGTATGCCAACACCGGCGTTGGCGCCGACCAGACATTCTTTGCCCAGTGATATGATGACATTGTTGCCGCCTGACAGCGTTCCCATGGTGGAAGCACCGCCGCCGAGATCCGAGCCGGCACCCAGTACCACGCCTGCAGAAATTCGGCCTTCGACCATGCCTGGGCCTTCGGTGCCGGCGTTAAAGTTCACAAAACCCTCATGCATGATGGTTGTACCCTCGCCTAGATAAGCGCCCAGGCGAACACGGGCAGTGTGAGCGACGCGGACGCCTGCGGGAACGATATAATTAGCCATTTTGGGGAACTTGTCGACGGACATCACTTCCAGCAGCTCACCTTTCAGACGCGCCTCAAGCTGACGTTCTGTCAGCTCATCAATGGCAACGGCGCCCTGACTAGTCCAGGCAACATTAGGCAGGACGCCAAACATGCCGTCGAGCTTGGTGGTGTGGGGTTTTACCAAACGATGAGAGAGCAAATGTAACTTCAGGTAGACTTCAGGTACTGAACTTGGTGCTTCGTCAGTGCTCAGCACTGTTGCGACCAACGGCTGTTTGCTGGAAGAGAGTTTTGCGCACACCGCCGCGAGTTTTTGATCTACGGATTTCAATGCTTCGCTTAGGGCAATCATGCGTGCAGAGTCCAAGCTAATGGCGTGGTTGCCGCCACTAAAGGCCAATGTCTCAATCAGTACCTGGGCGACGTCGGCCGAGGGGGAAAGCAGAGGCTGAGGATAGAAGACCTCCAGCCATTCGCCTTTGCTGTTGTGTGTGCCGACGCCGATGCCAACGCTGTAAAGTGAAGTTGTCATAGTTCTACCTGCTACTGGGTTTGAAAAATTTCAGAATAATGTTGAGCCGAGAAACCGATCGAGACCTGGTCATCGTGTTCAAGTACGGGTCGTTTGATCAGCGTGGGATGTTCCGCCAGCAGTGCGACAAGCTCTGCAGAGGAGGTCGCAGAGCGCTGAGATTCGCTGAGCTGCTTCCAAGTGGTGCTGCGCTTGTTCAGCAGGCTGTCGCCAACAGCGCTGTGCCAGCGACTCAGTCGCTCGGCATTAACAGGGTCTTCCCGGAAGTCGCAGAATTCGTGTGCTACCGCCTCATGCTCAAGCCACTTTCGGGCTTTGCGAACGGTGTCGCAGTTTTTGATGCCGTAGAGTTTGGTCATTGTTGCCGCCGCTGAAATCAGGGCAGCGAAGGATAGCAGATTGGTTGCTTGAGTTCACGGCGTTTGCGCTGGGCATCAACGCTTGCAATGATCGGCAGCATCAGGCCTTCAGCGTTTTGACCGGGTTTTTGCGCTTGGGGTAGCAAGCCCGACAAATTTCACAGATGGTGCCGTCGCAGCTACGTGCTGAACAGAATTCGCGACCGTAATAGATAATTTGCAGGTGCAGCGCATTCCAGTGCTCCCGGGGGAAGA